>DRJZ01000065.1 GCA_011052015.1 Acidiferrobacteraceae bacterium | reverse complement strand
CGGGCGTGCCGTTATAGCCATCTATTGCGCGCAGGAGCGCACCAACGTCTCTTGAGTTGGTCAAGGTGGCGTAGTGCTTGGGCTTCCAGGGGGCAAGTGCGCCTCGCAGGTCTGCCGATGGGTCGTGTACAGCCCGTCCCGGTTACTATGGCATAACGGAATATCTGGCCGCAGTTTTGCTTGGCTCTGTGAGTGGTCTCAAGGACACCCCTTTGCTCAATGCGTCGTAGAACACGAAGCAAGTCTGGAGCGGTTATCTCAGCTATGGGTTTGTTGCCCAGTGTGGGGAATATGTCTCGTTCGAGGCGTTTAATGATTTTGGTTGAATGACTAAGCGCCCAGTTAGGGGTCTGTTGGGAGAACCATTCCCTAGCCACCACCTCGAAGCTGTTGGCATTGGCTTCGGCACGTAGGTGCTTGTTGGTTTTGCGTTGTTCTCCTGGATCAATACCCTTGGCAACCAGTTTGCGCGCTTCATCTCGATTATCGCGGGCCTCTTTCAGCCCTGTATCAGGGTAAACCCCCAAGGAAATAAGCTTTTCTTTGCCTTCAAAACGGTACTTGAATCGCCACCATTTCCCACCCTTTGTGTTGATCAACAAGAAGAGGCCCTTCTCATCGTAGAGTTTGACTGGTTTTGCGCCCGGCTTTGCGTTGCGGATTGCAAGAGGAGGCATGAGACCTAGGTGGACGAGAAAGGTTGAATAATCAGGTGTTTATGGAAGTTTTTGGACCGTATGGGATGTTGCTGGATGCCGAAATGGTGGAGCGGAGGAGGATCGAACTCCCGACCTTCGCATTGCGAACGCGATGCTCTCCCAGCTGAGCTACCGCCCCTAATGATCTATCAGTTTAATGATGTGGCGGGATTATAGCAGATACCCCGGCAGTCATCGTACTGGCGAGTTTTGAACGTTTCGCTGTATGAATGGGCCTGTTTTTTGCGCAGCCTCAATAGGTATAGGGGTAAGGACTCACGTTGACCCTTAAGCTTTGGTATGAAAATGCCGATAGATACAGTGAGGGCGGCTGTTTTGGGTCACGATCAAACCTAGGGTGATGCCCATACGGTTGTCCAGGCTACAGGAGATAGCTATGTTGAGTTATATCTACTCCGTTGTGGGTGATTTTGAGAGACGTCACGGGCATATGCCTAACTTGCTCTATATTAGCGACGAGCATCTGAATCGTTTGCGCAATACCCTGGAGCAAAATGGTAGCGTTGATGACCTTGCCAGCCTTTTGGGAATGAACATCGTTATTACCCGGGATGCGGTTCATCCGCGGGTGTCCTGGTCCGACACGCCCTGGGTTCGGCGCTCGGCGGGTTAAAATATCACCTAATAAACCCCAGCCTTCTTGGCTATTGAGCTGGGAGTGGCATGTCAGCCCCTGATTCAGGGGTTCTCTTCCCAAATTCCTATTTTCCCCACTTGGGCGCTTGGTTCTGGGCGCCGGTATACGGTATTGTACTTCGGCCAAGGCGACTCCAACATCGTGCCGTAGAGCGATGTGGCGGGTGAATAAAAAAATCCTTAGGAGGAAATAATGAAACTAGTGACCGCAATAATAAAACCGTTTCGGCTTGATGATGTGCGCGACGCGCTGGCCGACATCGGTATACAAGGCATGACTGTGACTGAAGTAAAGGGATTTGGCCGCCAAAAGGGACACACGGAGCTATACCGCGGGGCGGAGTATGTGGTGGACTTCTTGCCCAAGATCAAGCTCGAATTGGCTGTTGATGCCGACAGGGTAGATCAAGTGATTGAGGCTATTGTCGGTGCGGCCAAGACCGGCAAGATCGGTGACGGCAAGATTTTTGTCTATGAGCTATCACAGGTCGTACGCATCCGTACAGGTGAATCCGGCAAAGATGCGCTGTAGCGCACACTACGAGTGTTAGGAGGAGACAATGAATAAAACGAATAGCAAATGGCTATCGGTGTTTCTATTGGGGGTGGTCGTAGGTCTGTTGCCGGAGTGGGGATGGGCGCAGGACGCTAAACTGGATAGTGGCGATACCGCTTGGCTATTGACCTCAACTGTCCTGGTTCTGTTCATGACTATTCCAGGGCTGGCCTTCTTTTACGCCGGATTGGTGCGTAGCAAGAACGTGCTGTCGGTGTTGATGCAAATTTTTACCATCACCTGTGTGATGACCATGTTATGGATCATCTATGGTTATGGTTTGGCCTTTGGGAACGGCGGAGATTTTCAAAGTGTGATTGGAGGCTTGGAAAAACTATTCATGTCCGGTGTCACAGTGGACTCCATTAGTGCTGCAGCACCCACAGTGCCTGAATCTGTATTTTCCATGTTCCAGATGACCTTTGCCATTATTACCCCCGCCTTGGTGGTGGGAGGCTTTGCCGAACGCATGAAGTTTTCCGCCATGCTTTGGTTTACCGTGTTGTGGGCGACCCTGGTCTACTTTCCCGTTGCTCATTGGGTATGGGGTGGTGGTTGGCTAAGCGAAATGGGGCTGCTGGATTTCGCCGGCGGCACCGTAGTCCATATCAATGCGGGCGTAGCCGCCTTGATGGCGGCTTTGGTTATGGGGCGGCGTAAGGGGTTCCCGAGCATGGCCATGCCGCCCCATAATATGAGCATGGTGGTCGCAGGTGCAGCCATGCTGTGGGTGGGCTGGTTCGGGTTTAACGCCGGTAGCGCCCTTACTGCGGGTGGTTCTGCGGGTATGGCCATGTTGGTGACGCACATAGGCGCTGCCGCAGGCTCTTTGGCGTGGATGGTGAGTGAGTGGGTCCGTTACGGCAAACCCAGCGTACTAGGTATTGTCACCGGTATGGTGGCTGGTCTGGGCACCATCACCCCGGCCTCTGGATTTGTGGGCCCCATGGGGGCTTTGTTCATCGGGATTGCAGCCGGTGTGTTGTGCTTCAATGCCACCAACTTTATGAAACGTAGCCTCAAGATTGATGACTCTCTGGATGTCTTTCCTGTCCATGGTGTAGGCGGTATTTTGGGCACCCTGCTTGCCGGGGTGTTTATTGCTGCTAGCCTGGGTGGCGTGGGTTATGCCGACGGTATGGACATGGGCAGTCAGGTCATGGTCCAGTTTATTGGTGTGGTGGTTACTGTGGTCTGGTGTGGGGTGATGAGTTTCGCTATCTTCAAGCTTATCGATGCACTTATCGGTCTACGGGTCAACGAAGATCAAGAGACCGAAGGTCTGGATCTGGTGCTTCACGATGAGACCGGTTACAACCTCTAAAACCGCATCACAAAGAAATATCTATTTTGGCGGGCGCACTCAAGAGTTCTCTGGTTCCCACGCTCCCGCGTGGGAACCCATACCCTACCGAGCCAAACATATGCATTCCCACGCGGGAGCGTGGGAACAAGGTGCTAAAGAAGTATCTATTTTTAGCGGTCGCACTAACGCCCGTCTTTTTTTATGAGCACTCTGCGGCGAAAGGCAACAAAGACCCTATGCCGCACTCAGTGCCTTATGCGAGCCAACCACACCGCCAAGCAGCGACTTGCTGGTGACTGTTGTGAATCCCTGGTCAAATAACAGTTGGCTCATTTCTTCCGGGGAGTAAAACATCTTCAGTGCATCTACGAAATATTTTTTACAACCCAGGGCATATTGGTTGCTCTTAAACATCCAGGCCACGACTGATACACATGCTGTCAGATAGGCAAAATAGGCCTTTGCCACTATCTTGTTGCTAGGCCGCAGCATATCGCTATGATAAAAGTGGCCGCCTGGCTTTAAGACCCGCTTTATTTCTCTAATGACTTCTATGAGTCTTAAATGCCGTGATGCAAATTGTATTGTAACAACATCGAAATAGTTGTCTGGAAAAGGCAGTGTATGCACATCTGTGATTGTGCTGTCGATATGAAACCCGCGAGCCTTCGCATTTTCCTGCCCTACGCTTTGCATCTCAGCGCTCCTGTCTACAGCGTAGACCTCCAGATCCGGTTGTTTTTTCAGGAGCGCGATTCCAACGGCATTAGTGCCCGCACAAACGTCTAGCACCCTCTGCTTGGGTTTTAAATCAATAGTGGAAACAAAACTTCTTCTGAACCAGTCGATCATACCAAGACTGGCCGCACGATTGACGCGATCATAATAATAAGCTACGTCAGCAAATACATTATTGATCTCTTTTGACCAAATTTCTGAGAAGGCCTGTTCACGGGCAATTTCCCGTCCCGAGAATTTATCTAATTCACTTACATGTTCCATTGCGTACACCTACATTTGTTTTGTCTTTGAGATAAGGGCTTTTATTAATTCCTTCTACCCAACAAGGGGCACACCGAAGTCCCTCAGGGAGGAGATTAAGATGGGGGGATATTAAAATCAATAGCTTATCTTTTTTATCCCCTCACCCTCGCCGGAGGGGATTAATAGAAGTGCCCATGAGAAACTAGTGACTAGCTTCTGATTTATGCCGTTCATGATTCGCGTTTTTCAGGCCCTTGGGTAATATCGGGGCGGGCTCGGGCGCAAGCTTTTTGAAACCGCTATTTCTGGCGCCATGCTGCACATCGTGTGGATTATGACATTCGGTACAAACGAACCAGCGCTTTTTGCCATTTCTGGCCCATTCTCCGATGCGTTTGCCGTGAATACCCTCGCGCCAGTCCCGATAGACGGGGCCATGGCATTTACCACATAACTTTTGTGGTTGATCAAAACTGATCTCGCCACCGAAGTTATCAATAAATTTATTGCGTTTTTTGGCATTATGACAATCGAGACACCAGATTGCGCCCCGGCCATGTTGAAGATTGAGCGAATCAGGCACAAGATCCGTATGCATGGTCAGTTTACGTGGGTTCTTGTCTTTTGGCCACGGTGGATAGGTGCCGTTGTGGCAGGCAACCCCACAAATGGGTAATAGCGTCATTCTCTTCGAACGCGATTTTACCACAGCCTCACCCTTAGTGTAGTCCGCCTCTATAGGCATATCGCCCATAGGTACGGTGTCATCGTAGGGATCGCCCCACCACAAGACTGCACCTGTGGTAGGAGAACACTTGACATTAGGCAGGTCTTCTCCAATTTCACGTTGAGTCACTTCGGAGCTTCCCTTGCGGCTTTCAAAGCAGACGGTCGGCTTGGCCGGTGCAGCCGCCACCGGCGCAGCTGGGGTTTCGGCAAAGACAATCGGCGGCATGGCCAACAAGGTAAATAAAATCGTTATGCGTTGAATTTTTTTCATGATTGTTTTCTCACCTGAAATTCCTGAACATCTGAAACCATGCTTGGCCGACATCATTATTTCTCGCTCAATCATTTGCATATTTGATATCACCAAGAAGAACCCCTATCGCTCCTTTTAGCAATACGGTGAGCACGATGAAACCGATTGCCCAGTTTCCAAAACTATTGAATATCTCAATTAAGGTCGGAGAGTACTCGGTGAACTCGCCAATCGGTGAGGGAATGGATCCGGGGATCATTAGTCCCATTCCTTTCTCGACCCAAATACCGAGAAATGCCAGCACAGCGGCGATCTGGAGCTTTCCATAGTCTTTTCTGACGCTGGGTATCAGGAGCATGACGAAGGCGGCAATCATGGCAACGAGCGACCCCCAGAACCATGGCACAAGCTTAGTTAAACCGTGATAACCAAACATCAGGTACGACAGACCCGCTGAATGTTCTGTTGGATGGTACAGTTCCGTGACAACCTCAGACATGGTCAGGAACAGGGCGATGCCCAGACACCAGACCACGATCGTCGATAGCATGTCGATAGCTTCGTCCTGGATCCAGAGTTTGGTATTTTTCCTGATCGTCAGGAAAACAATGATGATCAACGACGGGCCTGCGGCGAAGGCGGTGATAATAAACCGGATAGGCATCATGCCGGTATGCCACATGGGGCGGGCGGGCATGGTGTTGATCAAAAATGCCGTTACCGTATGGATGCTCAGGGCCCATACGATGGCAATATAGATAAGCGGTAGATAGAATTTTTTGTTCAGCGCCTCGTCATTGTATTTCTTGTAGAGAAAATAGAAGCCACCCACTATGTTTAGAATGAGATAACCAGTAAGCACAAGTACGTCCCAGTCCAGCATGGAGTTGGGCCAGTTGAATATGCCGAGATAGGGGATCATGTGCCATAGTCGATCCGGCCGTCCCATATGATTAACGACAAACAACAGACACATCACGACTGCAGCGATGGCTAACATCTCGCCCAACACCGCAACTTCATGCAGGGCCTTGTGTTTATAGACGTAAGCCGGAAAAATAATGGTCACGGCCCCGGCCGCGACCCCCACCAGGAACACAAAGTTTGCTAGGTACAATCCCCAACTCACCTGGTCGGTCAGGCCAGTGATGATCATGCCTTCGGTTAGCTGCCGGTAGTTACCATAGGCCCAGAACAAAACAAAGGCCCCGAGAAATGCGAGCCAGCCATAGAACTTAGGGCTGCCTTTGGCCACGTATACGAGATAGTCCGTAGTAAATTTAGTTATCTTTTTCATTGCGCGGCGCCTCAATCAATATAGTAGAAGAATTTGGGGTAGGTATTGGCCTCAACCTTTAACCTGAAGACACGTTTCTTCGCCAATATCCTTCTCACTTCACTTTCCGGGTCCAGCAGATTGCCAAATTTCCTGGCGCCCACAGGGCACACTTCAACACAGGCGGGATACCTGCCTTTTCGTACTCGCTGGATGCAGAATGTGCATTTCTCTGTCACCCCTTTCATGCGTGGCCGGTTGCCCAGGTAGTGGGTCTTGGGGTTCATATCCTTTTTGGGGAGTGCGGGTTTTCCCCAGTTGAACCTTCTGGCCCAATAGGGGCAGGCAGCGATGCACATGCGGCAGCCGATACACCAGTTATAATCGATCACCACGATACCATCGGGTTCTCGATAGGTGGCTCTGACCGGGCACACCTTGACGCAAGGTGGCTTTTCGCATTGCATACAGGCGATGGGCATGTAGAAGGCGTCTTCCTCCGGAACCTTTTTTGGTTCGTAATAGTGCTCACCCTCCAGGACCACACCTGAGGCGCTGTAGGCGTTGCCACCTACCTGAACACCATAACCACCTGGGTAGCCATCATTCATTTTATCAACAGTGAACTCGCCCTTCTCCATCTTCAGGACCCGGATCCATTCGGTCTCTTGCTTGTCGCTCTGTGACTGGTTGTTTTCCTTAACGCATGCCTTGACGCAACGCCGACAACCGATACATTTTTGAATATTCAAGGCATAACCGAACAAGACGCCATCCTTCGCCGGCGCTGAATCCACAGTCACCTTTTTACTGTATTCGCTGGAATAACGCCGTTCGAGACGGGCCACGGCCTTGGCCTTTTCTCCATCGGTCATGAGGCGATAGTTGCCCTGAAACCACTCGGCCCATTCAGTATTGGCCTGTGCGTCATCGGAGTTGGTCAGTAACGCTGCTGTTCCCATGAGCGATGTCGCAGTCAGGCCACCCATATTCTTGACAAATCCCCGGCGCGATGCCGAGATATTGTCATCAGGAGCATGGCATGCCTGCGATGACCCCGGGTTACCGGAACAGGCCTGTTGATTGGCAGGTTGTTTGACGGGTATTTTCTTATCGGTCACGGTTCACTCCCTAATATTCGGGTAATACACGTTAACGTTGGTGTTGAAAAGGCCTATATATTCAGGCAATTCCATAGTCCTATTGACGCACGGATACTAGGCATAACGATACAATGAGTAATTGACCCTGGTCAATAAGACTCAAAATAGGTGAAAACAAAACTAATCCCGTATATTTTACTCAGGATTAAACGGCAGGCATGTGGCTAAGGATGCCTGGATGGATAATAACAGGGGTGCTAGTATCCCCAAATTGGGTCTAGAAGTCGTCTGTACATGAACAAAAAAACCAAGATCTATTTTGGTCCACCGCTCGCTGTTCTTACCGAGAACGAAAAAAACACCCTGGCAATCAGCGGCAAAATAAATCGTGTCGCAGAACGCTACATGGAGATCATAAAACAGCATAGCCACATTAAATTGATTGGTGCGGAGCGGGATTGTCTGATCTGGATATGCCAGATGGGTTATATGTCGACCCTTGAAATTCATGAACTGGCTGACGAGGTGCGTGATGCCGATTTTGAGATTGAGGACACGGACAGAGAAGCACTGATCAACAAACTGGAATCAGCCAGTTTTGCCGATCTGGTGGCACTGGTAGAGGAGCTTGGATTCTAAATTGCTCGTCAATTTCTTTGTGCGAATGAATGCGCATCTACCGGTATGCTATATATTTTAAGGAACATTTAATCCCCTCTCCCTCCGGGAGAGGGCTAGGGTGAGGGGAGCAAACAAAGCTAAGGCACTGATTTCTATTATCCCCTCATCCCAACCTTCTCCTGGAGGGGCCTCGGTGTCTTCTTGTGGTGTAAAAGGCGTTACCAATCAATAGAAGTGCCCTGTAAGTGCAAATTCACACATAGTTAGTAATGGCAATATCGCATGGGATTGGAACAAGATATCTCCCTAGAGGCCCATGGCCTGTCGTGTATTCGGGATGATCGTATACTCTTCAGTGAACTGGAATTTGATCTTCGGCCCCATCAAGTGCTGGTGATAGAAGGCCGCAATGGCAGTGGCAAAACATCCCTGCTGCGTATTCTTTGCGGTATTCGAATGCAGGATGAGGGAACAATTCATTGGTGTGGTGATCCAATCGACAAGTTGGGGGGCCAGTATTTTCGCCATTTGGCCTACATTGGCCATATGGACGGTGTAAAAAGGGATTTGACCGCGATGGAGAACCTGGCCATTGCCAAGGCGCTGGGTACAGCAAACGATATTGGACCGGAGGAGGCCCTGGAACAGGTGGGTCTGGGTGGTTTTGAGGATGTTTTTGCCCAGAGCCTGTCAGCAGGTCAGCGCCGCCGCATCGCCCTAGCCCGTCTATTGGTTACCCGCCATCGTCTATGGATAGTCGATGAACCGTTCACCGCTTTGGATAAGGATGGAGTAGATATCTTCAAGACCATGATAGAAAAGCATACTGCGTCAGGGGGTATGGTCGCGTTTACATCCCACCAAGATGTGGTATTTGAGGGTCCAGAATTGCAATATATTCACCTGTCCACATGAACCAGACATCCTTATCCAACGCGTTTTACCAGTTGTTTCGGCGCGACCTGCTGCTGGCGTTTCGTCATCGTGCCGAGGCGGCCAATCCGCCGTTATTTTTTGTCCTGGTTATTACTCTGTTTGCTTTGGGTTTGGGCGCGGAATCCCAATTGTTGAAGTCAATGGCCCCCGGGGTAATTTGGGTGGCGGCGCTATTGGCGGCAGTGTTGTCCCTCGACAGCATCTTCCGCTCGGATTTTGAGGATGGGTCTCTCGAGCAATTTCTGATTACCGAGCATCCGCTTGCCATTTTAGTGCTATCCAAGGTTGCGGCGCACTGGTTGATAACGGGGGTGCCCCTGTTGTTGGTGGCGCCACTGCTCGGTGTCCTGCTGGGTCTGCCGAGTGGGGCGATGGCCACGCTCATGATCACCCTCGCCCTGGGCACACCGGTGCTGAGCCTGATCGGTGCTATCGCCGTGGCGCTCACCGTCGGTCTGCGCAGGGGTGGGGTGATCCTTTCCCTGTTGGTGTTGCCCCTGTATGTACCGGTGTTGATTTTCGCCACGAGTGCGGTGGAGACCAGCACTGCCGGCATCCCGGTGGTGGGCCAGCTTTCCATGCTGGCCGCGTTTTTGGCCGGGGCGATCACCCTGGCGCCACCGGCGGTTGCTGCGGCACTGCGGGTCAGCATGAACTAGGGCTATGATTCGATACTTACACCAATTGGGTTCAGCGCCTCGCTTCTACAGCTTCTCCACCAGCCTGTTGCCCTGGTTGAGCGCGGCTTGCATCGTTCTGCTGCTGGCCGGGTTGTATGGCGGTCTGGTGATGGCGCCAACGGATTATCAACAAGGTGACAGCTACCGGATCATCTATATACACGTGCCGAGCGCATGGATGTCTTTGTTTATCTATATGGTCATGGCCGCTGCCGGTGTTGTCGGCTTGGTATGGCATATCAAGCTCGCCGAAATCATCTCCATAAGCAGTGCACCAATCGGCGCTGCATTCGCTTTTCTCGCGCTGGTCACCGGTTCACTGTGGGGCAAACCCATGTGGGGCGCCTGGTGGGTATGGGATGCCAGGCTCACATCGGAATTATTACTGCTATTTTTGTACCTTGGGGTCATTGCCCTGTATGGCGCTATTGAGGACAAACGCAATGCATCACGTGCGGCAGCGATACTGGCGCTGGTGGGGGTGGTCAACATACCTATCATCCACTATTCGGTGGAGTGGTGGAATACATTGCATCAGGGGCCAACGGTGACCAAGTTTGATGCGCCGTCCATCCATGTCAGCATGTTGGTCCCACTGTTGTTGATGGCGCTGGCATTCAAACTCTACTATGCGATCGCGGTATTATTGCGCGCCCGTTGTGAACTGCTGGTGCGGGAGCGGAACAGCGCCTGGGCGGCTGAACTGGTGACTGAAAGGGTGAAGGGCAAATCATGACCCTATCCGAATTCTTCCATATGGGCGGTTACGCCTTTTACGTTTGGACCGCCTACGGTATCACCCTGGTGGTCTTGCTCATCAACATCCTGTTGCCCATGCAGCAACACCACAAACAGCTAAACAGGATCGCCCGCAGGGTCAGGCGGCAGAGGCGTAACTTATGAACCCGGTGCGGAAACGAAGACTCTATCTTATTATTTTGATGGTCATGGGTATTTCAGCGGCCGCTGGTTTTGCCCTCAATGCATTTAATCAGAACATGATGTTCTTCTTTTCACCAAGTGAAGTGGTGGCAGGTAAGGCGCCGGATAACCATGTGTTTCGTCTCGGTGGCATGGTGGTCAAGGGTAGTGTCCAGCGCACCCAGGGCACTCTGACAGTGCACTTCAAGCTTACAGACAATGTAAAAGTGGTGACTGTGCAGCATACAGGCATCCTGCCGGACCTTTTCCGCGAAGGCCAGGGGGTTGTGGCCAAGGGTCGGCTGGGGGAGGGCGGCGTGTTCGTTGCCGACCAAGTGCTTGCCAAACATGACGAGAATTATATGCCGCCGGAAGTAGCCGGTGTGATGAAAACGGCGGCTGACGGCAAACCAGGAAAGGCCAATGATCCCTGAGTTGGGCCAGTTTGCGCTGATTCTGGCCCTGGTCCTGGCGGTGATGCAGGCCATCCTGCCCGTGGTCGGCGCACAACGGGGCATTTCCGGCTGGATCGCCGTGGCCCGGCCCGTGGCCCGCGCCCAATTGTTGTTCATGCTGATTGCGTACGCCTGTTTGACCTATGCCTTTATCACACATGACTTCTCGGTCACCTATGTGGCGCGCAACTCAAACACCGCCTTGCCCCTGTTGTATCGGATTTCGGGGGTGTGGGGTTCCCACGAAGGGTCCCTGCTGCTATGGGCGTTTGTGCTGTCGCTCTGGACCGGGGCCGTCACCTTGTTCAGCCGGGGCATGCCGGAAGCCATGGTGGCGCGGATTATCGGTGTGATGGGCATGGTGAGCGTCGGCTTTCTGTTATTCATGTTGCTGACCTCCAATCCTTTCGAGCGCCAGTTCCCCGCGCCCCTGGAGGGCGCTGATCTGAATCCGTTGCTACAGGATCTCGGCATGGCCCTGCATCCGCCCATGCTCTACATGGGCTATGTGGGATTTTCCGTGGCCTTCGCCTTTGCTATTGCGGCCATGCTCAGTGGCCGGTTGGACACGGCATGGGCACGATGGTCACGGCCGTGGACCAATGTGGCCTGGATGTTTCTTACCGCAGGTATCGCACTGGGCAGTTGGTGGGCCTATTATGAACTGGGTTGGGGCGGCTGGTGGTTCTGGGACCCGGTGGAGAACGCGTCTTTTATGCCGTGGCTGGTGGGCACCGCGCTCATACACTCCCTGGCGGTGACGGAGAAACGCGGCGCATTCAAGGCATGGACCGTGTTGCTGGCGATCTTTGCCTTCTCATTGAGCCTACTCGGTACGTTTCTGGTGCGTTCCGGCGTTTTGACCTCGGTACATGCCTTTGCCAGCGATCCCACCCGTGGCATTTTCATCCTCGCCTATCTGGGTGTCGTGATCGGTGGCTCCTTGCTGCTTTACACTTGGCGTGCACCGCAGATCCGTAGCGGGGGTCATTTCGAGTTGGTGTCCCGAGAGACCGCACTGTTGCTGAATAATGTGATCCTGGTGGTGGCCGCGTGCAGCATTCTGTTGGGCACCCTCTATCCTCTGGTGCTGGACGCCTTGGGCGTCGGCAAGATCTCGGTTGGGCCGCCCTATTTTAATAGTGTATTTATTCCCCTTACTGCACCACTGGCTGCTTTGGTGGGCCTCGGTGCCCTGGCCCGCTGGAAACAGGATCGGCTGGCCGGTCTCGTGTACCGGTTACGTTGGGCCTTGGGGGTTAGCCTGGTTTTCGGTATTGTCTATCCGGCGATTGTTATGCCATATTTCGCCTGGCAGGCCGCCGCCGGCATGGTGCTGGCGGTTTGGGTGCTGACCTCGGCCCTGTATGGTCTTTATGAACGTGTTGCCAACAAGGAACGCAAATGGGCCGCCTTGGTCTCCATCCCTCGTGGTTTTTACGGCATGACCACCGCGCACTTGGGTGTGGCGGTGTTCATTGTCGGCATTACCCTGACCAGCATCTATAGCTTGGAGAAAGATGTGCGTCTGGTCCCGGGGGAGTCCTATGAACTTGGGGGCTATCGCTTTCAGTTTGATGGTGTGCGCCAAGTACGGGGGGCTAACTTCCGTGCCGATGAGGGCAAGGTTCGGGTGTGGCGAGACGGTGAGCAGATCGCCGTCATGGCGCCGCAGAAACGCATCTACCGCGTACAGCGCCAGCCCATGACCGAGGCGGCGATTGATGCCGGACTGACCCGTGACCTATTTGTTGCCCTGGGCGAGCCCCTGGGGCAGGACGGCGCCTGGAGTCTGCGTTTGTATCACAAACCCTTTATCCGCTGGATATGGATGGGCGCGGTCTTTATGGCCCTCGGTGGACTGCTTGCCGCCACCGACCGGCGTTACCGTCTGGCGGCTCGGCGTGCGCAAAAGGCGGTGAACCTGGCAAAGGGTGGCGCCACCGTGGGAGTTGCATCGTGAACCGTTACATGGTTCCGTTAGGGATCTTTATCATACTGGTTATTTTTCTCGGCATTGGCCTCAGTCTGGACCCACGTTATGTGCCATCACCCTTGATCAATAAGCCAGCGCCAGCGTTCACATTGCCACAACTGAACGACCCACAGACCATGGTGAGCCCGACGGACTTCAAGGGTAAGGTGTGGTTGCTCAACGTGTGGGCATCGTGGTGTACGGCTTGTCGTCAAGAGCACCCATTATTGATGGCCCTGGCGGGTACCGGCGAGGTTGATATCCTGGGACTCAATTACAAAGACAAGGCCGATGATGCCAAGCCATGGTTGCGGCAATTGGGCGATCCGTATACCGTCATCGCGGCGGATACGGATGGCCGCGTTGGCATCGACTGGGGTGTGTACGGTGTACCCGAGACCTTTGTCATCGACAAGCAAGGTATCATACGTCTTAAGCATGTTGGTCCTTTAACCGCTGACAAGCTGCAACAGAATATTCTGCCTCTGGTTCGAAAGCTCAAGAGCGAACCCGAATGAAGAGGCTGGTCTTCGCTGTTTTTTGTTGTTGGGTTCTGTCCGTGCAGGCGGCGGTGGAGGTGTATTCCTTTGCGAATTCCGCGCAAGAGCAACGCTATAAAAAACTGATTAGCGAATTGCGGTGTCTGGTGTGCCAGAACCAGAACCTGGCCGATTCCAATGCCGATCTGGCCAAGGATCTGCGTCGGCAGATCCATGAGATGCTGCTAAAGGGGGCAGACGACAAACAGGTTGTGGCCTATATGGTTGCGCGTTATGGCGACTTCGTTCTTTACCGCCCGCCGTTTAAATTGAGTACCGCGTTGCTGTGGATTGGTCCGTTCCTCATTCTGGTTTTTGGGATATTGATTCTGATCATTTTTATACGTCGCCAGGGACACAAAGCGGTCACTGAGCTTAGCGAGCAGGAACACGCACGTGCTCGACAGTTGCTAGACGGCAACGACGACAGCCTATGATTATCTTTTGGATAATTGCCGCCGTCATGGTTGCGGCCGCCTTATTGTTGGTCCTGCCGACACTGCTTGGCCGTAAGCGGATAGTCGAACTCGATCGTGGTCGTGAGAACGTCCACATTGCCCGCGAGCATTTCGCCGAGCTCGAAGCGGACCTGAGTCATGGCCTGATTACCCAGGTGCAATTCGAGCAAGCCCAGGCCGAGGTGGAGCGCGTGTTGCTTAACGACGTCGCTGAAGACGATAGTGATATTGGAACAGGTATTACCTTGGGTAGCCGATGGCCGGTGGTTTTGATCGGTCTTGCCGTGCCGGTCCTGGCGGTGGGGCTTTATTTGTATTTGGGGGTTCCCGAGGCCATTGATAGCCCGGACTCCACTGCCCGGTCGTCGTCCCCGTTACCGTCAGTAGAAGCCATGACCCAACGATTGGTGGAACGCCTGCGAGCCCAACCCACTGACGCGAACGCTTGGTTGATGCTGGGTAGGACCTATCTGGCAACGCGCCGGTTTGTTGATGCCACCAGTGCCCTGGAAAAGGCTCATGCATTGCTGGGTGATCAACCTGAGCTTTTGTTGAACTATGCCAATGCCCTGGCGATGTCAAACAATGGCCAACTCGCTGGCAAGCCGTTCGAACTGATCAAGAAGATATTGGTGCAACGTCCCAAAAATCCCGCCGCCCTTTGGCTTTCAGGTATGGCGCATTATCAGCTGGGCGAGAATAAGAAGGCGATCAAGTCTTGGCATCGTTTGTTACCACTGTTGGTTGACGACCCCAAAACCACTGCGGAGGTTCAGGGCCTGATCGCGCATGCACAACAGCGGATCGATGCCAGCAAGAAAAAACCGGCAACGGCAACCCGTCCCCAAATAGGGCCTGGCAAGTTGGTCAACGTAAATGTAAGCCTTGATCCCAGGTTTAAGGACGAGATGGCGCCCACTGATACCGTATTTGTTTTTGCCCGCGCCGCAAAAGGGCCACCCATGCCCCTGGCCGTAATTCGTCGGCAAGTAAAAGACCTGCCGTTACAGGTCACACTGGACGACTCCATGGCGATTATTCCCACCATGCGGATTTCCAATCACGCCAGGGTATACATCGGTGCCCGGATTTCCAGATCGGGCAATGCCACACCCCAGTCCGGGGACCTACGCACCCCGGTCATCCCGGCCACCCCAGGGCAGAATCAAGTGGTTACGCTGATCATCCAAGAACGTATCCCCTAACTCAGACATGGAGATGCGTGCGGAAAGGGGATGGTTATGCCGCTCGCGACTTGTTCAGATATTGCTCCAGTTCTTCTGAACCACCGATGCGATCACCGTTGATGAATACTTGTGGCACGGTGGACATATCCGAGATTGCACGGATAGTGGATTCGCTGAAGTCACGGTTTAGCACCAACTCTTCAAACTGAATACCGGCATCCCGCAGCAGGCCCTTGGCGCGTACGCAGTATGAGCAACCTTCGCGGCTGAACATAGTAACGTCTAGCGGCTTGGAGGCATTCGGTGCAACGTAGGTCAGCATGGTGTCTGCATCGGAGACCTCAAAGGGATCGCCTGGCACATCGGGTTCGATGAACATCTTTTCGATGACACCATCCTTTACCAACATGGAGTAGCGCCAGGAACGGTCACCAAAACCCAGGTCATCTTTTGATACCAGCATGCCCATGCCGCGGCTGAAGTCACCGTTACCATCTGGCATGAAGGTTATATTGGTGGCCTTCTGTTCGTTGCGCCATTCATTCATGACAAAGGCATCATTTACGGAAATACAAATCACCTCATCAATACCGTGCTGTTTGAATGTGGGGGTCAGTTGGTTATAACGTGGCACGTGAGTGGATGAACATGTTGGGGTAAAGGCCCCCGGTAGTGAAAACACCACAACGGTTTTGTTCTTGAATACTTCATCAGTGGTCATGTCTACCCATTCGTGGTCACGACGGGTACGGAAAGTGACCTGGGGTACATTTTGGCCTTCGCGATTATCAAGCATGGTTTATCTCCTTTCTGTCAGAGTGGATTCTAGCTGCGGGGAGAATTATCGGGCCTGAAGCCAGATAGGTAAAATCGTTTAAATCTATTTAAATAATAGGAATTAACGATAATAAGATTGGCG
>DRJZ01000064.1 GCA_011052015.1 Acidiferrobacteraceae bacterium | reverse complement strand
TGCTTGTCAGCAAATATCGCTGCATCTGGAATGGCGTCGAACATGGCCCCGAATTTTCGTTCTGCCCATTTTCGTTCAGTAATATCTAAAAAGTTAGACAACACGCATTCCTCGTCACCCACGACAATGAGAGAGAAATAAACATCTATAATGGCTATTTCACCTGATTTTCTGATAAATTCTATTTCTGGGGCATGAGCAAATCCTTGCTTTATGAGCAACATCACTACACGCTCCCGGTCTTCCCAGTTTTTCCAGATACCAAGTTCTTTCGTGTTCACACCTATAACTTCCTCTTTGGAATAACCAAAGCCCTGTTCAAAGGCCTGATTGACATCCAATATTTTGCCCGACGCCAAATTGGTTATCGCAATGCAAATGGGTGAGCTTTGAAATATTTTACGTAGCCTCTCTTCAGAATTACGCAAAGCCTCTTCCACCTTGTCAATTTTGTTGCCCATATGCCGGGATATCCATGTTGCAACAAATCCTGTGACAATAACTATAAATACTGTCAAAGCTGCCGATATCATCGCCGGATTAACTTTTGTCGTTTGCGCGAGCAGGAGAACTACTCCCCCGCCAAACGTAACTGATAATACCGACAGGGGAAGAATAAAGCGCAGCAGGTAGCTTCGCGTAGAAGGCCCTATTAAGAGGCGTAGAGGAAAAGTATTTCTTTCGGCGCTCAGGACAGAAATGGACAAGAATGCAAAACCCAATGCTGTGGTCAGCGCCATGGGGACAGTCTCGCCAAGCTCATAAAGCAGTGGTGTTCCATAGAGATAGGCCAGGAAAAAGACAAAACTGATTAGAAACACGAGAAAACCCAGTCCACCTGCAAAATATTCAATCAGCGTGTTGCGGTTTGGAAATTTCTGATGAAGGATAAGAAAGAATGTAGCAATACCTGAAAGAAAAAATGCCGTCCCCGTGGCGGGAGACATGCGTGCGATGGGAACCCCATTAAGCTCACCGGCAACAGGCACAAGCGTATCTTCAAAATTGAGATCTATTCCGCTGAAGTATCCAGCGACTTCCAGTATCCCGAAGAGAGCTACCAGCAAAGTGGCTAGTAGAGGAATAATTACTTTTATTCTGGAGTGCTGCCTGACATTGAAACCCAGCAGGGTAAAACCAAGAACAATGAAACTGACGGCCGTACTGGGCGCCATAGGGATGTAGCCCTCCCTGATACTGCCGAGCAAGCCCATGCCGGGGAAATACCCCACCAATCCCAGAACAGCGAGTATAATCGCGCCTGACGCGCCAACCATGGGCCACAATTTCAGTCCGTTTTTCAAGTGTATTCTCATGGGCCCGCTATCTGCTTGCTCCCTTGTACCAATTTATTCCACAGCCATAGATCCACATTTCGCCCGTTGACATCGGTCTTACGACAAAGCAGGTTTGAGCAGACTTCCCACTAATCCCAGAAATTCATCGGCTTCTATCGGCTTGTTGATATAACCGCTGATCCCAAACGATTTGGCCCTGGCCTCGCCAATATGTTCGCTATAACCCGTACATAAAACCACCGGCAGCTCCGGGCAAATCTCTAATAATGACTGCGCCAACTCCACACCCGTTAATCCCGGCATGATCTGGTCTGTCACCACCAGATCAAATGCCTCCGGATCCTGCTTGAATTTCGACAGTGCCGCCCGGCTATCGGTTTGGACGTTGACCTGACAGCCACGACTTTTGAGCAGCTCACCGATAAAGTTCCCAACCGAGGTCTCGTCATCAACAATTAAAATGTTCCCATCAAGGATTTGATTCGATGAGGCCTTTTTAGCACTGCGTTCCATGTTAACGGCATCGGCCTGAGCATCTATTGCCGGGAACAATAAAGTAAAGGTGGCACCCTCTGTTGGCACCGTCTCCACGACTATATGTCCGCCATGGTCATGCATTAGCCCGTGCACCATGGACAGGCCCATACCTGTCCCCTTGCCTACCTCCTTGGTGGTGTAAAACGGATCGAAGAGCCGATCCAATTGTTCCGGTTGAATGCCGGCCCCGGTATCACGAACGAAAAGCTCAACCCAATCACCCTCAACCCTTTTGTGACAGGAACGACACTGCTTGACGCTGCTATTCGCTCGCTGTAATCCGATAGTAAGGTGGCCCTTTCCTGCCATGGCATCCCGTGCATTAATACATAAATTCACTATTACTTGCTGTAATTGCGCCGGATCTGTCATTACAGTGAGTTCGTCATCCAATTGTAGATCCACCTTGATTCCCGTTTGCATGATAACGCCAAGCATCTTCGATGATTCCTTGATCAAAGCCGATAACACATGTGGTTCGAGTTTCCCTTCACCCCCACGGCTGAATGCCACCATTTGTGCTACCAGGTCACATGCCCGTTTACCCGATTTGTAGACCTCGCTAAGATAGAATTCGATTTGATCGTAATCATCTTGTCCCGCCTCTTCACGCGCCAATTCTGTATAGCCCATGATTGATGTCAACATGTTGTTGAAATCGTGGGCAATGCCGCCTGTTAATTGGCCAATGGACTCCATCTTTTGTGACTGTTGCAATTGTCGTTGCAATTGCCGACGTTCGCTGACATCACGTTTTATTGCAATAAAGTGGCCAATTTCCCCATCCTGACCCAATACCGGCGTAATACTTTCCTCTTCCAGATACAGGCTGCCGTCCTTGCGCTTGTTCCACAATTCTTCGTGCCATGTCTTGCCGGAAAGTATGGTGTCCCACAACCGTTTGTAGAATGCCTGGTCCTGTTTGCCGGACTTAACTATCCGTGGGTTTTTGCCCAGCACCTCGTCTAAGCCGTAACCGGTCAAACAGGTATAGGCCGGGTTGACCCATAGGATGTCACCTTTCCGGTCAGTAATCACGACGCCATCGGCCGCCGCCTTAAGGGCTGAGGTCTGCAAGCGTGTTTGGGCTTGCGCGGACTCGCGTTCGATTGTCTCGGAAAGAATGTTTGCCACTGACTGAAGAAAATTGGCATCATCTTTACTGAATACCCGCCGTTTACTGGTGTAAACACCGAGAACACCGAATGGCCCATCCACCCCATGGATGATGATACTCATACCGCTGACCACGCCATGGTCGCGCAATAGCTGGGGACCCGTAAAGCGCGTATCTTGGCACAAGTCTGGAACAATAACCGGGGTTTTACAGGCGAGAGTATAGCCCGCTTGTGAATCCATTCCGGCATCCACAGTGACGCGGCCCACAAGCCCCTCCTTCCATCCCACGCCGGCGCACAGCGTCATGGTCTTGCCATCGGCTAGCAACTCCAGGATCTTGCAGTACTCCACCTCCAGGACCTGGGTGACATACTCAACCACGGTGTCCATCAGTACGGTAAGCCTCATGCCTGACAGGGCGCACTGTCCCAATTCAGCTACTGCCGCCTGTTGGCGCACACGTTTTGTCAGCGCCTCCCCCATTTCATGGCGCCGCACTCTTGCCTGCGCCAGCCACCAGATACTTGCCGCCAGAAATCCGAACAACGGCACAGCAATCAGCAATTGCTTTATGGCAATGACACCCGCAGCGGCATCTAGATTTCCGCTGGGAACGTGGGCAACGACTTTCCAGTGGTATTCCTTGTCTTTGACCTCATCAGGCTCCTGTCCACCCGCAGCCGCTACCCCGGCAAATGCCTTTCGCCCCTCCCGTAAGGGGTAGATCGTGGCGAAAGTAAACAGCCCGTCACTATTATAGAAATGGCCCCCGTCCACTTTCGTGATTCTCTCCCAGGCCTCCGGGAACTGTTTTTTGAAGCTAAGACCGTGGCCAAGCTGGGCGTCCCACTCCAACTCCGTACGGGGGCTGTACATCCAGAACCCGTCTGCATCAAGGAGCATGGCATGATCCGCGACGTCCGATGCCGCCACCTTAAAGCCCCGTATTAGATTGGAGCCCAGGTAATTAAGGACCACAATACCTTTTTTCCTCGTTTGGCCATAGAACACCGAGGTGGCCAGGCGCATGACCGGCTTAAGCGGCCTTTCCACTTTGCCATGCTCAATATTCAAATCCATGGGAGAAATGAATATCTCGCCCTCTTTAAGGCCCATGGTACCTGTAAAATAATAGCGCTCACTTTTATCTTGCAGTTGGCCTTGCGGAACACTGTAGGGACCCCCGGGACCATAATTTATCCGGATGACTTCCTTTCCAGCCTGGTTCAAGAAGCGAATTTGGTCGTAGTGCCGTTTGTTTTGGGCAAAAACCAGAAACTCGTGTGTCAGGCTTTCCAACGGCTGAGAATCTCGCGGCGCATCCTTTATATCGAATTCACTGCGCTGTGAAAGAACCCTCAGATCGGCAATGGCGGCTTCCAGGTCCTTCTCCATCACTAGCTTTCCAAGGTTGACATGCAAGGTCTCCGCCATTACGAGAACGAACCTCTCCTTCTCGACCCCGGAGGAATAAAGATAACCGATAATCAAGCCAAAGACGGCCGCTGCCGGTACGAACAGGCGTAGGAAATGCTTGCTAATATTCTTCCACGATTGCATTTTAAGAAAACTGTCCTCAACTCGTCATTAGGGCACTTCTATTAAAACCCTCTCCTTGGGGGACCTCGGTACCCCCATGTGGGGTGGAAGAATCTATTAAGGGGGCTCTTTTCAGCACCTCCTTGAGGGGTGCACCGAGATTGGCGTCTTAGCAGTTCAAATACAGTTGATCAGAATTTCCCTAACCATTATTCAAACGGCAGCTATAAATTCATTGACTGTGGCTAGTAATTCTTCTTCATTAGATGCCTTGTGAACGCTATAACCCACATATTCAGGTAACTGGGACATGTAATTTACGAACTGTCTGTCGTCATCAATCACCAGGATGGCAGAGACAGGTGAACCCACACCGTTGGGTGAAGTTTCCAATTTCTTATTCGCTCGTAGCACAACTTTTCATTGCTTCTGATACTGCAGACCTCAATTCCCGTAACTCAAATGGCTTTTTCAGAATATTATCTGCACCTACCAACCTGGCTATTTCGAGATAATCGTACCGGCCCTCAATACCCCCCCCACCTGAGATAGCAATCACGGCAATATCTGGATACTCTTTTTTTACATACCTGATCAGATCTATCCCATTTTTTTCTGGCATGACAATATCGGTTATGATCAAGTCCACAGGCGACTCTTTACACGCATCACATGCCTCCGCACCGCTCGCTGCCTCAGTCACGTTGTAACCGTCGGGCTTGATCATTGCCGCCACCATAACCCGTACAGACTCTTCATCGTCCACAATCAGTACTCTCGGCATATCTAATTCCTCCAATGCCCTTACTTGTGCTAAAAAATCTCGATATTGCCGCTTTCCATGCCTTCCTGATGTACGGGGCTTTGTCGCTTACCCCCTAACATCTGAAGGGTCTCGTCCAGTGTTGTCCGCAAACGCTGCACACGTTCTTTGGACTGACCTTCAGTTTGAACCCGCTTTATCACGCCAAAATCCTTGCGCAGTTTGGTCAATGCACAGGTGACCTCATCTATCGAACCAAGCCTGTGCTCCATGTGCCCAATTAACTGGTTTGTCATGTCCTCAAATTGGAGTGAGCGTAATGCCACATTTACCCCCGTGCTGATTTCTTCCGAGAATGAAGAGACTTGTTTCAATTCACTGCCAACCTTCTGGTTTATTTGTTCTATACCCTCCATGAGCTGATCCATACGGCCTTTGGATTTTAAAGTAAGCGTTAAATCACCTGACGCCATGTCTCCGACAATATCATTCGCGGTGTTCATTGTGCTTCGGATATGGTCGTACTTTTCGCGTATCAGATCGCTAAATTCATTGCTACGCTGCGAAAGCACCCGCACTTCATCAGCGACAACTGCAAACCCACGTCCCGCTTCACCTGCTCGCGCAGCCTCTATCGCAGCATTTAGCGCCAGTAAATTTGTCTGGGAACTAATGCCAGTGAACTCCCCAAGTAACTTCTCGATTTGGTTAATCTGTTCCTTCATTTCGTTCATTTTCGAAACCAGGTCCATGCTGCCGTCACTCATCGTGCTAATACTCTCGATAAACATCTCCACAAGATCAGTTGCCTCATTGCGAAATGTATTCTCACTACCGCCACTGCTTTGGCTGGCGATGAGGTCTATTAAACGCGTTACCAGGGCTTCCTGGTTTCTTGTCTGTGTCTCCAGGGTCTTGAAACTCTCAACCAGGCCGCCGATGGCGGCCCCTTGAACGTCACGCACTTGACACAACTCACTCTTTAAAAGATGGACCTGCGCACTCATCTCACTGCCTGCATCGCCCACAACCTTCTCGTACTCACTTGTCAATTCGCTGTGTTGGGCATCCTGGGCGCAAATCGACTCACAAAATTCCCGATATTTGCGCCACACCACAAAGATAGCGCCAACCCAGGCTAGTGACACCAAGACCAATGCAGCTTTTAGCAAAAAAATATCAGGAAATACCCATGTCACAACAACAATCAATAACAACAGAACCAGACCAGACCATAAGGCCAGATTGATGAACATCTCATTCGGTTTCATTGCATGCCCCGCCCTAATCCATCACGCCAGTTGCAGCAATATCGTCAAATATCTGCGCCCCCAAATCTTTCTCTGCCTGTATCGGCACTAACAAATCCTGTGGCCGATTACGCAAGAGCGCCAAAAAAGCTGATACCAACTGAGGATCGCGCCATCCTTTTTGCTTCTCTTCCTCAAAGATTGCAATAACTTTATCCATTGGCAATGCCTCTTTGTAGGGTCGTTCATTCGTAAGCGCGTCATAGATGTCTACAATCTGAAATACACGCGCCAAGAGTTGGATCTCCTCACCCTTCAATCCATCGGGGTATCCTCCACCGTCCCAGCGCTCATGATGTTGCCGGATAATGGGCAAAGTAAGTTTCATGCTTTTCAGGCCTCCACAAAGACGGCTTCCGATAACCGAATGCTTGCGCATGATATTCCATTCCTCATCATTCAAGGGTCCCTTCTTTAACAGGACACTATCGGGTATACCCAACTTACCAATGTCGTGCAGTACACCCCCGCGCCTTAGCGCAAGGAGCTCTTGTGGAGTGAGTCCAAGTTCTTTTCCAAAAACTACGGCCATATGCTCAAGACGTGAACAATGGTCACCGGTCATTTCATCTTTTGCCTCCACCATGCGCGCCAAGGCAAACAGTATGGACTCCATGTTGTCCAGTTGATCGGTAATACGCTTATTATTTGCCGCCGCTCTCACCCTCGCAACCATTTCCATTGGTGCATAAGGTTTGCGAATAAAATCATTTGCACCCGCCAGCAAGCTATTTTCAAGATCTTCGTTTGCCGTTGTTCCAGTGACTACAATTAATGGCAATAATGGCATATCGAGATCATGTCGTATTCGACTACAAACCTCATCACCACTTATACCTGGCATGAGCTTGTCCAAAAGAACCACATCAAATTCATGATCCCTGATGCACAATAAGGCCTCATCACCGGTTTGTGCCTCCATTACCTCAAATTCAGGTGTCGGCAAAGTCGCTTTTCCCAGTTTCCGATGTGATTCCTGGTCATCGACTATAAGTATGTGGAAGGGGTTGTTTGTAGCCGTCATAATTGCGCTCATATCGAAAGCACTATGTTCTCGTTTATGCACTTGCTTGTTGATTCAAACCAAGATGTTTAAGCAACATTTGTCCATCAATCGGCTTGGATAAACATGCATCTGCACCGACAGCCATAATCTTTTCAACGTTTTCCAGCGAAGGATACCCTGTCATGGCAATGATGCGTATTACTTTTGTGTCGGGTCCAGCTTTCAACAGGCGACAAACCTGAAAACCATTTATACCCGGCATCATAAGATCGAGCAAAACGATGTGTGGATTAAATTCGCGGACCTTTAAACCTGCTGCAAAACCATCGTTTACGGTTTGCGTAACAACCTCATCCTGGTACCCATTGAGGTATTCTGCCAAGTAACGAGTTAACTGCACATCGTCATCCACAACAAGAACTCGTAAAGCACCGCTAGTGCCTGTGTTCAAAGTCAATCCTCTTTTGCGTGCGAAACGCTCCACCTCACCAGGAAGAAAACGGCGATGCCCACCTGGAGTGGTTAACGCATTTAAATCACCCTTTTCTGCCCATTGCCGAACTGCAGTTGGGGAAACCATCAACAATTCAGCGACCTCGTTAGGCGTTAAATATGATTTCGGCATTACTTTCATTTCTTCCCTTGTCCCCGCTTAGTGAATTTCCCACTCAAAGCACGACTTTAGTGTCCACATTATAATTCGCCTCTTCTGATTTATTAGTTTTTTGCGATTTTTTCGATTCTGTTGTATCTGTTTACGGCTCTGGAGAGGAAAACTTTAGCGTTCCCCACGCAGAATCTTTAAAAATTACATTTTCTTTGTTTTTCATTTTGTTTTTCATACAGTTATTGCATACTCTCAATGCCGTACAGTCCGGTTTTCCATTCATTTATTAAGGTTAAGGATGGGTTTATTAAAATCGCCCGTAGAGAGGTGCTAAAACCTGGACAATTGCAGTCAACGCACCATTTTGGGTGCTCTACTGCGCTTTTCTTTAGGAAATGCAGGTTAAATACAGAACGCCGACAGGGCATCGACAATGAATAAATGACCCCGTCGCAAGCGGACGGAGTAGTCATCAAAAGAATTATTAGAACCGTCAAGACGCCAAGGACGCCAAAGTATTGGCAAATATATTTTTCTGGCGTGCTTGGCGGCTTGACGGCTTGACGGTTTAATATCAATCACAGCAGTGTGTAGGGACAAACCCACAGAGGGTAACTGGAACCCAGAGGTCTGCGTGCGGCGGCTTGGCGAGAGTCCATTCCCTTGTTGGATTACTCTCCTTTACGCGTCGATAAACCGATCAGAGGATATAACGGGCAAAAACTCACCAGGCTCGTCAGCAAAAACACCACCGCAAGAATACCCAACACAATGGCGGCAGTGCCAGTGATATCGCCGGTGTAATACAAAACGCCGACAGTGGCTGCCAATAACACACGAATTACGCGGTCTATCGTACCCACATTCTTTTTCATAGCTTAATTCTCCGAAAACGTTAAGGTTACAGTCATTATTGCACAACCCAAACAAGTCCATAGACAATACCGATACAAACGGTACATACCACCACAAGTTTTATCAACTTCAAGCCGATGGTGTCTCTGTCAGGCATTGGACAGCCCTATAAGAAAAAGTTTTATTGCCACCGAAAGTTTTATACCACCTGTCTAGCCGTCAAAAGGATGACGCAAAATAATGGTGTCGTCGCGTTCGGCCCCGGTGGAGATGATATCCACCGGCACACCCGTAATGTCTTCAATACGCTTTAAATAGTCACGGGCGTTTTGCGGCAATTTATCATATTCACGCACCCCGGCGGTAGACTCCGGCCAACCCGGCATGTCCTCATAGACGGGGGTAGAGCGCTCCATGGCGGAGGCGCTCATGGGTGGGGTTTCGCTGATCTTGCCATCCAGTTCATAACCAACACACAGGCGGACACTATCGAGACCATCCAAAACATCGAGTTTGGTAATGCACAATCCACTCAGACCATTGACCTGACGAGCCCGGCGCACCGCCACGCTGTCAAACCAGCCACAGCGTCGTTGGCGTCCGGTGGTGGCGCCAAACTCCTGACCGCGCTCACCCAGATGCTGACCAATGCCGTCAGACAGTTCAGTAGGAAAGGGGCCACCGCCAACACGGGTGGTATAGGCTTTGGTAATACCAAGCACGTAGTTAAGCTGGCAGGGCCCCACACCGGCGCCGGTGGAGGCGCCACCGGCTATGGTGTTTGACGATGTGACATAGGGGTAAGTGCCATGATCGATGTCCAGCAACATGCCCTGGGCGCCTTCAAACATGATGGATTGATCTTCCTGGATATAGCGATCAATGACATCGGCTACGTCTACGATGAGTGGCGTCAATCGCCCAGCCAGGCGCAAAGTCTCATCCAGGGTTTGTTGATAGTCCACTGCGTCAACTTTAAAATATTTTACTAAAACAAAATTGTGGTACTCCATTACCGCCTTTAATTTTTCCGCAAAATAGTCCTCATCCTTTAAATCTTCAACGCGCAGACCACGACGTGAGACCTTATCTTCATAAGCGGGGCCAATACCCCGGCCGGTAGTGCCGATGGCGGAACGCCCCCGGGCCTTTTCCCGGGCCAGGTCCAGGGCCACGTGATAGGACAGGATCAAGGGGCAGGCGCCGCTGATCCCCAACCGATCTTTGACCGGCACACCGCCCTGCTCCAACTCATCCATCTCGGCAAGCAAGGCCGAAGGCGACAACACCACACCGTTGCCGATGAGACACATGACCCGATCACGCAATATGCCTGATGGAATGAGGTGTAAGACGGTCTTGTTGCCATTGATGACCAAGGTATGGCCAGCATTGTGGCCACCCTGAAAACGGACCACCGCATCGGCGCGGTCGGTCAACAGATCCACAATTTTACCCTTGCCCTCGTCTCCCCATTGGGAACCGATCAGGACGACATTCCTACCCATAATACCGTTCCCATTGTGATCCTCTCCCCCTCCCGGAAGCACCCAAGGGTATACAAGGCCGAGGGTGAGGGGGGGATAAACGAGACTAACACACCGACTTTACTACCCCCCCATCCTAGCCTTCTCCCGGAGGGAGAAGGGATGATTAATTAACAGAAGTACCCATAAACTCTGATTTATAGCGGAACAACCTGCCAACAATTGTCTTGTTTTTCCAATTTGCGGTCACAGCAACAAGTCATAATGGCATCCGCCACCCCAGGCAACGCACGTATCACCCGTTCACCGCTGCCGCGCAAACTCTGAATTTTTTCTATCAGGGCACTGTCGCCATCTTCAGGCGCGAGTATACCTATGCCCGAAACATCCTTGTCCACCAGCATACGCAGCAAGATTCTAAGGTCCGCGCTAAACCCGGTGGCGGGCCGGGCACGGCCAAAGGCCTCGCCGATAGCATCATAGCGTCCGCCGTTGGCAATGGCCTCACCATAGCCGGCCACATAGGCAGAAAAGACCATGCCGGTGTGATAACGATAACCCCTCAAATCCGCTAAATCATAATATAACTTCAAACCAGGCAGGGTTTTGGCCGCTAACGCGATCACCTGCTCGAGATTTTGCAATGCCGCCTGCACCTTGGGTCCTGCTACCGATAAGGCGGCCTGGGCAACACCGAATTCGGCCACTTCCCCATTGAGATCAATCAACCCTGCAAACATGCGTTTGTAGTCATCACCTAACTTACTGGCCGTCAAGAATGCCTGTACATCGGGTTTTGATTTTCGCCGCAAGGCATCAAACAATACTTCTTCTGTGTCTGCCTCAAGTTGACTCTCGTTCACGAGTTCACGGTAGATCCCCACATGTCCTATACCCAGATTCGGTGCCGGAATGCCAATCAACTCAAGCGCCGTTATCAGGAGGTGTACGATTTCCACATCGCTCTGGACCCCCACATGGCCAAAAAGCTCTGCGCCCATTTGCAGGGGTTCACGGGAACCACCAAACACACCAGGACGCGTGCGTAATACCGGGCCCAAATAACATAACCGGACCGGCGCCTCGCGCTTGATATAGTGTGATTCGATGCGGGCAACTTGTGGCGTCATATCCGCCCGCAGGCCCATGAGGCGGCCGGTAAGCTGATCGGTGAGTTTAAAAGTCTGCAGATCCAGATCCTGGCCCAGACCGGTCTTGAGGGCATCAAGAAATTCAACCATAGGTGGCATCACCAAGTCGTAACCCCAACTGTCGAACAGGTCGAGCAGAGCCCGGCGCATGGCCTCCAACTGCCGCGCCTTCTCCGGGAACACCTCTTCGATGCCCTCGGGCAACAACCACCGATCTATGTCTGCCATTTCGTCTAAATAATGAAGTTGAATCGCAATGCCTAGGACTTGGCAACCACCAAAAATAACAGGCCTGCCACCATGCTGACCAAACCCATTACTCGCAGTTGGTGGTCATTCATCTGGCTGACCGTTGCCATCATGCGCCGCATCTTGTCGGGACTCAAAAACGGCAAAATGCCCTCAATGATCATCACCAGGGCAATCGCAGCAAAAAGATCTTGCCAATTTATCATAGGGAGCTTTTGCAATGATTGGGCTTACTGCTATCTGCAAACCAATTTAGACAAGTTTAATACCGCAGCGACTACAAATCCTTCTAAAACAAATAGTCAGACAAACAGCACTAACACGAATGGCACTTATACTATAAGCACCCTCTCCCTCCGGGAAAGGGTTGGGATGAGGGGATATTAAAATCAATAACTTATCTTTAGTTTTATTCCCTCACCCTCGCCCTCTCCCAGAGGGAGAGGGAATTAATAGAAGTGCCCT
>DRJZ01000063.1 GCA_011052015.1 Acidiferrobacteraceae bacterium | reverse complement strand
TCTCCACAGGTTCATTGATCACGAGCATCCACCTGGTATCTTTTTCGTGCCCATCCTTTTCACACAAGGGCGCAAGTGATTCAGTCAACGGTTTAACGGAAGGGTCCAGGGGCTTCATCGATTTGGCCTTCCTGGCGAACGGTTCCAGTATCTTGGCCTGGCGCGCATGGCTGGCGCGCTCCAGCAGATACCCAAGCCGGCGCACGGCGGAGTTCTCGTAGGCCATGGCGGCTTTCGCCAGCTTGCGTGGATCGGCCTTGGCGCCGATGTCCTTTGCAATTTGGGCCACACCATTGATACCGGCGGCCTTGTGAAAGTAACGGGCGCAATCCAGGAGGGTCAGCTCCACACCAGCCACCCTGGCGAAGCCCGCCTCGCTTTTCATTTGCGAAAGCCAGTCGGGCACATTGGTTTTGGCGAAGGCCGCCGGAGTCTGGTAAATGAACTGGAGCCGGTGGCGACCGATATCGAATGCCCGCAACTGCTTCGGGGCGATGACCTGAAAGACCATGGCCGCCTGGTGCGAGGCACCATGGAAAGCGGCCGCCCGCAACAAAGAGATTCGATAGTCGAGGCCGAGATATTTCATCAGGGGGTCGATCCAGCGAACCGGGTCAGGTGCCCCGCTTATCCTGTCCTCCGGCCGCAGGATCAGGTAGAAACCGCGACGGGGGGACGCCAGTCGATGCTTCCTGGCCAATCTACCAGCGGCAGCGATGAATGCCTCCGAACTCAGGCCAAGCCCTTTTAACGCATCTTCCCGAGAGAAGGTGGCCCGACCACGGGAAAGCTGTTCGTCGAGATAATAGTCAAGAGAAGCCATTCCCCGTTTATATGCTAAAACCGACAATAATGCAAGACTTTTGCATATGACTGGGGTACGAAGATACCCTGGATGTCAGATTAAGGCTAAGCCGATGGAACACCGGTAAGAATCAGTGTGGAGTGCGAAAAACTGATGCACCTATAACATATTGTTTAGAATGGTTTTTTAGGCGATTTTGTGGAGGTGCAAGTATTTCACTACACATTAAAAGCAGCCGCCATAACCTGCCGCTCAGCCCTGCCTAACCCTGCTTTCTTCGCAACCGTTTCCCATTTACCGACGCTGGCCAGAACCTCGCCTTTAATTTGCGCAGCACGCGTTTCACTGAGCCGGAAAAAATCAATCACTTCCATGGCCAGCTCATAACTCAAGCTGTTGTCAGTGTCACTAATGTTCAGGTGTAATCCATTGGCTGGCGTTACCGGGTTAATGTCGTAAGCCGGTGACAACAACCAACCACCCTTGTGATAAATAAACCCATGATTTCTCAGGTGGTCATCGGTGTTCGAGACGGCGATATTAAAAACAATCCGGCGCCACAGCTCAGCCAGGTCTGCTTTGGTGTTAGAACCGTGATCGGTTAGAAACTGCGCCAACTCCAGGTAACTCGCACCGTGCTCACCATCGTAGTAACCGAGTTGCATCATGGCGGATGTGAAATGTAAACGGCTTTGGGGGGTGCGATCAAAACGCCGGGTCAAAAATGTATGGTACTGGCTATTGAATCTCTCCAGTCGGCACGCTGGCATGTTGATTCCTGCATCGAGTGCCAGTAAATACGTGACATACTCCCATGCCCCAATGTCATGGTCATCATGACGGCTCGGGAACTTGGCAATCCACAGATGATCTTTATCATCGACGACACAGGACTTCGGCCTGGCACCACCGAGCGAGGAACCGGGGGAGATCAGCATGTTCAACCACTTTAGATAATCCGGATCATCGAGGTCTCCTGCGTCCTCCACCTGAAAGGCCGCATGTTCAAGCTCACGCAATGACGTGATGGGTGGTGCTGCCAATTGTTCGTTGTTATCCAGAAAGTCCCCATCAAGATCCTGCTTGAATCGCAATGCGCCCATACGATACTTGTCGTGCACACCAAGCAGATAATCTGACTCGTTCAAAACGTTGGGCTTGCGCCCTTGCTGGCGAGCAATGACTGCCTCGCGTCGCTTCATCAGCAAACGTCCCCAGCGATCCGGGCAAGAGTCCAGAAAGATTCGAAAATTCTGCTGTTCCTGACTGTGCTGACTACCGGCATAGAGACGCAATTCCGGATCGATTTGCTGGGCAAATTCTGACTGCAGCCACACGTCGTCATAGGCAAAACTGAAATGCTCTTTACCCTTCAACACATCAGCACGTAATACGCCAATCAGTGTCGGCTTCTCAAACACCTCCCAATCGGCAAATGTATAAATTTCTCTGCTCATCGTGCCCTACTCAGCGTGGCTGCCCCTTCAACTTGATATCCTGAAGCTTTCGTCCCAGTTCATCGTCGCTCGCGACCATGGCGAAATCTTCCACCATGCCAAGCACACTGAGTACCGCCACATAGTGACCAATGGATACGGTTGGGTCTCCTTGCTCAATTTTCCGAACGGTAAGGCGGCTTAGACCGGTACGCTCAGCGATGAGCGACTGGCTGTATCCCCGGCGTTTACAGGCGAGCTTGATGTTTTCACCCAGCAAGGACAGGGTCTTGCGATTCTTGGGAAAAACCGGGGCACTTCGCTTTTGCCTACCATTATTAGCCATAATAATTACCAAATCCTGTGATTTTGATAACTATAGTGCCCAGCTCATATTTAGTAAAGCATTAATTGGAACTTATAGCGACCACTTCTGACAAAATTGGTAAGTATATGAACCAGCATTGCCAAACACAGAGGTAACAATGGAGCGGCTGTCGCGCTACGACCAACCGGCTCTACAGACATCTGTACAAGTGCCGGCCCTCTGACACAGTGGAGCGTGTGTGGAGCGCGAAAAGCAGTTATTTTTATAACTAATTGTTTTTACTTTATTTTTCTGTGCTTTTGTGGAGGTTCAAGTCCTCTCCCCGGCACCATTTCCATAGACTATAACAGACCATCAGAAACCGCCAAAGATACTGTATTTACAGTGTTTTTCTTCTCTGTGATTTTCTGTTTCATTGTCTCTCATTGTCTCTGAATGTCGCTTTTGTGGAACGTGAGTGGAGCGCAGATCGATGGTTTTCTTTCCCAAAGTTCGCACGTTCACTGTTCATGATTCACCCGCAACCATCTCGTTAACCGATGAAGAATGCGTACGCATCCTTGCTTGCAAAGACTGGCGCACGAACAACATTGAAGCACTCTCATTTGACTCGATAAGTTGCCGGATCTGATCGGACACATCGTCGATTTTATTCAGCCTGGATGCCGCATCGATCGCCCGGTCATACGCCTCCACCACATCGGCACTGGTCACCTCGTAACCCCGGTGGTGACATCAAAAGGTAAGCAGTGCCTCCCTCGTCTTTGTGCGGTGCGAGCCGGTTGATTCCAGGAAGGCCACGAAGACCTCATGCCGGAATACCGGATTTTCATTGAAAAAGTCCTGAACCTTCATAAGCACCACAAAGTTGACAATAGTTGTCGCTACACCTAAATAATTTAGGGGTATGGTCTGTTTCTGTCAAACATTACCGACCACTTGTCAATTCGTGTCGTTACCCCTAATAATCTCTGGGATTTCGGCAATAATTGGCCACTACAAATACGCAGGCTTTGATATTAATGGCGGCTTTTAGAATACTTTTGCATGAATTTTTAATAAATATATTGTCATATATACCGATAGAGGCTATATTCCCTTATCAGAGGACATACAAATGAAACGCTTGGATCAGTTGAAGAAACACCTACGCCCCGGTCGTGTATACCGGCGTGCGGATCTGGCCCAATGGTCGAAAAGTGTTGACCGGCATGTGCGTGAACTGGTCGATCAGGGTGTACTGCAGAAACTTCAAAATGGGCTGTATTACTACCCCCAGGCCTCC
>DRJZ01000062.1 GCA_011052015.1 Acidiferrobacteraceae bacterium | reverse complement strand
GACAAATTTCTAAGTCATTGATTTATATGCTAGCTTAGAATCTTGTCACTTGTAGATCTGCGGCCGCGCAGCGGCATAAGAAACTCTGTGGTGAGTAAACACAATACGAGAAGCGTTATCAAAATTCAGGCACCATGGGCCTGTTATAGGCGAATTTATGCAATGATTGGGCAAACTGAACCGACGTCAATGGCAAAATTGTCAGGACGAAGCGGCCTAGCCTAGTGAGCATCCTGTGCTGAATTTTGGTGAGGTGAGCCTAGATGGGGTTGTAAGGCGAGATACCATTTTTGCGCCATTTTTTGTGCTCCTGCATTATTAGGGTGCACGCCATCATAGAGGTCTTTGTCCGGGTCCATTCCGGTAAATTGATCTACAAGTACTATGGGTGAGTCTTTTGTGTTTAGCTCTAATAATGACTCGAGGGCCTTGTTGAATATTGGTATACGTTTACCAGCGAGAAAATGTTTGAGTGGGATGATCTTCGCAACCAGCACCACGACACAGGGATTCGCATTGCGTATGACATCAATAATGTCGAGCAGTTCTTGTACTGTACCTTTGATGCTCTGACCGCTACCCACATCATTGGTGCCCAGGTGTAGTAATATGATGTCTGGTTTGGCGGTTTGTGCCCAGCCATTGATCCGCGTAAGCACCTCATCGGCACGCCAGGCCCAGTGGCCTTCGTGATCCGGGTCATAAGCGGTAGAGGGCAGGGTAACGCCGTATTCGGTATTCAGGCTGCCTACGAAATCGATGCTATAACCGCCATGTTGCAGCAGCCTATACAGTGGCTGACGATAATTCCCAGTTTTGGCGCTACCCTGGGTGATGGAATCCCCCAAAAGCATTATCTTTTTGGGCGCCGACTTTTTTATCGGTGGGTGGGCCGGACCGGAATTGCTGGCTAGGGCAGGACCGCTTACAAATATCCATGTCAACACTGCTGGCAGAATCAGTAATGTGCAGGTTACTGATTTCATGCACTTATTAATCTCAAGCTTGTCTATCACTGTCAAGCCCCTTCAAATCTCATAGATAGATCAATGGCGCGAATGTTCTTGGTGAGTGCGCCCACAGAGATATAGTCCACCCCGGTTTCGGCGACGGTGCGAATATTATCCAGGCCAATGTTCCCGGAAGCCTCAAGTTTTGCGCTACCCGTGCTTTTTTGCACGGCCTGTCTTAGTTCATCGATTGTAAAATTATCTAATAGTATACGTGTGGCGCCGGCATTCAGGGCGTCACTTAACATCTCCAGGTTTTCCACCTCAATCTCAATCAGAACGCCCTTTGTTGTCGTGGATAAAGCCAGATCGATGGCAGCACTGAGTGAGCCTGCGGCGTGGATATGATTTTCTTTAATGAGGATACCGTCGTAGAGGCCCATGCGATGATTGTTACCACCGCCACATCGCACCGCATATTTTAGCGCTTGTCGCAATCCGGGGAGGGTCTTACGGGTGTCCAGCACCTTGGCATCGGTTGTCTTGATGGCCTCAACGAACTGGCGGGTGAGTGTGGTGGTGGCCGACAGGGTCTGCAGAAAGTTGAGTGCGGTGCGCTCACCGGTAAGTAGGGGGCGAGCCAGGCCCGTGAGCCGGCAAATAGTGGATTCTGCGGCGATTTCATCACCGTCTTTTGCTGACCATTCGATAGTGATATCGGCATCCAGTTGCCGGAAGACTTCATTAAACCAGGCTTGGCCACATAACACTGCGTTTTCTCTACTCAACACATGGGCACAGGCCACGGCATTGGCGGGGATGAGGGCGGCGCTAAGGTCTTCATGGCCCACATCTTCGGCCAGTGCGCGTTCAACGTTCACGGAAACAATGCTACAGGCAATATTCAAAGCACTTTCTCGAATCTATTTTGCTAGATATTCTTGGGTCAATTTAAATACGACGGGGCTGAGCAGGATCAAGGCCAAAAGATTGGGGATGGCCATGAGCGCCATGGTGATACCGGCCGCAGTCCAGATGAGTTTCAGGTCTGCGATGGCGCCTACAAACACTGCCGCAACCCACAGAACACGAAATGGTGTGATGGCGCGGACTCCTAACAGGTATTCCACGCAGCGTTCTCCGTAGTAGCCCCAACCGATGATGGTGGTGAAGGCAAAGACCACCAAACCAAATACTACGATGTATCCACCACCTGCCAGTCCTTGGTTAAAGGCCTGGGTGGTCAATTCGGCGCCCGTGACGCCACTGTCCCAGACGCCAGAGGTGACGATGACCAGGGCGGTCATGCTGCAGACAATGATGGTGTCGATAAAGGTGCCCAACATGGCTACCATGCCCTGGCGTACTGGATCGGTGGTGCGGGCGGCGGCATGGGCGATGGGGGCGCTGCCCAGGCCAGCCTCATTAGAAAAAAGGCCTCGTGCCACGCCCATTTGGATGGCTATCATCACTCCGGCGCCGGCAAAACCGCCTACTGCGGCGGTACCGGTGAAGGCGTCGCCGAAAATGTGGGCGAACCCCGCCGGGAGTTGTTCAAAATTTAATCCGAGGATGAGCAAGGCGCCCAGGATATAGATGAGGGCCATAAGGGGTACCAGGCTTTCCGCCACCTTGGCAATACGGCGGATGCCACCGATGATCACAACGGAGAGCAATGCGGCCATGACCAGGCCGGTAATCCAGTAGGGGACAGCAAGACCGGGTTCCACCGCCGCGATGGCCCTGGCTACCGAGTTGGACTGTACGGTATTGCCGATACCAAATGCGGCAATGGCGCCAAATAGAGCGAACGCCGTCCCCAACCAGACCCAATTTTCACCCAGCCCATTTTTGATGTAGTACATGGGGCCGCCCACATAGATATTGTGGTCATCTTTTTCGCGATACTTAACGGCTAATACCGCCTCGGCATATTTACTGGCCATGCCCACCAGGGCGGTGACCCACATCCAGAATACGGCCCCAGGTCCGCCAATAAAAATGGCGGTGGCGACACCGGCAATATTGCCGGTACCGATGGTGGCGGCGAGGGCGGTCATCAACGCCTGAAAGGGGGTGATCTCACCCTCGCCCTTTTGATCGTGGTGGGTGCCCTGCAGTAGCATGCGAAAGCCCTGGCCCAGACAACGGATGGGCATGAACTTGAGGCCGATGGTGAGATAGGCTCCGGTACCCAATAATAAAATTAATAGAGGCGGGCCCCATAGAAAACTTTCGATGGCCGCTAGCCAGGTATTGAGTTGTTCCATAGATGTTCCCTTTAGTATTCGTTTCTTCAGGATGTTGTAGGCGTCAAGCTGAATGGGCTCTCGCAAAGGCGTCAAGCACGCAAGGAATAATTGGAATTACCCAATCATTGCACAAATTCATCTAAAATAGGCCCATGGTGCCTGAATTTTGATAACGCTTCTCGTATTGTGTTTACTCACCACAGAGGGCACGGGGGTCACAGAGGGAAAGACGTGTTGCTACT
>DRJZ01000061.1 GCA_011052015.1 Acidiferrobacteraceae bacterium | reverse complement strand
TGCGCGGCCGCAGATCTACAAGTGACAAGATTCTAAGCTAGCATATAAATCAATGACTTAGAAATTTGTCACCTGGAAGGGCACAGAGTTGTAACTCATCCTTTCCTCTGTGGTGCAAAATACTGCACGGAATTCGCTAGCCGTTTATCATGCCAGTAAAATAGCATAGTGTAACAGACAGTATTCCTGGGTGGCGGGTAGGGGTTTTTGTCTAGGGATAGTCTTGCCAAGATGCGCATAATGCGCCAACAGCCTAACTTTCGTGGAGGTTATATGGGTATCAATGCGACACGTCAGATCAAAATAGGCGACCGGGAACTACAGGTGGTGCTTACCCAGCGGGCACAGTCTGCCTTAGATCGGGCCGACCAGCCGGTCCACTTTGAGATGGAGTTGTATTTTAGCTGCCTGATTCGTAAGCGGGTGAATGTGCTGAGCGCTCCTCGCAAGCAGGATAGCTTGGCCAAATTAAATAATCTGGTATCTGTCAGTTTTCGTCCGGTTATGACCAAGCACTGCCGGATCAATGACATTGTGGATGAACCAGACGTGATTGACTTTCCGCTACAACACGATTCCCGGATTGTTCCACGGTGGTTGAGTCTGGATTATTCCCGGGGGGCGTGGCGGGGTGATTTCGGTTTTACGCCCCTGGCCCACTAAGCCGGATTTTCGCACCTCAAAGGGCTAGAGGACGCCAAAGGGCTAGCCTGCCAGCCAATTATTGGCGCTGGCAATATCGGGAAAGGTTTGGACCTCGGCCTGGGTGAATGTTCCTGACAGCCAGGATAGCCACGTTAACCATTGGCTGTCGGTGACTATTGCAATGCGTTTAAAGTCGTGGGCATGTTGGCGATTGAACTGAATATCCTCAAGAGCGGCATCCAGGGTAAAGCCGGTCATCTCGCTAAGGTCCACGAGTAGATCAATCTTTTGATAATGCTCGAGTTCGTCGGTGACCGCGTCCTCGAATTCCCGGAAATCTGCTATAGTCAATTCTCCGAACACTTTTATTCCTATCAGATTTTTATCTTCTTGCGTAGTAATCACTATAATGTCCTCCAATGTTATATCCTATAGTTTAGCCACAAAATTCCTTTTATGCCCCATGTTGTGAAAAAGAAACCGACTATTGAGTCACGCCAGATCATCGCCCAATCGAGGTTTTTTCAGATTGAGCAGATGGACTTAGTGTTCTCAAATGGGGTCAAGGCGCAGTATGAGCGCCTGTGTGGATCTGCAGCCAGCGCGGTGATGATGGTGCCCATGGCCGACCCCCATAACATTATTCTGATTCGAGAATACGCTGCCGGGATAGAGGGCTATGAACTCACCTTTCCCAAGGGGCGAATAGAGACGGGTGAAACGCCGGAACAGGCGGGTCAACGGGAGCTCATGGAAGAGATAGGGTTCGGCGCTCGACGCATAGTACCGTTACGGGATGTGTATTTGGCGCCGGGTTATAGTGATTACCATTGCCATATTTTGTTGGCTCAGGATCTCTACCCACAAAAACTCAAGGGCGATGAACCCGAACCTATCGAAACTCTGACCTGGCCCGTTGACGATATCGGATCGTTATTGAATCAGTCAGATCTTACCGAAGCGAGAAGTCTTCTTGCCTTGTTTCTTTTGCGCGACTATTTGGCCGCGACCGGTGCTTAAGGCCGATGCCAGTCCAGTATAGTCGTTACTTGTCTCAAACTCGGGAACTGGCGGCTCAAGCGGCAGACCGTATCCTGGACATTTACCAAAGGGGTTTTGAGGTAGACACAAAGAGCGATGGGTCCCCCCTCACAGACGCGGATCGGGCTGCCCATAAAGTTATCATTGCCGGATTGGCAAAACTCTCTCCAGACATTCCCATACTGTCCGAGGAGTCGGACAATCATGTGTTAGACGTGCGTCTTAAATGGAAAAAATTTTGGTTGGTTGACCCCCTTGACGGCACCCGGGAATTTATAAAGCGCAACGATGAGTTTACGGTGAACATTGCCCTGATCGATAATCACCGACCGGTGCTCGGCGTGGTGCATATACCGGTATCGGGTGTCAGCTATTTTGCCTGTGATGGTGACGGTGCATTCCGCTGTGACCCAGGGGGTGACAGCCAGGCGATTCACGTGCGCATGTATCGCGGTGGTGCGGCTACGATTGCCACCAGTCGTTCCCACCCAGGCAACGACTTGGCCGACTATCTGGCGCGATTCGAGCAACGCCAGGGTTCTTTCCAGACCCTGGCGATGGGCAGTTCCATTAAGCTGTGTCTGGTGGCAGAGGGTCGTGTCGATATCTATCCACGTTTGGGGCCGACTTCCGAATGGGATACGGCCGCCGCCCAATGTGTGTTAGAGGCAGCCGGGGGGAGGGTGGTGGATTCCAAGAATTCCCCTTTGTCCTATAACAAGCCTTCCATACTCAACCCGTGGTTTTTCGCCAGTGGTGGTGGCCAGCATGATTGGACTGCCTATCTTGCCGAGACAGGGCAATAGAAAAATTAGGGTTGATGTTTATCTGGCATGACGGGCTGAGTATGCGCGATAGCAGTGCCCGCATTTATTGCTTGCCAGAAGAAGTCTTCGAGGTCTTTCCAGATTAGTCCTCCAGGTCTAATTCGTCCAACGATCGCCCCAATCATCGGCATGGCTATCGCCGCCCAGTTCAGCTTCGTCGAGGCGAGTCTTGATGGGGCACCAAGTGTTGGCTTGGGGTATGATGGTCGGCGGGTAGATGGTGAAAGAAATTGCGCTAAAACAAGGTTCTGAGATGATCACTTTTTATGATGTTAAAGTTCTCTAAAATGCAGGCCCTGGGAAATGATTTCGTGGTCATCGATGTGGTACGCCAGAGGGTACGGCTGGAACGGGATCAGATTCGACACTTGGCGGATCGATATTTTGGCGTGGGATGCGACCAACTGTTGTTGGTAGAGCCTGCGAGTCAGGTGGGGGTCGATTTTAATTACCGGATATTCAATGCTGATGGGGGTGAGGTTGATCAGTGTGGTAATGGCGCACGTTGCTTCGCCAAGTTTGTCCGTCACCAGGGTTTGACCGATAAGCATGAGATCATGGTGTCCACTGGAGTGGGCGTGATCCAAGCCAAGGTAGAGCAAGATGGGCGCGTTCACCTGGACATGGGCTCCCCCCGGTTTGAACCCACCGATATCCCGTTTGTGGCCGATGGCCGGCAAGACAGGTATGATCTGGACGTAGATGGCGATATTGTGGATATGACCATATTGTCTATGGGTAATCCCCATGCAGTGCAGATTGTTGACGCCATTGATCAGGCGCCAGTGGCAATACAGGGGCCTTTGATAGAACGGCACTCGAGGTTTCCCCAGCGGGTGAACGCGGGGTACATGGAGATTGTGAGTGATACCCAGATCCGGTTGCGTGTGTATGAGCGTGGTGTGGGTGAGACCCTGGCCTGCGGGTCGGGTGCCTGTGCCGCAGTGGTTGCGGGTCGTATTAGAGGTCTGTTGAAAGAACAGGTTCAAGTGCAACTGCGCGGTGGACAGTTGGATATTTATTGGGCCGGTGAAGGTCACAGTGTTGAGATGACCGGACCTGCCAACCACGTGTTTGATGGTCAAATTGATGTAGATACGTTGTAGGGTTAATAATCGAATGAGAGAAGAGCAAAACACTGAGACGTCTCCAGAGCTACAGTGGGAGGAGACCGTAGCTCGCTATCTGGATGAACACCCGGATTATTTCAAGAATCACCCGGAAATATTAATGCAATTACACATCCCCCATGAGGGTTGCGGTGTCTCAATATCGTTGATCGAAAAACAGGTCGATGTGCTGCGGATTAAGAATCGTGCCATGCAAAGGCAATTGCACGACTTGATGACGATCGCACGTGAAAATAGTGTTGCGGGTGAGCGCTTACATCGACTTTGTCTGATCTTGAATGAGGCAAGCAGTGCCGAAAAACTATTGCGCGTCACCCACGATCAGTTGCGCAAGGACTTTAAGCTCGAAACGAATTGTTTGGTGTGCAATGGCGACAACGAGGCACTGGCCAAGGTGGGTGCTGAGATCATCTACCCGGAGTCTGATTTGGTTCACCATCTATTAAATTGGATGGGCGAAACCCGAGTGCGATGCGACGATCATCCAGACTCGGTGGTCATGGAGACCTTATTTGTAGACAGCGCGGAGGCGATTGCATCGGTTGCCTTTATTGCCTTGGGGTCTGGTGCTCCATGGGGTGTTTTGGTGCTGGCTTCATCGGATAAGCACCGCTTTCATCCCGGCATCGGCACTGTTTATCTGGGACGTTTGGGTGAGGTATTAAGTAGCGCTTTTCAGCGATTTCGATCTTAGCGTGATGGCAAGGCCCGTGACCCCATGAACACGTCGGCCCAGAAACAAATCTCCGATTATTTGGATTCGTTGAGGATTGAGCGACGCCTGTCACCTCATACCCTGAGCAATTATGGTCGTGATCTCGACCGACTGGAAAAATTTTGTGATCAGTTCGATGTGTTGTCATGGGACGCGTTCACTATTCACTATGCCCGTAATTACGTGGCCTATCTGCATCATCATGGGCTCTCGGGCCGTAGCATTGCACGGTTGTTGTCTGCGGCCCGTTCGTTCTATCGATATCTCATTAAGCAGGCCACTGTCAGCCACAATCCCTTAGAAGGTGTGGCCGCGCCCAAGTCACCCAAGCTGTTACCCAAAACCCTGGACATTGAGCAAGTCGGTTTGCTGGTGGCGGTGAATGATCGTCAGCCTTTGGCCCTGCGTGACCGGGCCATTATGGAATTATTATATTCCTCTGGTTTGCGCCTTGCCGAACTGGTGTCATTGGATGTGACGGACATTGATCTGGCGGATGCTACGGTACGGGTGACCGGCAAGGGCGGCAAGACTCGCATCGTGCCGGTAGGTCGTTTTGCCCGCGAGGCCATTGAAGAATGGTTGGCCTGTCGCGGTGAGGTGGTCAAACAAAATGAAGTGGCCTTGTTTGTTAATGGACGCGGTAATCGCATCAGTGGACGCGGCGTTCAGGGCCGTGTTCAGCTCTGGGCCCGTCGTCAAGGAGTGGGGGTGCCGGTGCACCCGCACATGCTACGCCATTCCTTTGCCAGTCACTTGCTGGAGTCCAGTGGCGACTTGCGTGCAGTGCAGGAATTACTCGGGCATGCGGACATTGCGACGACCCAGATCTATACCCATCTCAATTTTCAACACTTGGCCAAGGTTTATGACCAGACCCACCCCCGTGCCCGAAGAAAGGACCGAAATGGGGATTGAATTTATAGAAGAGCCCATTGCTATTTCTTTGTCGGGATAAAGGCATCCGGCGTGGCTGAACCTTCACCAAAGAAAAACTTTTCCATCTCGGCCTCTAAAAATTTACGATGTTCAGGGTTGATGGGGCTGAGTCGATTTTCGTTCATCAAGATGGTCTGATGACCTAACCACTGTTGCCAGGCCTCTTGGCTGACCTCATCAAAGATACGCTGCCCCAACTCACCGGGGTAGGTGGGCTTGTCCAGACCGTCGGCCTCTTTGTTAAGTTTGATGCACTGTACTTTGCGACTCATGTGGTGACCCTCAGTTGTTCAAGTATTCGTTTGACCGGTGCCGGGAGTCCGCGGCGATCGGGGCGATTGACGTTATACCAGACCGTCTCATGCCTCTCCATCACGGCGGTGGTATTTCTTACATGGGTAGGGATGGGTGTAATATCAAGATGAAAATGGGAAAAGCTGTGTCGAAAAGTTGGCCAGGGCGGACCGGGTTCGACCTTGAATCCTAGGCGGGACCGGCACCAGCGGTCAATATCCTCATTCATGTCGCACTCGGGCAGACTCCACAATCCACCCCAAAGGCCGGTGGGAGGTCGACGGGCGAGCAACACTTGTTGCTTGGAATCGAACAGCAACAACATGGCCACCGAACGAATGGGTATTTTCTTGTGTGGTTTGGACCATGGATAGACGTGAACGGAATCACTGAGTAGCGCCGCACAATGGGAGCGCTGTGGGCACTGGTTACAGAGAGGTTGGCGGCGACGACACACTATCGCCCCGAGGTCCATGATGGCCTGGGTATAGTCTTGTACCCGCAGGTGTGGAGTAAGGGCTTCGGCATGTCGCCACAGCTGGGATTCGGCGGCCTTGTCGCCGGGCCAGCCTTCAATAGCGAAGTATCGGCACAAGATCCGTTTCACATTTCCATCCAATATGGGTTGGCGCTGACCGTGGGCGATGGCCAGGATAGCCCCGGCCGTAGATCGACCCACCCCAGGGAGGGCATACCAGGCTTTCAGAGTGTCGGGGAAATGCCCTTGATGTTCTGTAACGATTAATTTTGCGGCGACATGTAGATTGCGACCACGGGCATAATAACCCAGTCCGGTCCATAGGTGCAGCACATCATCCACAGGTGCGGCCGCTAAGTCGTGGACACAGGGAAGGGCGAGAATAAATTTTTCATAGTAGGGGATAACAGTGGCCACTTGGGTCTGCTGCAGCATGATCTCTGAGACCCAAATCTTGTAGGGGTTCCGTGTCCCTTGCCAGGGCAAATTCTTGCGACCATGGACGTTGTACCATCGTAATAGACGTTTGGCGAAGGGGGTGGTCGTTGTCATCGGTCCAGTGGGTGTGTACAGATTGAATAGAGCCCAAACCTATCTGAATCAGCCGAATAGTTCACGGCGTATAGGGGGGTGATCAAGTGCCAGGCTTGGGTGTGACGGCGCGAACTTACCCTGGTGTGAAGAGAGCAATCAGGCCTGATTGATCAGGGCATCACATTTTTGTTGAAACTCACTGGCCTTTTTTTCGTCTATGGCCAGGCTGATCAATTTTTTACACTGCTGTACTGCGTAAATAAGCCCGTCCTTGTCGTTTACGGCGTCCCGGAGTTTCTTGGTTACCCGACCTGCATCACTCCCCAGGATCATAACGGCGGTATCGATTAACGCTGCCTTGAGGGAAATCAGCTTGTCCTCATTGCGTGTTCCCACTGTTGGTTGCCATGTGGGTGAATCTGTTGAGATAAATCCATCTACTGCCAGAGACTCGAGCAGCGATTCCAACTCGGCAAGGCCTCCTGCCTTATGGTGGAGGTGTGCTACATCGGAATGTCCATCCACCAGGATCAGGGCGATACGATGGTGTTGATTCAGGTGATACTCTCGCGACTCAATCTCATGTTCACCTTTGGTTGTCTTGGAGAAAACCAGAGCCGAATCCATGGCTGTTTATTCTGCCAGGACTTGTATGACGCGATGGATAAGTCGAATTGTAACGACTACATAGACGGCGCCAAACAAAAATATACCGGCCACCGCAAGCCGTAAAATCTCTGGGGAGAGTTCCCCCAAAAAGGGCATGGCGATATAACCTACTGCAAACAGAACCACCAAACCGGTCAATACATTCCAGGTACGGCCCACCACCCCACCAGGGACTTGGCCACGCAGTCTGATGACTTGCCACAGGGCGTAGAGCATAACCGCCATGGCAGCAACGCTTACAGCAAAGGTCGTGTCGATAGGCATAATCTCCATCTCCTTTTTAGCTTGTCAGGGGGCCAGAATAGCCCTAGTCTTACATAAGATCAATACATTCTGAAACTCTAATGTTGCTAGTTTAAAGAAGGGATGTGCCGGGTATTTGGAGCGGGTGATGGGAATCGAACCCACATTAAGAGCTTGGGAAGCTCCCGTTCTACCATTGAACTACACCCGCTTAGGTGTTTCAAAAAGAGGTATGGCTTTAGGCTATTTTGCCCTTGGGAATAATGTGTTTTTTAGTGGGGCGCGTCAAGGCACGCTGGTGTCTGTACGACATTAATCGTCAGGGTCGAGCGCATGTCCTGCATACATGTCTTCGAGTGCCGTTTCGTAGTGTTGCAGGACTTTCTTGCGTTTGGGCTTGAGGGTGGGTGTCAGCAATTCGTTCTCGACCGTCCAGGGTTCTAACAAGGGGGTGACTTGATAGATATTGGCATAGCCGGGAAAGTCTTCCAATTGCAGTGCAATGTGCTCAAGTAGTATTTTTTTGAGGGTTTCGTTGTTTAGATTGTTTGGGTCCAGGGGGTCGAG
>DRJZ01000060.1 GCA_011052015.1 Acidiferrobacteraceae bacterium | reverse complement strand
TTTCCCAACGAATTTACCAGCGATTTGCGTTGACACAATGACTTGAATTTCCAATAAGCCCGGTAGTAGAAAACAGCTATCAGGTCGTCCCTGCTCTTGCGGTATTCGTGCATCCTGCGCGCCCGGTATCTCTCGTTCCCACGCTCCCGCGTGGGAACGAGGTGCTATGCACAAACCAACAGCTTTTAATAGATAACCCCTTATATCAAGGGGTTACGAATACATAAGTCCCGTCATTATCCTCAAATTTTTCCGAAGGGCCGATTCGTGATTATGGCGTATTAGTGCCCTGTTTAGGATCAATGGGGACCAACACATAAAGCCGCCCCGCCTGTTTCATGTTGCCCGCCATGCGCTCGGCGCGATGACCGGTGCCCCAAAAGAGATCGGCGCGGATGACTCCACGAATGGCGCCACCGGTGTCTTGAGCCATGACCAGTCGCCGGTAGGGTTGGGGGTGTTCATCCGGCGTGGTGGTCTCCAACCACACCGGTAACCCCAAAGGAATTATAGAACGATCAACGGCCAGGCTACGTTCCGCAGTCAAGGGCACATTTAGAGAACCGATAGGTCCCCCAGCAGGCACGTCTCGAAATTTGAAGAAGACATAGCTGGCGTTGGTGTTGAGCATGTCGGTGATTTGGTCGGGGTGGTCTTTGAGCCAGGCACGCAGACTGGATAAATTGACCTCCTCCAGCTTCATCTTACCCTGTTTGACCAGGGTGCGCCCCAGTGAAGAGTAGGGATGGCCGTTTTGATCGGCATAGCCCACAGCGACCCGCTTACCATCCGGTAGTTGAATCCGGCCGGAACCTTGGATGTGAAGAAAAAATGCCGCCACCGGGTCATCCACCCATACCAGTTCATTGCCTGACAGGGGGTTATCGGTCCCATCAATTTGTTTGCGGTCATAATAAGGGATGACTTTTTGTCCTTTGACACGCCCCCGTACCCGTTTACCGGCCAGTTCCGGGTATAGCTCGGCCAGGTCCACCGTAAGCAGTTCGGCGGGGCGCCGGTACAGGGCGACGGGGTAGTCCGCAGAGGCAGTCAGACTGCCCTTGAGCAGGGGTTCATAATAACCGGTTATGAGTCCATGGCGGCGGCCCCAACTCCCCAACACGCGATGGGGCCTGAACCAGTGTTCAAAAAATTTTCGTGCCGCTATATCGTTGGGTTGAGCCATGCTAACGGCCTGCTCACACAGTATTGACCAGCGTGGGTCCTTTGTTGCCTTCTTGTGGCAACTTTGCAGCAGTGCTGGCCAAGCCTCGGCATGCCGATCTTGGGTCCAGCCGGGGAGATTCGAGAAGGAAAGCTGGGGGCCAATGCCGACGGGTTGAGGGGACAAATAGACGCAACCGCCTAATAATGCGATAGCAAGAGCTAACAGTAGCCACCGTGCTGTAGTGTGGTGACTGTGCTTGGTTGTGATCATAGGAAACCCGCTAACTTAGAGTCGGTATCTTTGGGTTCGTGAGGCTAAGATAGTGGCGTAATGTTCATTACGGCAACTGTACTGTATTTGGCCTACAATTACCCCTGGCAAGAGAGTTATTGGTTCTGGCCATACACATTGTATGAGGTGAGTGGGTTTATGAGTGGAAAGAAACTAAAATTTTCCGTAGGGGACGCTCTTCAACTTCAATATACCCGAGGTCAGGAGGAGGAGCGATACTACGTCAAGGTCATCGGATTCCTGGAGCATAAGAGTCTTATAGTCACCACCCCACGCCTTGATGGCGTACCCATGTCTTTTCGGGAGGGGCATCTATTCGTTGCGCGACTACTTTCGGGAAATAGCGTATATGGATTCGAGACCAGTGTGTTGCGAACCAGCCTGCATCCGTACCCCTATCTGCATCTTGTCTACCCCGCTGAATTGGCCCACCTGATTGTGCGCAAGGCGCATCGTGCACCCACGGATATCATAGCTTCGGTAACTAATGAAGACCCAGACGGGGAATATATCGAGAACCAACCGACTCGAATCCGGGACATTAGTACTGCCGGACTTGCCGTAAGCTCACCCCAGGCATTGGGCAAGATTGACGATTTGGTTACAATAAACGTCAAGTTAACGGTAGCCGGAATAGAGGAGTACCAGGTCTTGCCAGCGGTCATCAGAAATTGTATTGCTTCCCCGGATCCAGATTTAGATGACCCCCAGGAATTCCGATATGGACTGGAATTCCAATTACTGGAAGACCAGCAGACCCTGGTGTTGCACGGCTTTGTCAATGAACAACTCGTAAGACAACTTACTTAACCGTTTGCCAAAGACAACGGAGTGGGCTTTGATATGCACTATACCAGCAAGTTATCTGGCGCTTCTCAACGATTGCATTCGTGTGACGAGTTTGAGGGCGCCGGTGTTGGTCGGGCGACTGTTGCCCGGATTGTGCGCCGCCACGGCGGCCGCGTCTGGGCCGAGGCCGAGGTGGACAATGGTGCGATATTATTTTTTAATTTGCCAACATGAAACAAGCACGGCAGATACTCAATAACACTTTTGGTTATCACGACTTCCGCCACCATCAAGCGGATATCATCCATACCCTCATCCAAGGTGGCGATGCGCTGGTGTTGATGCCGACCGGTGGTGGTAAGTCGCTCTGTTACCAGATTCCGGCACTGCTGCGCAGTGGGGCGGGGATCATTGTGTCACCATTGATCGCGTTGATGCAGGATCAGGTCGATGCACTGAGGCAGCTTGGATTACGAGCGGCCTTCCTCAACTCCACCCAGGACAGCGCCACACAACAGGCAACCGAACAGGCGTTATTGGGCGGGGAACTCGACCTGTTGTACGTTGCGCCGGAACGACTCCTGAGTCCACGCATGTTGAAGTTGCTGGCACGTGCACCGCTGGCTTTGTTTGCCATCGACGAGGCCCATTGCGTGTCGCAATGGGGGCACGATTTTCGTCCTGAATATCGTCAACTGTCAGTTTTGGCCGAAGGTTTTAGTAATGTGCCACGTATTGCCCTGACTGCCACCGCAGATCGGCGTACACGCGATGAAATTATCGAACAACTTTCTTTGGGGCAGGCCGAAGTTTATATTAACAGCTTTGATCGGCCCAATATCCGTTACGCCATCAGTGAAGGTGACAACCCTCGTGAGCGACTGTGGCGCTTTATTGAACGTGAGCACACAGGTGATGCAGGCATCGTGTATTGTCTGTCACGAAAGAAAGTGGAACAGGTGGCGGACTGGTTAACTCAGAAGGGTAGGACGGCCTTGGCTTACCATGCCGGTCTGCCCGAGCAGATGCGTCGCGAGCACCAGACGCGATTTTTGCGCGAGGACGGCGTTATCATGGTCGCCACCATCGCCTTCGGCATGGGTATCGATAAACCGGACGTGCGTTTCGTCGCTCATTTGAACTTACCCAAGAGTCTTGAGGCCTACTACCAGGAAACGGGTCGTGGCGGTCGCGACGGGCAGCCCGCTAATGCTTGGATGGCCTACAACCTGCAGGATGTTATTACCCTGCGGCAGATGATGAACGATACGGATGCGAACGAACAATATAAACGGGTCGCCCAGCATAAGCTTGAGACCATGTTAGGTCTGTGCGAATTGACAGGCTGTCGGCGTCAAGTGCTGTTGGCCTGTTTCGATGAGCACCTGTCAGAGCCCTGTGGCAACTGTGACAATTGTCTGCATCCACCGGTCACTTGGGATGGCACCGAGGCGGCGCGCAAAGCGCTGTCCTGTGTCTATCGCACGGGCCAACGCTTCGGTGTTAAATATGCCACCGATGTGCTTATTGGCAAGGATGATGAGCGTATCAAGAGCAACCGCCACCACCGCATAAGCACCTACGGCATAGGTCGCGAGCACAGCGTTCAGGCGTGGCGTGATATTTTTCGCCAACTCATTGCTCAGGGTTATCTGGATATTGATCCTGAGGGTTATGGCGCCTTAGGGCTTACGACCAAGGCGCGGCCATTGTTGCGCGGCGAAATGGAACTACAGTTGCGCCTGCGGCCAAAAAGGGAGAAAAAGCAAACTCAGAGAACCCGCAAGGCATCGGTTGTTTTGCCGTCGCAGGACCAGCCGTTGTTCGAGGTGTTACGGACGTTGCGTATGCAATTGGCCAAGGAGCAGGGTGTCCCACCCTACGTTATCTTTCACGACAGCACCTTGTACGAGATGGTCAGCCACCGGCCGGATACCGAGGCCGCACTACGCGAAGTGGGTGGGGTGGGCGATCGAAAACTCGCGCGGTACGGGAGGGCCTTTCTCGAAGCGATCCGGGATCATCAAGAAGTTGAGGCATGAAGCCAAGCACCCAGATTTTCCAGATTCTGGATTATGTCCGTTTCGGCGCTATCGACTTTTTTCGTGGTGAGTCCATCACCCTGAAAACCCAAAGCACCACTCAAGCATTTCACATGGAAGCGCCACTGTCGAGGACACTTTCAAACCCTGATTGCGGTTTGAATTCGCAATTCGTTAAGAACAGATTTTTTCGTTCCGGATGCCCGACCTACCTCAATATCCTGGAACGGCCGCCCCGCTCCTCGTCGCTCCTCCTGTGACGTGGTGGCCCGCCTCCCGGCCTGATTGCCATCGACCTTAAATTTACCCACCAGGTCGGCCAGGGTCTGGGCCTGTTCTTCCATGGAACGGCTGGAGGCTGCCGCCTCTTCCACCAGCGCCGCATTCTGCTGGGTCATCTCGTCCATCTGGGTGATGGCCTTGTTGACCTGCTCGATACCCGAGGACTGCTCTCCGCTGGCCGTCGCAATCTCGGAGATGATGTCAGACACCTTCTTTACGCTATCCACAATCTCCACCAGGGTCTTGCCGGAGGCATCCACCAGTTCCGAACCGGTCTCCACCTTGGAAACACTGTCCTCGATCAGGTCCTTGATCTCCTTCGCAGCCTCGGCACTACGCTGGGCCAGATTGCGCACCTCGGTAGCCACCACCGCAAAACCCCGGCCTTGTTCGCCGGCACGGGCCGCCTCCACTGCCGCGTTCAGCGCCAGCAGGTTGGTCTGGAAGGCGATCTCATCAATGACACCGATGATGTCGGCGATCTTCTTGCTGGAGGCATTGATCTCACCCATGGCCATCACTGCCTTGTCCACCACCTCACCGCTCTTCTGGGCCTGGTCCCGGGCGCTGATGGCCAGTTGATTGGCTTGGGCCGCGTTATCCGCATTCTGCTTCACCGTGGAGGTCATCTCCTCCATACTTGATGCGGTTTCTTCAAGTGAGGAGGCTTGTTCTTCAGTGCGTTGGGAGAGGTTGATGCTCCCCGAAGCGATCTCCTGTGCAGAGTTACTGATATTGGAGGTATTGGTCCGAACCGTCCCCACCAGCCCACTCAGATTCTCTCGCATGGACCTCAGGGCCTTCAGCAGCTGACCAATCTCATCCTTGCTTTTTACATCCACAGTCAAGGTCAGGTCACCATCCGCGATAGTCTCACAAACATTCACCGCCTCACGCAGGGGACCGATAATGCTTCGTCCAAGCAACCACACTATGGCCACCACGATCAGACCCACAGCCAACATGGTTGTGGCCATCAAGATAATAACCCGGCTGGCGCTTGCCGCTTGAAAGGTCTCATTGGCTATGCGAGCCTTGCTCACAATCTCTCCCAGTTGCTCCAACTGTGGGACAATTGCGTGGGCCCGGTCACGGAATACCTCAATCTCGGTGACGATCTTTTTCATATCCTCGGTCAATGCCAGAAAGCTTTTATGATAAGTATCCATCGCGGTAGTGATGTTCTTTTTTACGGTAGAGGAAAGCTCCGTGTTCGCCATTAACTCAGTGAATTCCGACCGGCGCTTGGCCATCTTTCCAATGTACTTGTCTTTGCCCCGCGCCAGATAGTCTTTCTCATGCCGACGCATCATTAGCATGGAAACGGTCATCTTGTCCTTATTGAACTTCTTCAGTTCTCTTTCCACTTGGTGCACCGCGTTGCGTAGTTTGCCCAACAGGCCGGATTTTGGGTCCAGCCCCACTAATATCTTTAACTCAACCAATCGCTTGAAACTGGCCTCATATTCTCTAAATGTTTTCTCCAGCACCGCCACCTTGGAAAGGCCATCAGAATCCTTTATCAAAGCCTCAAGTCTGGTGATCTTTTGGTAATTGGCGACCATGGTCTTTTTGTGTCGTCCAATATATTTGGACTTGTTTCGAAGCAGAAAATCTTTTTCGTTACGCCGGGCCTGAAGGATACCGCTGTTCAGTTGCTCCAGGGTCAGTTCGGTCTTCTTGAACCGTTGGTCCTCCAGCTTGGCATCCCGCTGTTCGGAAACGCCGTAGGCATAGATTCCCCCTATGACTGCGAAACTTGTCACTACAAGGCCCACCAGCAGCACCAATTTTAATCTAATCGTTAAATCTTTCACGGTCTCAAACTCCTTCTATTATATCACTACCGTCGCATACCGCATGGCATTCTCACGGCAATGGTAAAACCGGAGACTGTACACCGAAAACTGGAGATCCAATTTTAAATAAAAAGATATTATGGAGCGTGTTTTTCTATTGATCACATGATGTTATGCATGTAGCAAGAAATTTAACCGGTCGCTAGTGATATTGGCCAATGATTATTACGCACGCCACTTTAACGGCTTGTGATGAAATAACTTTAGGGAACTTCTATTGCTTGTAATTGATAATTCCTTCTCCC
>DRJZ01000059.1 GCA_011052015.1 Acidiferrobacteraceae bacterium | reverse complement strand
ACATCACCCCGGTACGGATGGTACGCATCGCCTCAGCGAACTGTGAACGTGGCTTGTCGATAAACATTGAGTCGGGTACCGAGTCTTCACTCGTTGTCGCCTTGGTGTTTAGCTTCGGAAGTATACCCAGGGTGGTTAAACCCAGTTTTTCCTCCACATCCACGTTGCTCTTAAGCGTGTTGTCAAGGTATTCAAGCAAAAATGCAATCATCACACCAACAAACAGGGCCAACATAACAGACAAAGCAACAATTAATCTTTTCTTCGGCTTGACCGGCTTGATAGGTAATACCGCCGGATCGACGACCCGTGCGCTGGCATTGTGAATATCACCGATGAGGTTTGTTTCCTTGATGCGTTCCAGAAAAAGATTATAAAGCTGCCGGTCCGCAATCATTTCGCGCTGTAAGGTGTGCAGCTTAGTGTCCTTTTGAAAGGTACTGGTGAGATCTATCTCACGATCCTTACCCCTATTCCATTCCAATTGCCTGGCATTTTTTGCTCCTGCGTAATCTGCGGTCAGCGCCCCGGTCACTTTGCGCATTTCACGTTGCAGATTGCGCCTTGTCACTTTTAAGTCCGATTGGGCAGCAATCATTTTGGGGTGCTCCGGGCCATAGCGCTCCGACAATTCAGATATTTTACGCTGCGCCTCAGCGACCTCTTCCTTGATGCGCTGAATCACCGGATGGTTGACCACCTCCGGCAATGCCTCGAAACGGACGGTGGGTTGTGTTGCCACATAGGCCCTGAGCTCACTTTCAGATTCCGTCAGCTTTTTGCGTAATTGCTCAAGACGACTGGATAACCACTTCGACGCCTGTTGTGTCAATTCCACGCGGGCCTCAAGGCCACTTTCGATAAACACCTGGGCCAGGGTATTCGCCACATCCCGCGCGAGTTTCGGGTCCTTGGCTTCAAAATTGACTTTGACCAACTGGGTGTTACGCACCGGATCGATACTGAGATGATCCGTAAAGCTTTCGACGATAGCCTCGTACGACTCAATCTTTGAGTCAGAATCGGAAGCCTCACTGAACACCCCACCAAACCCCAATCGCTTGAGCAAACCTTCTGATTGCTCTGGATTGTATTCAGGGTGCTTTTCAAGCGCGAGACGGTTAATAACGACATCAATCAGTTTGCGTGATTTAAGAATCTCAAACTGAGTCTGCAGATATTCCCGGTTGGCGGGGTTAAAACCATACACCTCTTCAATGGGGGCAACCTTGTTTTCATTGACCACGATCATCACCGTCGCGGTGGACCGGTAAACCGGAGCCATGGCCAGACTGATCAGGCCAGAAAAAACGCCAGCCAGCAATGCAATACCGATAATGCTGCGACGATGTTTTTTTATTGTGCGCCAGTATTCCCGAAGATCAATTTCTTCCTCGTCGATATACTCTTCCATGCGATGATCGGGCGGAACAGTTATATTGCTCATAATCTGTCAGGCCTGAGTCCCATCAGAAGAAACTTTGATCCACATAAACGATATCACCGGGTCCGATGGGGGCATCCATTGTGGTCGGTTCCGGTGTGGCTGAGCTATCTTTTTCACGGATAACATGTATCTTGCGGCGCGAGGCCCTTTCCTTCAACCCACCGGCAACGGAAATGGCTTTACGCACTGTCAGACCCGGCTGGTAGGGGTAACTGCCTGGTTTTTCGACTTCACCGTTTACATAGAATGGACGAAACTCGAGTATGGCCACAGTCACCACCGGGGCCTTGAAAAACCTTCCCGTCAAGCGCTTGGCAACCAGTTTTTCCAACCCGCGCGCTGTGAGACCAACCGCCTCCAATTCACCTACCAACGGATAGGTGATGTAACCGTTGGTCCCGATACGCACCTCACGATCCATATCATCTTCACGGAAGACCTGGATTTTAATCAAGTCACCGGCACCAAGTTTGTAGGCGCCCCCGCTGGCATGTACAGTCGTTCGTGCACCCAGCACAACTCCGAGCAGACATATAGAAGTGACTAGGTATAAGTTTATCGATTTAATCAATATTGCTGACATGGGGCTTAAATATGGGCCAGATGGAATGCGTCCTTTCATCCCGCTTGTTTCTCGGCTATACAGCACGTTTTGACAGCCCAGGCCGGAAAAGGAGCGCCCACGGCCACCTCCCTCCCATTAGCAGAGGAGCTAATACCTAGCGCCGTACAACGGGCGTCAAACTTATAACGTTGCCCCTATGGTGATATTAACTACGTTGCGTTTGTAATCAAATGCATTGTTACTGGACTCACGCTTATCATAACGATAACCCACCCCGACCTTCAACCAACGCTGGGCCTGATAGGTTACGCTGATACCATATCGACTACGATCATCCTGACGCGCCGTGGGATCATAGTCATCATTGGCCACCAAGAAATTGACTTGGGTACTGATATCGGAACTCCACTTGTGATTCCAGGTCAACGACAGATCTTGGGTCAAAATAAAATCACCCGTACCATTGGTTTCATCAGTGCGTCGTGAGGTCGCGATATCCACCGTCGAATAGGTGCGTGGTGACCACCGCATCGACGCCTCCCAGCTGGAGCCTGCAAAGTTTGCACGACCGGCGGTATCGAAATTCTTCTCCAGGCGCCCGACCTTGATAGTGCCGCTGGTCTTGGCTGTGGCTTCCCAGGCAACACCCACCAGGTAACGCCGTTCTTCACTGTCCAGTGAGGCTGTCGCATAGTCAATATTAGTAGTTGCTGCCTGGAATAACAGATCCGTGCGCGGCGCCACATTGTAGTAAAATGTCACACCGAAATCGGTGTTGTCCCGATCACGGACTGCCGTCAGCGCACGATTATTGTCATATACCTTGGAGAAATATCCGGCATTCAACTCGACACGCCCATGGGCCTTATCGACTCCATAGCTCAGTGTGCCGTCAAAACGAGTGGCATGCCACTCGTCCGGTGAGGTAGGTAAACCAATAGCACCCTCGGTACGCTGGGTACCCCGGGTATCATGTTCTTCTAAGTACTCAGTCTGCAGATTGAGTCGGCCACGACGACCCAACCCAACATCAATCTCGCCGATAAGGCTTTGATCTTCATAATCGTCGGCACTGCTGCTGTTATAACGGCCTACTTCTGCCTGATAACCAATCCTGTAAAGCTGCCCTCCTCTTTCGACCCGAAAATCAAACGCGGGCGCTATTACCAGAATATTGTCACTCAGGGTCGCGCCGCTGGGTTGGTACAGGATGTTGTCATCACGTTGGTATTGAACTACCAAGCTTGGATACATCATGAAGGGCCCTACCGGAACACTGCCAGCATCATCTTGCTGTGCTAAAGCATAGGTCGGCTTTAATACCCCCAGCGTGACCTGTGCCATAACATAAGTCGGACTTAACACTGCCAGGGCGACGGCCGTGCTAATCAATTTTTGTTTCTTATTCACATGAATCTCCCTATCCTAAAAATACTTTGTCTAATTATGTGTATAGCGTACAGCCTGCCTGTGAACATTCCCTATCCCTACCCAGGCTAGCGCATCTGCGATTGCCAGATGCCCAACGTATCGGGCGATGATTACGAACTTGTTCCAGATGGACTGCCTCCACCGCCTCCACCATTTGTTATCCCTCCGCCAGTGTTGCCACCTCCCCCGATGGCATTTACGCCACCGGCTGCCGTGGCATTATATTCAGTCAGCGCATTGGCTATGATAATGGCCGCATTGGCAATTCCACCATTAGCATAGGCTGTCTCAATGGCAGCGGAAGTAAAACCATTGTCAAGCAGTGCAACAGCTAATGCCGTGGTGTCAACCCCTGACGTTTGTGCTGCGGCAATAATCTGGTCAAGCGTTAAACCAGCAGTCTTTGCATTTTCCACCGCCTGCTTCAGAGACACAGTGGTGTCGGCAACATCACTCACAAAATCTGCACGTACATTGGCGACCATGCCAATTAATACGAACGCAATAACCAGTAACCCTATCTTTTTAATCATGCCTAACCTCCTCGAGGTGAATACACCCACCTCAGCAGTATCTCTAAAAGGACCCGGACTTGTATAGCCTGGGAGTTCTACTCATAAAGCTACGTGCTAATACGTAGTAATGCGCTAACACGCATTGACCCCTCTCAACACACACCACCCTGTCTTGATCAAAATTTTGATATCAAACGAGATTGACCAATTGTTAATGTAATAAAGATCATACTGAACACGCTTTTCCATCTTCTCAGTTGTATCTGTCTCGCCACGTAACCCGTTCACCTGGGCCCAGCCTGTAATCCCCGGTTTGATACGGTGACGTAGCATGTAAGGCTCGATCTGTTCCCTATACAACTCATTATGCTCCACCGCATGGGGCCGCGGTCCTACGATAGACATTTGCCCCAACAAAACATTAAATAACTGCGGCAACTCATCCAGGCTGGTACGGCGCAAAAATACACCAAATGGAGTAATACGCTTATCGTTTTTTCTGGCCTGGGTGATACCACCTTGCTCATGATGGAGTTTCATGGAACGAAACTTCCACATAGAAAAAATCTTGCCGTCCAGACCATGCCGCCGTTGTTTGAACAGCACCGGCCCAGGAGAAGTAAACTTAATACCCAGCGCAATGGCCAACATCGGCACAGCCAGCAACACAAGCAGAACCACGGCCAGACATTTGTCTTCCAGCCACTTCGGCAACCAACGCAATCCATCCAAGGGTGAATCAGACAGGCACAACACCGGTTGACCATCCACCTCTCGTACGTTGTGGTTGATCAGCTGAAAGGCGGTCATATCCGGCACCCAGTGCACATCGATATTCAGATTTAGGATACGCCGTACCACCTCTTCGATGTGATGGGCACAATAGGCGGGCAAAGTAATGTAGACGAGATCAATATTATTGTTCTTTATGATGTAGGGCAGATCCTCCGTTACCCCCAAAAGAAACAATCGGCCATCGACATCATGCTTGTCTGCTTTTCGACGTGTCTCCGGACAATCTAGGTGGAAATTTTTACGGCGATCCCAATCCTTACTGGTCACATAGCCACAAAGCTGTATACCAAGCCATGTATTATTAATTAGCCGATCGGCGAACTGCTGGGTCACAGCACCGTTACCCACCATCACGGCGCGTCGGGTATTACGTCCATCCGCACGCAATAGACGTAATCCATACCGAACCGCGCTGTGTAACAACACTTGAGCACCATATCCAACGACCGCCCAAATAAGTAATACTTCGCGGGAATATAAAGTATTAGTTTTAGTGACAACACCGAGCACCGCCAGACTGACAAGCAACAGCGCCCAGGGTTTAAATAGCGATACCGCCTCGTCAATCAGGCTCGAAGACCTTAAACAACGGTAAAAACCCACCCATTGATAAATCACCAACATTAGTAGCGCAATGATCAGTCCAAGCACCTCATAATGAGAGGGAAAAGTACCTCCCAGTTTTGCCAGAGATAATAAATAAAAGACAGCCAACACCAGCACCACATCCACCCCGCGCTGCACAACGGCTACCGCCGATGCATACTGCCGCAGTAGACCCTGCCTGCCTGTTATTGTTACGCGTCCAAACGCTACTTCAGTATTCACACTGCTATTGACCGATCACTATTACGGGTCAAGAAAGTACCATTGGCACAAAACCAACGGTATTCGCATCCCTACGCGAACAATTACGTAGTTACCCAGGGCTACCCAACATCCCTGGCACCTGCCCCTCTACGCAGGTGCGCGGACCCACCTCGCCCATCAACCACACAGACATAACTGGCATGGACATTGCATTTTTACCCGCAGCACTCAACCTGTTGGGAAGAAGGCCCCATGCCTCACGGAATTGTAACGGCGCTTCAGATAGTCGTATTGACGCTGTTAATCTATTTCACCCTGGCGATACAAAATGATGTCAGTGCTGCTGTCGAACGCACAGCCTATGAGCGTGTGGTGGCGTGGCAGAAAATGCTTGGATTGGCACGTGGACTCACCGAGAGGCACCAACTCGAAGTGGTAAACGATTTTTTTAATCACCAGATCCCTTTTGTTGAAGACATCGCGCACTGGCGTAAACGCGACTACTGGGCGACACCCATGGAGACGCTGGCAAGCAATGGTGGAGACTGCGAGGATCTGGCAATCGCCAAATATTTCACCTTAAAAAAGGCCGGTGTCCCGGAGCAACGGCTGCGCCTCACTTACATGCGTACACGGCAAAAAGGCCCCGCACATATGGTCCTGAGCTACTACCCTTCAACCGACAAAGAACCGCTTATCCTGGATAATATGGAAAAAACCATACTCCCTCTGTCCAAGCACCGGGATCTGTTACCGGTATACAGCGTGAATACGAGCGGTTTATGGGTGAAGGGGGATGCGGGCAGGCGGGAACGGTTCGCTGGAGATCCGGCCATGCTAGTCAAATGGCGGGACTTGTGTCTTCGTATTGGAAAGACCGGGTCACCGTCTCAAATTAGCTGCCAACTGAAAAGAAATAGATTGCCCGCCACAATGTACGCCGGTTTATCAAACAATCCCCCACTCCCTGTCCTGTTCCAGGGCTTCACAGGGGTCGGTATACAAACAACACTCACCCCGGCGCACAAAGCCCACAACCCCGTTGGCGCAGTAGAAGTCAGTGTGCCCCTAAACACTATCTACCCCGGCATATCCGCCAGCGGATCGCACGTCATACGCCCAATACTCGAAACCACTTTGCACTCGAGTCTAATGAAGAGAAGCATGATCAAAGCACTCAAGCAGCTAGGGGAAACCCTGCTTCAATGCGGCATTATCCTGGAGGCATCGACATTGAAATTCAACCGTGATGTCCACGCTGGCATGAACAACAAAACACTCCCCAGAATCAAGTTCACACTGGACGGCCCGAAGTCACGCTACAGCACCTACATCGCCGTACCCGATTTAGTCGATGGAGACAGCCCATCTCTGGGCGCCTATAAATTCAATACACCCTCTGCTGTTAGCACACACCCGACATCTACGATTGACAGCCCCGCGTCTCCACTGCCACTTGCACAAAAAATGGTGGCAATATTGATCACCGAGTCCCAGCAACTGGATAAAGATGGCTGTAGAGACATCAAGAGAAAATGGGTAGCACGTGGGGTAATGGAACAATCCTATAGAAGCTTCTGCATGGCATCCCCTTTACTTGGTAATCGCTGCCAGAGTTAAGAGCCTTTGGTGAATACACCCATCCGGCTGAAGAAAAGCGAAGAGCTGGAGTCCACAGCATAGACTAAGCTGTCCAAGTTGATTTAAACTGGTCTAATAATGAATACGTTGAAACGGTAGGAACAACGATGCAGATTACTGCCTCACCCACTTGGGCGACATGGTGTGCAACTTCTCCTTGAGGGTGGCGCACAAGATCAGAGACCATGTTGGTATCCAACAAATAGCGCAAGTCGGCCATTTCAGAAATCGACCGGTTCGCTGGGAAGTTCTTCGATTGGAGGAAAATCTTCTTCCAGCGGTTCCAACGAGGCAAGAACAGCTAACAATGAACGAGGTGGCACAGGCTCAATGACCAAACGATTCCCTTCCTTGTGCAAAATCGCCTCGCTACCAGGTAACTCGAACTCCCGTGGGATACGAATCGCCTGATTACGGCCGTTCCTAAATAATCGGACATGGCGTTCGGTCTGCATGGCAATCTCCTTTCCAATTGGCATATGCCGTTAAATCCCGACATATAACCCGCATCACCCATCACCCATCACCCATCACCCAATATATTCTTGACATCCCCTCGATTCAACCCTAACCTTTTTCCGTGGACTATAGGCCTTATAGCACTATCGAACCCGGCAAGCGCGGTGGCAAACCTTGTATACGCGGCCTGCGAATCACAGTTTATGATGTGTTAGATTACCTCGCCTCCGGCATGCCTGAGGACGAAATCCTCGCTGATTTCCCCGATCTCACTCGTGACGACATACGCGCCTGCTTGGCCTTTGCTGCCGACCGGGAACGCAAACTTACCAAGATCCCGGCGTGAAACTCCTACTCGACGAGAATCTCTCACCCCGGCTCATACAAACCCTCTCTGAGTATTACCCAAACTCGGTGCACGTACGCGATGTGGATTTAGCTTCGGCTGATGACGAAGAAATTTGGACATACGCCAAACAAAACAAGCTAACGATTGTTTCAAAAGATGCCGATTTCCATCAACGTAGTTTCCTATTTGGTGCCCCACCAAAAGTTGTCTGGCTTCAATGCGGTAACTGCTCTACAACAGATATTGAGGCTATCCTTCGCAAACACAAGAACGATTTAGAACAGTTCAGATACAGCTTTTCTGCAGTTAGCGTAACATTCCCTTTCTCCGCATCACCCATCCATCACCCATCGGGGGCATCGATCCTTCCATGTTGGTCTGCTTGACAACACCCCTAAGCGTTGGTACGTTTACCAACATGGAGGCGGGGTTGATCAGGCGGATCAAGAGGGAATTCGCGGATGGCGCCATCCTGGAGATGGTGATCTGGAAGTTGCCGGAGCCGGGTCCCGACCGCCCTCACGGGCTGAAATATCGCTTCTACGTATGGCAAGGACGGCCGCCGCTTGGGCGGCTACGACAACGAACGCGGCAAGGGCGACCACCGCCACGTCGGAAAACTTGAGGAGTCCTACCACTTCACCACCATAAAGCAGCTTGTTGCGGATTTCCTGGCGGATGTGACCAGGATGAGGAATTGACCATGAGAAGCATTGAGATTCGTGTATTGTCGCTGGAGGCCGCCGGGCGGGAGATCGTCGATGCGTGGCAAAAGGCCGAGTGCGATGTGGCCCCGGCCGAGCCGCGCGAGACACTTAGCTTCGAGTCCATTGAGGCCATGCAGCGCACGCTCACGCCCAACCGCTGGGAACTGCTGCGCACGCTCCAGGCCGAGGGGCCGATGGGTGT
>DRJZ01000058.1 GCA_011052015.1 Acidiferrobacteraceae bacterium | reverse complement strand
TCGAGAAGACCAACCCAAATTGGAAAGACTTGTTTGATGAAATTGTATAACTGGATTCCGGGCTCGGTGTTTCACACCGCCCCGGAATGACAGCGACGGTTCGGAGCGCCTGTCCGGGAATCAAGACTCCACCGTCATTCCGGAAAACGCATCGTGTTTATCCGGAATCCAGATGGTTGTTGCATGCAATTTCACTTTAGGTTTAACCAGCTGTGCTGGTGTCGCCGGTCTTTTGTGTATTATCATTAATGGCTTCTTGCATCTCGGCTACAATCTTTTCTGCCGCATCAAGTGGACCACCAGACTCGACGATAGGTCTGCCCACAACCAAGTAATCTGACCCAGCATTAATGGCCTCAGCGGGGGTTAGCGTTCTTTTATGATCGTTTTTATCGGAACCTTGGGGTCTGATCCCAGGGGTAACAATAATCGCTTTCCCTTTAGGGTATTCGGCACGAATAAGCGCAACGCTTTCTCCCGATGCTATCAATCCATCGCACCCAGCACCCATGATTTTGTGGGCGCGGGTCAAAGCCCAATTATTAACGCCCGGACCCTTCTCTGAATGAGTCAAATCATGCAGGTCTCCATCATCCCAGCTTGACAGGGCGGTAATCTGTAATAGTTTAGGAAACACGTTATTGCCTCTACCTGCGCGGGCTGCTTTCGCGGTTGGACCGCCCCCACCAATCGTAAAGAATCTAACGCCTTCATGGGCCATATTGGCAACCGTACGGTGAATGGTCTCTGGAATGTCTTCCATTTTCAGGTCGAGGAAAACGTCCTTTTCGTGTTCGAGTAGTTTTTGAACAACACCAAATCCTGCCCCAACAAAAAGCTGCAAGCCAACTTTGAAAAACGATACGCAACCATCAAGTTTTCCAACCAATTCCATAGCCTGTGCTTCCTTATCTACATCTAATGCAACGATCAATCTATCACGTGCATCAATGTTAGTTTTCATGATTTACTCCGCAAATTAACAAAAACCCGCCATAAGACGGGTTTAGGTGGTGTTCTTTGGGGGGAATAACGTAGCGTGCGTACCCCGAGTGGTACAAATTCTGCCTCAGCCCTATATACAGCCTTTTTCATACTACCCCTTATATTTAAGTTGGGATACCCACATATAAAACCACCACAATATTGACTTACATTATATACATATTTGCGTATTCTCAGTAATGTAAACCTACTTTTCCATCGTGTTTTCGCTGCCTTTGCAGAGAGTTTGTCGGCTCTATCGTGTCCACCCTTTAGCCCTCCTTTGCGTCTCCGCGCTTTTGCGGTCACCGTGTTCTAATAGATGAACTCGGAGCTAGTTCTCAAACCCCAATTCTTTCAATTTTCGCGTCAAGGTATTACGCCCCCAGCCCAGGCGCTTGGCGGCCTCTTGTTTGTGACCGCGGGTGTGGCTCAATGCGGCCTCCAACAAGATGCGCTGAAACTCTGTATCGAGACTATTAACGATATCCGATTCACCTTTGGCCAGTTTTTGTTCTACTTGGCGCCTCAAGGCACTCTGCCAGTCACCCGAGGTCTGGGTATTCATTTCCTCGGGGCGTAGTTCACTGGGCAGGTCTTCGACTCGTACAACTTGCCCTGGGGCCATGACAGTGAGCCAGCGACAGGTATTCTCCAGTTGGCGTACATTACCGGGCCAGTCCAGGCTCTGCAGATAGTCCAGAGTTCTGCCACTGAGTTGTTTGCGTTCCACTTTCAGCTCTTCGGCAGCCTGGACCAAGAAACGGTCTGCCAGGGCGGGGACATCTTCACGCCGGTCACGCAGTGGTGGCAGATGGATACGAATCACATTTAAGCGATGAAACAGGTCTTCGCGGAAGTGGCCTTCGTCTACTCGTTTTTCCAGATCCTGATTGGTAGCCGCAATGATACGCACATCGGTCTCGATTTGGTCGTGGCCACCGACCCGATAAAATTTTCCCTCCGACAAGACCCGCAAGAGCCGGGTCTGTAACTCGGCGGGCATGTCGCCAATCTCATCCAAGAACAGGGTGCCGGCCTGGGCCTGTTCAAAGCGTCCCTTGCGCTGTGTCTGGGCGCCGGTAAACGCGCCTTTTTCGTGGCCGAAGAGCTCCGATTCCAGTAATTCCCGGGGGATGGCAGCAATATTGATGTCAATAAAGGGTTTTGATGTACGGGGACTGTGGTTGTGCAGGGCGCGGGCGACCAATTCCTTGCCGGTACCGGACTCGCCGTTGAGGAGCACACTCATGGTAGAACCGGACAGACGGCCAATGGCGCGAAACACCTCCTGCATGGAGGCGGCCTCGCCGATGATTTCCGGCGCAGAGGCTGCGGCGGGTTCGCTGTTGTCCACGGTTTGGCGTTGACGGTGTTGTATTGCGCGGCGCGTCAGGGCGATGGCATCATCTACGTCAAAGGGCTTGGGAAGATACTCGAAGGCCCCACCTTTATAGGACGCTACGGCGCTTTCGAGGTCGGTGTGGGCGGTCATGATGATCACCGGCAACTCCGGGGCTCGTTCTTTGATGGCGCCCATCAGTTCCAGTCCATCCATCCCCGGCATGCGTACATCGGTAATGATGACGTCGGGTTTTTGTTTGTCGAGTAAGCCCGGGACCTCAGCGGCGGAGTCAAAACAACGCACATCGACATTGTCTTGCTTCAGCGCTCGCTCCAGCACCCAGCGTATTGAATCGTCATCATCAATAACCCACACCGTTGCATTAGTTTCCATCTTAATCTCCCACCGGCAGGTAGAGGGTAAAAATGGTGTGACTTTTCTGGTTGCGGCAGGCGATGAGTCCACCATGATTCTGGACAATGTCTTGGGCGATGGAAAGCCCCAGGCCAACCCCTTCGGCTTTGCCGGTGACCATGGGATAAAAAATCTTGTCAATCAATTCTTCGTTAATCCCTGGACCATTGTCGATAATGTCGGTGCGTATTATCAGACGATGGCAGGTCTTGCCGATGGTAAATTTACGTTCGATGCGGGTACGAAACTTTATCTCGCCCCTGTCTTCCAGGGCCTGGGCAGAGTTACGCGCCACGTTGAGGAAGGCTTGAGTGAGTTGCTCAGAATCCCCAATGATGTCCGGTGCGCTGGGGTCATAGTCGCGGATCAGGTTTATTGTGGGTGGAAACTCCGCCGCGATGAGTTTGGCAATGTGCTCCAGTATACGATGGATGCTGAAAGGTTCTTTTTTAAGAGGTTGGTTGGACCCCATCATGCGGTCTACTAGATTGTGCAAGCGATCGGCTTCGTGAATAATGATACGGGTGTATTCGGTTTGGGAGCGATCTTTGAGTTCCCGTTCCAGTAGTTGGGCGGCGCCACGTAACCCCCCCAAAGGATTTTTTATCTCGTGGGCCAGGCCCCGGAGCATCGCTCGGTTGGCCACCTGTTGGCCCAGCATGGTTTCTTCTCGGGCCATGCGCAGACGGCGGTCGATGCGGGTGAGCTCTACCAGCAGACCATAGTTGTCTCTGGCATAACCCAAGGGCGTCACGGTGCAATCCACGGTGATGTGGTCACCGCCCACCAGGGTGAGCAAAACATTACGTGCAGTGAATGGATGACCGCTATCTAAGGTATTGCGCAGGCTGGCGGCAAGGGTTTCGCTGTCAGACAGTAACCGTGACAGGTCTTCACCGAGCATTTGATTGGCGCTGATCTTAAACATCATCTCTGCCGCCGGATTGATGGATGACAGACGTAGTGCTTTGTCAAAGATCACTACTGCGGTGTTCAAACTCTCCAGAATGTGTTGAGCGTTGGGCGGCAACATTTCAATAGCAAGACGGTCCATGGTTTATGCGTTAAGTTAGCGTCGAAACACTTAAAAACACCTTAGTTTAACAAACAAAAACGCCCCCTTACGGGGGCGCTCTGTTACCACTTTGGGAAAAACGCTCCCCTTGAGTTCCTGCTAGACGCTGTAATACATGTCGAACTCTACCGGATGGGTGCTCATACGCAGACGCGTAATCTCTTCCATTTTGAGCCCAATGTAGGCGTCGATGGCATCGTCGGTAAACACACCACCGGCGGTGAGGAAGCCGCGGTCCTGATCTAATGCGTCCAGGGCCTGATCCAGCGAGAAACATACCGTAGGGATGTTCTTCTCTTCTTCGGGCGGCAGGTCATAAAGATCCTTGTCCATGGCTTCGCCCGGATGGATCTTGTTCTGGATGCCGTCAAGACCGGCCATTAGCATGCAGGCGAAGGTGAAGTAGACGTTGCCGGCGGCATCCGGGAAACGGACTTCGACGCGGCGACCCTTGGGGTTAGACTCGAACGGGATACGGATAGACGCTGAACGGTTGCGGGCCGAGTAGGCCAACAGGGTCGGTGCCTCAAAGCCTGGCACCAGACGTTTGTAGCTGTTGGTGGAGCCGTTGGTGAAGGCATTGAGGGCGCGAGCGTGCTTAATAATTCCGCCGATGTAGTACAGCGCGGTCTCACTCAGATTGCCGTAGCCATCACCGTGAAACAGATTCTCGCCACCCTTGGCAAGGGATTGGTGGACGTGCATACCATTACCGTTATCACCCACCAGAGGTTTAGGCATAAAGGTCGCTGTTTTGCCGTAGGTGTGGGCAACGTTGTGCACACAGTATTTGAGGATTTGGTTCATGTCCGCACGACGTACCAGGGTGTCGAAGCGGGTACCAATTTCGCACTGACCTGCAGTGGCCACTTCGTGGTGGTGTACTTCAACGCTCACACCCATCTCTTCCATGGCCATGCACATGGCGGCGCGCAGGTCCATCAGAGAATCAACCGGCGGGACCGGGAAGTAACCTCCCTTAACGCCGGGGCGGTGACCAATGTTGCCATCCTCGAAAACTTTTTCGGAATTCCATCCGGCCTCTTCGGAATCTACTTTGTAGAAGGCGCCGCTCATATCGGCGCCCCAACGCACGTCGTCAAGCACAAAGAATTCCGGCTCGGGACCAAAGTAGGCGGTGTCGGCGATGCCGGTAGACTTCATATAGGCCTCGGCGCGTTTGGCGATGGTGCGTGGGTCGCGCTCGTAACCCTGCATATTGGTGGGTTCGATAATGTCACAACGCACTATCAGGGTGGGCTCTTCCATGAACGGGTCCATGATGGCGGTGCCGGCGTCAGGCATGAGTATCATGTCGGACTCGTTAATGCCCTTCCATCCGGCGATGGAGGAGCCGTCGAACATCTTACCGTTCTCGAACATATCCTCGTCGGTCACATGCGCGGGCATGGTGACATGCTGTTCCTTCCCCTTGGTATCGGTAAAACGGAAGTCGACAAACTTCACGCCCTCGTCCTTGATTAGTTTTAAAACATCACTTGCAGACATCGGGTATTCCCCCTTCTCCTAAAAAATCGATTCAATTTCGGTGGTAGCACCGGGACCAAACTTGCGACGGACTATTCTGCACGATGCATGCCAGCGGACATATCCACGTAACGTACTGATTACTATGATATAAGAGGGCATGCCCAAGGCAAAACATGCACGAGTTTAGTGCAATTTTGGCCCAATTGCACTATGCCGGTGCATATGGGCCAAAATGGTGCGTTATTGATAATACAGGTCCAGGCCGCTGGCCTGGGGGTCGTCCAGCACGGCATCACGGAAGCGTTTCAGCAGCAGCGCCCGTTGCGCCTCACTCCGGACGATGTCCACCGGCAAATACAACGTCACTTAAATGTCGCGGATACATGGACGTGTAAGAGCGGTGTTTGGCCATGGACTCAATTTTATAACGTATTTGAGTTGACGTTTATGGCTATACGTATACATAATCAAGCATGAAGACCGATACTCAGCTACGGGAGATTTTCCATTTCTGCTTTTTAGAGCGATTACTGAAGATATCTGACTCAAAATTGTATGTTCTTAAAGGGGGGGTTAATTTACGGTTTTTCTTTGGCAGCCCACGCTATTCCGAAGATATGGATCTGGATGTGTTGGCAGGTAACGTGGCCACGCTGAAAAAAAACGGTTACAAAATACTGGGCGCTAAGGCCTTTCAAAGGAGCCTGAGAACATACGGGATCGATGATATTAAAATAAACGATCCTGCAAAGGCAAAGCAAACTGAAACAACGCAGCGATTCCGCGTAAGGTTGATTACCCCTTCGGGAGACCAGTTACCCACAAAGGTGGAATTTTCCAGGCGTAAAAAGGAAAGAGTATCTTCAAGTTATGACTTGATCGACCCTGAAATTGCGAGGACCTATAAAAGAGTCGCCTTTCGTTGTCAGCACTACACTGGTGATGTGGCTGCCTTGCAAAAGGTCGAAGCACTCGCATGTCGCTCAGTGGTTCAGGCAAGGGATGTATTTGATCTGGGCATATTACACGCAGGTGGATTTACGAATGCACCACTTATTGCAAAGTCATTGCCGAAAAGAATAATAACGAAAGCACAACAAAATATTATTTCACTGGGTTATGACGATTTCAAAGGCCAGGTGTTGGAATTTCTGGATGACGAAGAGCGTGAACACTATGATTCTGCAAGCCACTGGGAGGCGTTACAAAATACAGTATTAAGGTTATTCATCTGATGATGTTTAACTTCCAACAATCAGAGGAATTTATCTTTTTTACGACCCGTGAATATGCATTTGCCGCTGATATTTCTATATCTGCTGCATCGAAACAACTCAAACGGCAAGAGAGCAAAGGTTTTATCATTAATGTAGTACGCGGAATATGGGCTAATTCAAATCACCCTTATTACAATCCTTTGGGGTGTCTTTCTTATTTGTTGGGTGACGAACAGGGCTATGTTTCATTTCTAACCGCACTTCATCGTCACGATATGTTATCCCAAATTCCTCGTACCATACAGGTGGCGACAACCGGACACTCCCGGAAACTCAAAACACCCATAGGAACATTTGAATTTTTCCAACTTAAACCGGAAATGATGACAGAAGGTGTTGAGTGGTCTGAAACGCGCATTCCATTTCTTATGGCGACACCGGAAAAAGCGTTACTGGATATCTTTTATATTGCAACCAGAAAGAAAAAGCGTTTTTCATCGCTACCGGAACTTGATATCGATTCGCCTG
>DRJZ01000057.1 GCA_011052015.1 Acidiferrobacteraceae bacterium | reverse complement strand
TGGGGTGGATACACCGGTGAGTATCAATCTTCCATCAGGGAAGGTCGATGCCGTTGTACAGGCCGGTGGACGCGACATTCCCGAGCGGCGCGTCGAAGGCATTGAGATTGTGGCCGGAAAAACGACCGAGCAGGTTATTCCAATCGAAGTGCAGGTTGCTGCGCCGATCGCCACCGATGTCAATGGTATGAAGCAGAATACCGATCGTCCCGGCGGGGATTTCCGCCATTTTTCCCCCGCAGCCGATGATCCCGCCTTGTGCCAGAAGGCCTGCCAGGATGAGGTGCGGTGCCGGGCGTGGACCTATGTCAAACCGAACACCGTACAGGGCCCACAGCCCAATTGCTGGCTGAAGACGAATGTGCCGCCAGTCGTGCACAATACCTGTTGCGTCTCCGGTTCTAAAATGCAAGAAAACATGCCACCCCATGACACACCGTGAATACGCTGGACAGGAAGCCAGAAACAAGAACGTCCGGGAATGGCCCTCCCGAAAAACAGGGATGTCAGGCTGGCAAAATCGTTTCAGGCGGTTTCTTTGCGGGCTTGGCGCCTTGGCGAGAACCATTCAACGGGTACGCTACTTAGCGCTACGCCGGACAATAAGCACCACCGGCAATAACCCGGCCAACACCAGGGTAACCGCAGGCAATGCTGCCCGTTCCCACTCGCCCTCTGATGTCATCTCAAATATTCGAGTCGCCAGGGTGGTCCAGCCAAAGGGTCGCAGCAGCAAAGTGGCTGGCATCTCTTTCATGACCTCCACAAAAACCAGCAACAGGGCACTAAGCAGCCCGGTACGCAACATGGGGATGGAAAGACGCCGCAGGATCTCCATATTACCCGCCCCCAGGCAACGGGCCACCTGCAGGATAGACGGTTTGATGCGATCAAAGGCGCTGTCCACCGGACCGTAGGCCACCGCCATAAAACGGACCACGTAGGCCAATAGCAGAGAAAAGACGCTACCGGTGAGCACCGCGCCCCAGGCCTCACCCGTGAGCCATTGAATGGCACTATTGATGTGCTGATCCACCCACACGAAAGACATCATCACCCCCACCGCAAGCACCGATCCAGGCAGAGCATAACCCAGGGTGGAAATCCGCACCGCCACTTGGGTTATGGGGTCAGGTTTGAGGCGGTGGGTATAGGACAGAAGCAGGGCCGCCACCGTCGTCAGCACTGCGGCAATGGCCCCCAGAAAAAGGGTATTTCCAAAAAAACTGAGGTATCGGGCATCTAACTCTTCTCCTATGACGCCCCAGGCCCATAGGGCCAATTGAGACACGGGCAACACAAAGGCAAGCAACAACACCACGCTGGCGGCACAAACAGCCGCCAAGGCCCTGGTGCCCTTGAGTCGATAGCGCAGTATCTCACCGGTATTGAGGTTGACGTGATAGCGGGAACCACCACGCAGACGTTGTTCGGCATAGACCGCAGTAGCGATAAACAGGAGTAACAACATGGCCAATTGGGCGGCAGCACCGAGACTAAAAAACCCGAACCAGGCCTTATAAATGGCCGTAGTAAAAGTATCGTAGTTAAATACCGACACCGCGCCAAAGTCTGCCAGGGTCTCCATCAATGCCAGGGCCACGCCCGCAGCAATGGCCGGTCTGGCCACCGGCACCGTCACCCGAAAAAAGGCCGCCCAGGCGTTGAGTCCCAACACCCGTGCGGTCTCTAACATATGGTGGCCCTGATTCAGGAATGCGGACCGGGCCAACATGTATACATAGGGATAGAACGCCAATACCATCACCGCTATGACGCCGCCTTCAGAACGAATGGGGGGGAACCAAACAGACGTTCCCAACCATTGACGCAAGACACTCTGTACCGGACCGCTAAAATCCAACACCCCCACGGCAACAAATGCCAGCACGTAGGCGGGTACCGCCAGTGGCAACATCAGCGCCCAATCAAAAAAATTTCGGCCGGGGAAGTCACACATGGCAGTCAACCAGGCGAGCCCCACACCCAATAGCAAGACACCGCTGCCCACACTCACCAACAACACTAAGGTATTACGCACCAACCCCAACAACAAGGTATCGCTTAGGTGCCGCCACACTTCGGTATCGGGGGTCAACCATGCCATGGCCAACACCAACAAGGGTGCCGCCACCACTGCCGCAACCATCAGACTGGCCAAACGCCACAGGCCGATATTGACGTTTAACCAGGCGCCAATACCGGCCGGAGTGGGGGTCGCTGTTGCGGTACTCATAAAATGGGGATTAAGGCCTATTTATATCCCGCACGATCCATCAACTTGATGGCCTTGACCTGCAGGCGGCCGGCACTGGAGAGATTGATAGTGTCTTGCTTAAACTCTCCCCAGGCACTGACTATGGCGTGGGGCTTGATGGCCGGGTTGGCAGGGTACTCCATATTGCCATCGGCCAGCAGGCGTTGTGCGGTGGCACCCGACATCCACTCCAAAAAGGCCTGGGCCGCCTTCTTGTGTTTACTCGCCGCCACTACACCGGCACCGGACACATTGACGTGTACACCACTGGTCGTCTGGTTGGGCCAATAAAGAGACAAGGGTAAATCAGGAGATTTTTTGAGCAAGCGCCCATAGTAATAAGTATTCACAATACCCACGTCACACTGTCCAGCGGCGATAGCCTGCATGACCTTAGTGTCATTGGAAAACACGCTGGTGGCCAGATTGGCAACCCATCCACGGACAATCTTCTCGGCCTTGGCCTCACCCACCCGCGCAATCAAGGTGGCCACCAGAGACTGATTATAGACTTTCTTGGAGGTGCGCAGACACAGCCGTCCTTTCCATTTTGGGTCAGCCAACTGCTCATAACTGGACAGCTGAGCAGGTTTGATGCGCTTATTGTTGTAGACCAAGGTACGTGCACGCACTGACAATCCGAACCAACGGCCCTGGGGATCACGCAGATGGGCCGGGATATTTTTTTCCAACACCTTGGAATGCACCCTTGCCAATAATCCTTGCTTGGCGGCCTGCCAAAGATTTCCCGCATCTACGGTAATAAGCACATCTGCCGGGGTAGCGGAAGCTTCCGCCTTGAGCCTGACCATGAGTGGTGCAGCCTTATCGGTCACATATTTGATGCTCACGCCGGTTTCCTTTTGGTAGGCATCAAACATGGGCTTGATCAGCTGCTCGTTACGAGCGGAATACACCACCAGACTATCGGTGGCGGTAGCGGCCTGTGCCATAGGGAAAACCAAACCCAATAAGACCAGGGTCAAAAATTTAAGATTCATATTCACCTCATCATGTCCACCATCACCCGGTGGCTTCAATTATTAACGGGTTATACGGATAGAATATGCACCAGGGCGACTCCATCCGGACCACAACTGTACCTAAACGGAAATGATAATGCAAATCATTCTCATCTATACCCACTGTGCCTCACCCTCCATCCTCGAAAGACCTGTGGTGTGGAACTAAACTCATTCAGGTATGCTACCAAAATCTTTACAGAACGCATTTAGCTAAATAGTGCGGCCCCGCACCGAACAACAATGATGGAGACGTCTATGAATCGGCTAAAAGTGCTGATGGTGTTATTGATTCTGGCGCCTGGCAACAGTCTCGCCAAAGATATTATTTTCAGCTCCCCGCCTCGGGAATCGATCAAAGAGGGCAACCTCATGTATGGCGCCATCGCCTCCTATCTGTCAGAGGTGATCGACCATCGTGTCATTTATAAACACCCCGCCAATTGGCTGATCTACACCACAAATATGCAAAATGATGTCTATGACCTGGTATTTGACGGTCCACATTTTATCAGTTACCGAATGGCCAAGCACAAACACACACCCCTGGTAAAACTACCTGGCCAATTAGACTTTGTTATCATCAGCCGTAAAGATAATTACCGGGTCACCGAACTCAAGGATCTGGCAGGTCGCCCAGTGTGCAGCCACGCCCCACCCAATTTGGCCACCCTCACCTTGCAGGCCCAATTTGACAACCCACTGCGCCAACCTCGTCTCCTTGAGACCCACGGATTTAAAAATGCCTATACGGGTGTGATCAAAAAGACCTGCGAGGCAGCCCCAATACCATCAAAAGTCTATAAAAAATTCAACCAGGGCGAAACCCAGGGACAAACCCGAATCTTGTTTAAAAGTCAGCCCCTGCCCCAACAGGCCTTTAGTGTCAGCTCCCGGGTGGGCCCCGTGTTAAGGGCAAAAATCACCGCTGCTCTGCTTGACCAAAAAGGCAACCAAGCCACCGCCAAACTGCGCAAACGCTTCGCCGGCGGCAGAGCACTCACCCAAGCAGACCCGAAACACTACGCAGGCCTCGCCTATCTACTGAAAAATGTATGGGGCTTTGAGTTGTAGGATCGCGTCATCTTATTTGACCGCCTCAATGGCGGCGGACACCACATAGTCCTCAATACGGTGACCGGGGGCCCAATCTTCAATAAAGGTCTTGCTCAAATCTGCAGGAGTAATGCGCACGTCTTTAAACCCGGCACCGACTAACATCGCCTGCAGTTCATCCCTGGGCGTGGCCCCGGCTAAACAGCTCGTATAAAGGTCCAGGTCTTGTTTAATCTCATCCGGCAACTGAGTGAGGGCCACGGTATCCCAGATGGCCAGCCGCCCACCCTGACGCAATACCCGATAGGCCTCACGAAAGACCTGTGGCTTGTCCGTAGAGAGATTAATGACACAATTAGAGATAATCACATCTACCTGCCCATCACCCACGGGGAGGTGCTCGATTTCGCCAAGGCGAAACTCAACATTGCCCGCCTTGGCCTGGTCCGCATGAGACCGTGCCTTTTCCAGCATGGCCGTTGTCATATCGATGCCGATGACCCGCCCGCTGGGGCCCACCCTGCGGGCTGCCAATAAGCAATCGATCCCCGCACCACTGCCCAGGTCCACTACCGTTTCCCCCTCCAGGAGGCTGGCAAGGGCCTGGGGATTGCCACAACCCAAACCGAGATTGGCGCCCTCGGGCAGGGTAGCGAGATCCTCAGGGCTATAGCCCAGGTTTGCAGTGCTCTCCTCCAGGCTCTGGGCGGCGCCACCACCACAACAACCCGAAGGACCGCCACAACCAGCAGACTCACTGGTGGCAATCTCCCCATAGCGTTCCTGAACCGCTTGGCGAGCGACTTTTTGGTTGATCTCAGACATCGATGGCCTCTACTGATGTTAACAATTAAGGGCACTTCTATTAATTGATAACTCCTTCTACCCCACAGGGGGGTACCGAGGTCCCTCCGGGAGAAGGTTGGGATGAGGGGATAATAAAATCAGTATCTTAGCTTTATTTGCTCCCCTCACCCTAGCCCTTTTATGCCCTAGGGGTGCTCCCGAAGGGAGAGGGGATTAATAGAAGTGCCCTGTAAGTAAGATCGCAGTTTGCCACAGCAAAGGCCCCCTGTGCAGAATAAATGGGAAAATTCAATTCAGCGTCACTGCCCTGGCTGGACCCCATTGGAGCCATCACCAAGGCCATTGACTATTTATAGTTTACATGAAAATATCCGTATAACTGATTAATTTTATGTATATTTTGCTGAGGATCCCTACCCATGAACACCCAGCCCAAACGATCACCCGAACTACACCGGATACCGCTTATGATCGCCACGACCCTGGTTGGCGGCATATTGCTCTACATGCCCAACCCAGGCCGGGCACAACAGACGGGTCCCACCCATGGTGGTGGTCCCTACATTGGGGCAGGCATAGGGCTAACCAAGTATAGCGATGCCGGCATTGTCGCCGATGCCTGTACCGCGTTCGGGTTTTCCTGTGACGCCGATGATTCGGATAGAGGATTAAAGGTATTTGCCGGTTATCAATTTGGTGACTATATTGCCGTGGAAGGTAGTTATGCCAACTTGGGCACGACCCGCGCGGAGTTGCCCGCCACCATCACCACCACCGCTGAGGTCCGCACCCTCAACCTGGGTGTCGTACCTCGTTTCCCCATCGGCGACCGCGCCGCGATATTTGCCAAGGCCGGACTCTCGGCATGGTATGCCGATCTCACCGCCAAATCCGAAAGCTTGGGCCTCAGCGAAAGCGGCGATGGCGCTGGCACCAATATCACCTTCGGTGCTGGTGTATCTTATCGTCTGAATAATAATGTGTCGGTACGCCTTGATTGGGACCGGTATAAGATTGACGAGGACGTAAAGGTCGACGGGGCTACCGTAAACGTAGGCTCCGATATAGACCTGTTTTCGGCCAATATATCCTTGAATTTCTAAGGAGACTTCCGCTGTCCGAGTCGGGTAGCCGTTGCGACGAAACTTTTGAACCGCTTCACTCTAGCCCTTAGCACCCTGACTGCCTCGCTGCGTACACGCGGTCTTCGTAAGACCCTACGCCTTGCCGTCGACGAGCTCCGCTTTGACCGGCAATTGGGACTCGACACCAGCGGGTTTCTCGACCCCACCAGCATGGACATCGTGGATGGCAAGCTCGACGCGGCACAACCTTATATGCCAACCGCACGAATCACTTTCAATGAAATCTGCAAACAACTCGACCCCGTATTACGTCTTGGGACATTTATCGACTACGGCAGCGGCAAAGGCCGTGTATTGGTGCTGGCAACGCTGTCCGGATTCAACAAAGTAGTGGGGATAGAATTTGAGCGCACACTCTGTGACACCGCACGGCGCAATCTGGTCACGCTCAAACGTGCTGGTGTAACTGTACCCGTTGAAATCATAAATCAGGACGCGGCGGCATTTCCAATACCGGTCGAGGCCAGCACATTTTATTTTTATAACCCTTTCGACGAACAGGTGATGAGTGCTGTATTGGAAAGGATCCAACAATCACTACACTTTAAACCGCGTCCCCATATAATTATCTATATGAACCCAACATGCCACGAAGTCTTCATCAAGGCCGGCTTCCATTTGCAGTATCGGGGGGATTCCTCCGTGGGCCAGACATTTCACCTATACAACATCTAACCATTACAAATCCGGCAGGTGACGACACAGGACAGGACCCAGACGGTTGGCTAATGCGGCCGGAAGCCTCCGCCATATTTGCGACGCCAGGGTATATTTGCTGTATGTGTCCTCCCGCGCCGCCTTGAGGATATCCAATTTCACCGGCCGGGCACCCCACTGGTGTTTGAAGCGGTAGGTCTCACGCAGATAAGGTGATCGACCAAAATCAAACAATTCGCATTGCATCGCCCATGCATCCCGAATCGCGTGCCAATACATAAAGTGATTAGGGCAGCGGTCATTATGGCGATGATCAGAACTGGCCCATGGCACCCAGGCAAGGGGGCCATCACGTATTAACACGAGGCCAGCGATTGCGTCGGCGTCGTGATACACAACATAAAAGCGACAGTCTACATAATGGCTTATCGAATCAAATATCTCGCGCCCAAGGCAGGGTGAACCATAACGTAGCATGCGACGGGTATAAAGGTGATAAAAATCATCCACCACACGCGGATCAGTGGAAACCACATGGCGCAAATTACTTTTGAGAGATTTCCTTATTTGATTCCGCACCTTGCCGGAAAACCGGCTGTCCCATAGCGCCTCTGCGTTCGCAACACCCGTCAGAGATAACCTCATGGTCACCGTATCTCCCTCGCTGAACTGATCCTGTTCGGGATTTAGGGCACGGGCAATATAGCGTCTGTGTCCAAGCGCCTTGCACTCCGATTGCATTTCCTCGCTGGTCTTATCGGTATAATTCAACAATGGGAGATAACTGTAGACCGCACGACACATATAATCACGCATAATAACAAATTGATCACGTTCCCTGTATCCAAATACATCGCATAACAATGCTTTCCAATTGCTCACGAATTCTTGTGAGTGAGTGTATGCTTCTACGCCCTGCATAATTTTACGGAAAATATTGAGGCCAGAATATGTGAATAAACCCAGGCTTTTACTTTAGTATAAGACTGAGTGTTTAACATCAACCGGAAAAATGTCGACGCAGGCCACCAACCAATCTGATTGCATGCATGACACCCAGGATCACCACCAGAATGGCCAGGGGATAAGAGGCGACCAGATAACGCTGTGAAAACATTGACATCACCGAAACCAGCGAGATAATCGCAATATGTGATGCAAGGGCTGTCACAACAATCAATCCGGCCACCGTCACCTGCGATATATTTCTCCTAATCACCTCCACAACGGCGACTAACAATATTATGACCACGCTAGGAACAAACAACCATGGCAATAAATTCTGATAAAAGTCACGGCCGATACGCAATAAGCGATGGGTCTTCATCTCTTCGAACTCTCTGTGTGCCTCTGGCACCTTGCCCAGCAAACCCGGACTGGAGGTACGCAACCTTTCACCGGTGATATAAGTAAACAACCAGGAAGTGTCGTAGGGGTCCCTACTAACCCACTTAACGAGCATGCGTGGCTCGAAACCATCAAAGGTCACCACTTTTTTTATGAGATCATAAAAAGTAGGAAAAATTTCCCGTGTATAGTCCTCGGTCCATGTGGGAATAAAGGGGGATAATAGCTTATCGCAGGTCAATTTCCCCGCTTCGCATGCCTGACGGACCTCTTGGCCTAACCTGTTGTAAAAACCCAATGTCTTCCGGGCGTTTACGCGATCATCGTCACTAACATGATCGTAATACCCGGCCGCCTGTACCGCATCGCGCAGAGACCAGATAAAAATCGAGGATTGAAGTTTGCCGAGATAAGGGGCGATCTCCCGGAACGCGGGACTCACTTCGGCAAGTGCGACACTCACCGGCTTCTCCAACATGTAGTACCGTTCACGCTCATTGCTACGCACACTGATCACCGCACTATAGGCCGACTTGAACCCGGAGGTCTTGATCTCAAGGTCAGTAAATATACCGTAGTGCTGCCAGTTCATGTACGCCAGAGCAAGGAATGACCCCGACCAGATCAGTATAGGGACCACAAGCACTGCCAAAATACCAGTCCAACGGCGCTCACCACGAGTCAAGCCGTGCAAAATCGCGAACAAAGCGACAAGCATAAGTGTCGGCACGATCCACATACCCTCTTCCCGCGTATACCAAAATGCCGCCAGCGCCACCCCAAGACCCACAGCCCAACGCAATGGCTTGCCTTGGCGGTCTACAATCCGCGTATAAAGACCAATGGCACAGGCGATCACCAGTACCGTAAGGGCCGGGTAAATACCCAGCCGGAACACACCGGCGGATGATGAGTAGTCATAGGTAAACGGCTCAAATAGCAGGTAGGCAAATACCAGGATCAACCAAGCTTTACGACCCGCGACAGGATATAGGGCCATGACTGCCGTCAGGCAAGCCCCTGCATAGAGCAGTTGCTGAGCCGCGTGCAGGGGCACCGCGAGCAAGTAGCACAGGGCGATCCACATTGAGTAGACTGGCCCGGACATCAGCGTGTATTGCGTATAGCTACCCAGCCAGTTACCGAGCAATAATTCATGGGCGGAGCGGACAAAATACAGGTCGTCCATGGGGCTACCTATCATGAGGAGATCATGTATCTCCACCAGCCATAGCTTGTACACCACAAGGCCAACGCCCAGAAAGACCAAACCTGCCCTTGCAAAGGTCATGCGAATGTTAATCATTTGTTAAATCTATCCCTTTTACGTATGAACTGCCCACAAAAACTATTTCTGCTTAGAAACTCCTAGATGCACCCATCTTGGGTTGATCTTACTTTTTATAAATGTCAGCGCATGGAATCCACACCAAAAGTCCCCTTACGCGCATCCTCCGACCGGTTTCGTATCAGCATGATGACAACCCCGGCCAAGGCCAAACCCATCAAAGTCATGACGACATAAGCAATTCGCACCAACAGCGCAGTCGCGGCGGCCTCTTGCCAAGGGTGGCCAATGATAACCAGCAACCCCGCCAGACCCACTTCGCTTATGCCAAACCCACCTACCGTTTGCAACGGGATCACCGTTAAGAAAGATAGCCCGGCACCCAGAAACAAGACCTCGGCCATACCAAACCTGATGCCAAACATACTAAAGGCAGCCCAGGTTAAAATCATTACCGCCGACCAACGTAGGCCAGTCCAGGCAAGCGCCTGCCAGCGTACCCCTTCCAGTCGCAGGCGACGCGACCACCGTCGCGCCGTAGACAGCACCTTAAGTAACCAGCGAGAAAATTTACTTCCCCTGACATGAAGTCTGTGCATGACACGAAGTGTAACGGCTGCAATCCACTCGACCCGTTGGAAAATCAGCACGAACAGCACACATACCACCAACACAATGGGGACCCAAGTGGTAACACCTTCATTATCACCCACTATCAACACCACCGACGATAGAAAAAAGAGCGCCAGCACCATTGCATCCAGCAACCGTTGATAAACGAAATTGGCGAACACCTCGCCGTGGTCCATACTCAGACGGCGGCGCAACATAAGCATATAGGGCAGTTCACCCAACCGGGCGGGCAACAACAACAACAAGAACCCATGGAGCATCTCAATCTTCACATAAACTACACGCGGTCGTTTACCAGCACCGAGGTGAAGCAATCTCAACCTCAGCCCGGTTACCAAGCAGTCTAAGGAAACTGCCAGGACTCCAACAACAAGATAAACCGGTTGCACCCCAGCCCACAGTGTCCACAGATAGTCGATATCGGCTTGGCTAACAAGAATTGCTAACAAGATCAAAGAGATCAGCAGCGCCAACACCCAAATACGCCATCGACTTTTGCTGGCATTACTGTCGGTGTGTTGTTGCAATACACGAGGCTCCAAGCAAGGGTTCATCGGCATCTTAATATTTGCGGCCATAATTGTATAGCGCATTCACGCAAATCCAAACCGTCCATTCGGAGCAACTATCACTTATCAGCCTACAAAATGATCGCGTGGTTGTTGTGTGCCGAATAATGTTGCTCCTTGTCAACCCAAGGATTATCCATATTCTACCGAGTGGCCGAGGCTTGCAAATTACTCATCGCGGCCCATGAGTAGCACTGCTGGATTCATGCCTCTTGAGTCTTCCGGTGCAATGTTCATCCATCGCATCCTCCAAACTCAGTATCGACACACCCTATCTTCAAGATGCACCTCTAGCCTATAGAAAATAATTAAGGTGCTCTGGGGCAAAGAGATTATTCTGATGGTGGCGCACCTTGCGCTTCAAGAACTTGTCTGCAACATGTGTCACCCATCGCACAAAAGTGGCTGAATTTTGTCTGCCCCCTGCTTGTGGCGTACACTTTTTAAAGCTAAAATGGAACCTGTCAGTGAGTCGGCTTGGGGCTGCATTACGCCCAACTCACAACCTCCAGTGTGTGCCGCACCCTATGTCAATAAGTAATCAACTAGAACCTAACAACTAGGCTGGTACTCTTTGTAAAGGTGTAAAGTTTCCAAAATAGGGGAAACCCACCTCATTATAAATGCTAGCTCCGCAAGGAATTCAAAATGCCATTATCGACAGAGGCGCAAAAGAACTTTTACGATGAGATATACAAAGAGTACAACAAACCCTTCCGGTCTCCATACACGAGAGATATTCATTTTTTTGAATTTGGAGCGGGTTTCCAAACATTAACGACCAAACAACATGGTGACATGCTGGAAATTGGTTGCGCAAGCGGCCTGTTCGCAAAATATTTCTCAAGCCATGCGCAAAAATATACCGGCTGTGATATCTCGGAACGGCAACTGGGGCTGGCTCGAAGAAATCTCAATGACAACAAACACAAGTTTATTAGCGCCGACGGAAAATGCTTGCCGTTTCTGGATGAGTCCTATGATATCGTCGTAACATCCGGTGTATTACATCACATTGATGATCGCGACAAAATCTATGCCGAAGTTTATCGAGTCCTCAGGCCTGGCGGTGTATTTATTTGCTTTGAGCCCGCTGCACACAATCCCGTGGCAAATCTTTTACGGGTAATCGCAAAGAGATTGCACCCTATGTTTCATCCTGATGAAGTTTCCTTTACACAACAAGAGATCGAAGATGCATTTAGGCAAAACAATTTTTCCAGATTCACCGTTATCTTTCACATGTTTATCCTCGGATATTTGATAACCTTTAATTTTAAGAAAAACTGGTTTTGGGATTTTATCTTTGGTCTTTTATTTCGTGCTGAGAGAGTTCTAACTCGGCTTCCACACAACTCACCATTAAGAAAGCTTGGGATATCACTGATTGGAATAGGCTATAAATAGGGGTTTCCGCTAATAGTCCTTATGGGATAGATAAAAATGGCATGTCTGCTAATTCATTTACAAACCAACAAACTATGGAAAGCTAAGATGCCAACAATACGGAAATTTCTAATTGTTCCTGAATGTAATCCTGATAAGAAGAGAACCTACAAAGTTTGCGCAATCTCTCAAGCCGACCAAACACCTTTGATCGATTTACGTACATCAGATAATTGAGCAATTTGTTGTCGCTGAGATCTGGATGCATAAACCGTTCTTGCTCTTCATCGATATCGTAAGGATGCAAATACGCCAGTATTGGCCGATTCTCGCGCACATGGTGCTTAACAGAAAAACTGATCAGAAAAAACGGGATGATTCTGAAATATACGCCACCTACAACTGGAATATTGAGCCAAGGCAAGGTATGCAGGGTGATGGGTATCTCCCATAGGCCGTTTCCCATTTGCTTGGGCTGTCCACCAAAATCTGGCCAGCCGTATAACGGGTTCTTTGCCGGCAACACAGAACTTGAATACTGGAACCCGAGATCACCTAGAATATCATAGGCCCAGGCAGTCTTGCTTGTCAGCGAAAATGTAGGGGCTCGAAAACCGACAATATTCTCTGCACCGGCCCAATGCAAAGCCTCAAGATTGTCATTGATATCTCTTCTGAAGCTCTCTGGGCTTTGTTTCGTCAACTGTACATGGGTATTGCTGTGACAGGCGATCTCATGCCCTTCACCAACAATCGATTTAACCAAGTCAGGGTACTGCCTTGCCAACTTACCCACCACAAAAAAGGTTCCTTTAATCTTGTGGCTGCGAAGAAAATCCAAATAACGTTCAGTATTGACCGGGACCCGCTCTTGGTATTGATCTCCATTTTTTATGCTGGCCCTGACATCTTCCAAATCAACGCTAAAAAGTAGTGTGCCTTTATCCATCTATAATGCTATTCATCCTATCAATTACCGGAGTTCACCTGATCCCTTCGAATCAATGATAGCTGTTCAGCCAGAAGTCCAAGCAAAAAGAATATAAGACCGGAGATAATCATAAACAACGTGCCAATTGAAATACCTTCACCCCGCAGTAAAAACGGTAAACCCCAAAGTGTGCCCACCAGCAAAAAGGCCACTGCAACAGGTAAAAATATGCGCAAAGGGTTAAACAAAATCACTACATTTATGATCTCAAGCACTGTGTCAAAGGCGGTCTTTGTGCTGATAGTGCTTACACCGGTATTTCTTTGCCGAATTTTAATATCACATTCTTTGACCAAGTGTTTCTGTTTTATGAAGACGAGTGTAATAATGTCGCTATACGCCATGCCGTCTGGACACAACTTAATATATTTTTTTGCCAATGCTGTATCGTAAATTTTCATGCCGGAATTAAGATCACGAATGTCTATGGGCATTAACATCTTCGCGATTCCGCGTATCAATCCTTTTCCAAGCCGTCTATACCAATGATCATCTATACCCGTTCTTCTACCTACTATCATATCAGCGTCATTTTCGAACATTACCTGGTGGAGTAATAGCACGTCTTCCAGGTAGTGCTGCCCATCACCGTCCAGAGTAATGACATGCCGAGTGTCGGCCTTTTCAATCCCTGCTTTGATGGCGCCCCCATAACCTTTGTTGACCTTATTATGAATTGTAGTCAACCGGGGATCGCTACCGTGTCCTTCGAGAATCTTCCTGGTGTCGTCTACAGAACCATCATTCACCACTATTAAATCGAACCCATTGTCGGCGCAGAATTCCAACAACTCTGGAATCAAAACACGAAGAGATGCCTCCTCGTTATACACCGGCATAATGATAGTTAGATCATTCATTGCGCGTCACTCTAGAAGTAATCCGGTTCATTCCCCGGTTTCCATTTTATGTTGCAACCCATACTGGGCTTTTGATCAAGACTCACAGGCTGATCGTTCAAAAGTGCGTCCGCTGCGGCACGCAAATCCGCGCCCGTTACAGGTCTATCGTTTCTTGGACGACTGTCATCAAACTGGCCCCGGTAGACTAATCTTTGATCCTTGTCGAACACGAAAAAGTCAGGAGTACAGGCCGCTCGATAGGCTTTTGCAACCCCCTGTGTCTCATCATATAAATAGGGGAAGGTATAGTCAGCTGCCTCGACTTCATTCACCATCTCTGCGGGACCATCGGCAGGGTGGGTCTCGGCATTATTGGCGCTAATCCCAACGATCGCCAGCCCCTTAGCTTGATATTCACGGGCAAACGCGGCCAATGCCTCGCGCAGATGTAAGACATAGGGGCAATGATTGCACATGAAAATGATTAGCAATCCTGGAGCGTCGGCAAAATCCGACAGGCTCACCACACTGCCATCAGTGGCCAACAGACTAAAGTCTGGTGCCGGGGTACCCAGTTCCAGCATGGTAGAGAGCGTTCGCGTCATTTCAGTTTCTCCTGTACAAATATCGATTCATGCCAACAGATACTACTAGCACCACCCACTCGCCTCAAGCACAAAAATGACACTCATGTTTATTCGGCCAGGACTTCGACCGCCTTAATAATCTCACCCTTGAGTGCATCGTAGTCTGTGGTCACGGGATACTGAGGAAACTCCTTGATCACGTTGTCCGGCGGCCTGAACAGGATGCCGGCATGGGCCTCGGCCAACATAGACGTATCATTGTATGAATCACCGGCGGCGATGACTTTAAAGTTCATGGCCTTGAACCCGGCAACCGCCTTACGTTTCTGGTCTTGCTGTCTTAAATGGTAATTGATGATCCGATCATCTTTGATTTCAAGCCGATGGCAAAACAGCGTGGGCCATCCGAGCTGGCGCATGAGTGGCAAGGCAAATTCATAAAAAGTGTCCGACAAGATAATCAATTGATATTCACTGCGTAACCAATCAAGAAAATCACCTGCACCGTCCATCGGGCCCATATCATCAATAACGGATTGTATTTTTGACATGCTCAATCCCTGTTCGGCGATGATCTTCAACCGATGGGTCATGAGCTCATCATAGTCCGGGATATCGCGAGTGGTGACACGTAAAGCTTCGATACCGGTACGTTCCGCTACATTAATCCAGACTTCCGGAATCAGGACCCCTTCAAGGTCGAGACAAACCAATTTCACAACATTTCTCCTAAGTGTTAGATAGTCCTCTAGGCCGGACTCACGCGGCTAAGCGCCAGCATTTGATCGCATACCAGACTCCCCACCGTGGCCGGGCCGCCACCCTACCCGTTTGCCAAAGCCCGTGCAATATGCTGCCGAACCGGGCCTCGACTACGCTATACTCCCAACACAAAATGGATTGGACCCACTGACCTGACTATGCGTTGCCCTGATTGGGGACCCGGCGCCATGCCACAATTAACATTACCGGAACTATTCGAAAATAACCTCGCCAATTGTGCAGATCGCATTGCCATTCGCTGCAACGGCGAATCGCTCAGCTTTGCAGATTTTGATCAACGCAGTAGACGAGTAGCCGGTTTCCTGCAGCAACTGGGCATCCAAAAGGGCAACCGGGTAGGCCTGTACTGTATCAATTCGGATGCCTTTGCGCTGGCCTACTACGGCATCATCCGTTGCGGCGCCACTGTGGTCACCATCAATACCCTGCTCAATCCCAAGGAAGTGGCCTATATTCTCAACGACGCCGGGGCCCGGGCACTGTTTTACTTTGATGCTTTTGCCGAAGGAGTGTCAACACTTAATGCCAACTGCCCCCAACTCGAACATTATTTTTGCATGGGTCAGCATCGCGCTCATGATCAAGATACATTTTGGAACGACATACTGAGCTCAGACAACCCACTCACACCCCCTGCTCTCAACGCAACAAAAGACACCGCTGCCATCCTCTACACCTCGGGCACCACCGGCCAGCCCAAGGGTGCTATGCTCAGCCACCTCAATCTGGTCTCAAACATTGATGCCGCAAGACAGGCCATGCTCCTGGCGCCTGATGATGTGATATTGGTTGTGCTGCCCATGTTCCATGCCTTTGCCGCCACCTTGGGCATGTTGATGCCGCTACACTTTGGCTGTCGTTTTGTGCCCCTGCCCAAATTTGACCCCCAACTTGTAGCCAACACCCTCGCCTCAGAAAAGATTACCGTGCTACCGGCCGTACCCAGCATGTACAATTTACTGCTCCGCCTGCCAGAGGCCTTTACCGCCAAGTTTGACTCACTTCGGTTTTGCATCTCCGGCGCCGCCGCCATGCCGCAGGCTGTGATGGAACAATTCGAACAACGCTTTGGCAAACTTATCTATGAAGGCGATGGGCCCACCGAATGCTCCCCGATCACCAGCGTCAATCCGGTGGGGGGCAAGCGAAAATTAGGCTCTGTTGGGCCTCCTGTACCGGGCGTGGAAATGAAAATTATGGACGATCCAGGTCAGGAATTGCCCATAGGCGATACCGGTGAAATCTGCGTGCGTGGCCCTAATGTCATGCAAGGCTATTGGAATCGCCCCGAAGAAACCCGCGAATCGTTTTTTGGTGACTGGTTTCGCACCGGAGATCTGGGGCACACCGATGAAGACGGCTACTTTTTTATCGTCGACCGTAAAAAAGACCTGATCATCGTCAATGGCATGAACGTCTATCCCCGTGTAATAGAAGAAACACTCTATAAACACCCACCCATCGCCGAGGCTGCGGTGGTGGGAGAACCCCATGAATTACACGGTGAAATACCGGTGGCCTATGTGGCGCTAAAACCTGATGAGACCGCAGACGCCAACTCGATCCGAAAGTATTGCCAAACTTGTCTGGGCCGTCACGAGGTCCCGCGCAAGGTGTTTTTCCTGGATCAATTACCGAAGAATGCCGCCGGTAAAATACTTAAACGGGAGCTACGCAAGCACGGTGAATTGGAACGGGGGGTAGATAGCAGGGAAGGGGATAAATCCTGACAAAGCCAAAAGAACCTCTTGCCGGTCCAGAGGTTCTTTTGGCATTTACAACCTCTAACGTCCTTGGTTTCCTTGGTTTTGATCCAACCCCCGCATAAACTCGGCAGCGGCCTTGCCAGCCTCCTCTGGGGTCATTTGGCCTATATTGCCTATGGTGCTTTGAAATGAACGCAACATATATTCTGATTTAAGGTTATATGCCAGGACTAAAAGACCCAGTATGCCAAAAACAATATACACAGTTTGAGCCTTGACTTTGTGAACCTCAATACTGGCGGTGACGAGCAGAAAGGTGCCCCAAACCACGCTGATGATCGTCCCAAGATAGGGCATGGCCCCTACCAAGGCGGTGATAGGTGAGATGGCCGTCATATAGGCAATACAACGAAATGCGGTCTCATAGGACTCCTTGGACCCCATGATCATCCAGATCAGGTACAAAATACCGGCACCAATAAAACTACCAATAACTACCGCTATGGGCACAACGATAATGGCAATCATCCCCGCCGCCATCATACCGGTTGCGCCGAGTCCCATAAAAGACAACACGATACCGACCAGGGCGGCCACCAAGGCCATAGCCACGGCAAACACCAGGGGCTCTAAGAAACCACCGCTCTTGGGCATGTCCCGATAAAAACCCACGGGATTGGTAATGACCTTAATGGCCGTATTGGGGATCTGGGAAAAATCGGGGCTCTTTTGTCCTGCCATTGCTCTGTTCCTCCTGTAAAAGAAAAGACCGGCCGAATACTGCTTACTCGCAGATATTGGGGCCATCAAGTGAATTTAGTATTATTTATCGCTGTGCTCGCCACAGTCACAACCCACGACCTTGGGGACATTCTGCCACTTCACCGTTGATCACAGCAAGCGCTTATGCTCGACAATCCTACGAGGAATCCTGCGATCCCGGTACTAATATAACCTAAACTCACACTATGCCGAACCCCCACCCCTTACCGCCCCTTTCCCTGTATGTCCATCTGCCCTGGTGTGTACGCAAGTGCCCCTACTGTGATTTTAATTCCCATGTCATGGGCAAGACCCTGCCCGAACAAGATTATGTGGAGGCCCTGTTACTCGACCTGGACGACGAGGCGCCCTCTATCTTGGGCCGGGAAATACAGTCTATATTTTTCGGTGGCGGCACTCCCAGCCTGTTTTCCGCCGATGCCATTGCCGATCTGATAGGGGGTATCGGCGCCCGAATGCCGATCACGTCACAAGCGGAGATCACCCTGGAGGCCAACCCGGGGGCGGTGGATACCGTCCGCTTCAAGGGCTTCCGCGCGGCGGGGGTTAACCGTCTTTCCATAGGCGTACAGAGTTTTGACAACCATAAGCTCAAGGCATTGGGACGGATACACGATTCGGATCAGGCCTTAATGGCCATCCACCACGCTCAAGACGCGGGATTCGAACAGATCAATGTGGACCTGATGTATGGACTCCCGGAACAGAACCTGGAACAGGCGCTACAAGATCTGGACATGGCCCTGGCGCAACAGGTCGACCACCTGTCTATGTATCAACTCACCATCGAACCCCATACCACCTTCCATCAACACCGCCCGGCACTGCCGGATGACGACAGTCTTTGGGCCATACAGGAACACCTTCAACAAAGATTGCTGGCCAATGGATACCGCCAATATGAAGTCTCGGCCTACGCCCAACAGGACCGGCAGTGCCAACACAATCTCAACTATTGGCACTTTGGTGACTACATCGGCATCGGCGCCGGCGCCCATGGAAAATTGACTGGCATAAAAGGCATTGTGCGGCGTTGGAAGACACGCACCCCCCGTCGCTACATGGCAGGACAGCGCCTTGGCGGTGAACTCCAGCAATTCCAGGGTGACCTCATTCTGGAGTTCATGATGAATGCCCTGCGCCTGACCCACGGGGTGCCCCTATCCTTGTTCCGCCAACGCACCGGACTCGCCCCCACGGTGATGGGCGACACCCTCGCCCGCGCCACGGACCAGGACCTTCTGCAACCGGACCCCAAACGTCTATGCGCGACCCCACTGGGTCAACGCTTTCTCAATGATCTGTTGGGGCTTTTCGTGGACCCGGACAACCGTGACAACACGGTAAATTTGTTCGCCTCATTAGAAAAATCTACGAGTAAAGCCCCACACGGCTAAATGCCCCAGTACATGGTTTGAGATTCGAAAAAATCCACTGTAAAACAGTGGGGTGGCATTTTTCACCACACGAAGGTCACAGGAAAAGAGGCCATTGTATTGTCAACTCTGTGACCTCCGTGTCCTCTGTGGTAAAGGGGCATTTGTTAAAGCCCATTTCATACGTCATATTGGCAGGGCACAACTTCGCCGTGACGATGATATGATTGAACCCCGGTCACCCTCCAAGCCAGGATCCCACTATGGACATTGTCACGACTATTGCCCTCACCATGGGCGTCGCCTGGGCCAGCGGCATCAACCTCTACGCGGCCCTGTTTATGCTGGGCTACATGGGCAGTACCGGCAATATAGACTTGCCACCGAATCTGGAGATATTAACCCATCCCGGGGTCATGATGGCGGCAGGCTTCATGTACTTTGTGGAATTCTTTGCCGACAAGACACCGGGGGTCGATACCGCCTGGGACACCTTGCATACTTTTATCCGCATACCCGCCGGCGCCATGCTGGCCGCTGGCGCGGTGGGCGATGTCAGCCCGGCTGCGGAACTCATTGCCTTCATACTCGGTGGCGGCCTCGCCGCCGGCACCCACTTCACCAAGGCCGGTTCACGGGTACTCATCAACACCTCCCCGGAGCCCTTCAGCAACTGGATGGCGTCCATTACTGAAGATGCCATGGTCATCGGCGGTCTATGGGTGGCGCTTCAACACCCCTGGGTCTTTTTGGTCCTGCTCGTTGCCTTTATACTGGTCATGGCCTGGCTATTACCCAAGCTATGGCGCGGCATAAAACGTATTGGCTGCCGTATCGCCCGACTATTTGGCAAAAGATGCGGTGCCGACTCTGCGGCAGACACGCCGAAAAATTAACTTAGAACTTTTTCTCTCCATGAAATTAAAAGATACCTTGGTTGCCGCAACTGCGGCAATATTACTACTTGTGCTGACCTACCTATGGCTCAGCGATGACGGCATCAAGGTCGCGCCCACAATCGACATCACTCTATTGGATGGGAAGATACTCTCCCTCAAAGATCTACGCGGGCAACCGGTCCTGGTCACCTTCTGGGCAACGACTTGTATCGGTTGCCGCAGAGAAGTCCCCCATCTCATCGCTCTTTATAATAAATATCAGCCACAGGGCTTGGAGATCGTGGCCATCGCCATGTATTACGATCCACCCGCCCAAGTGCTCACCTTTAAACAGCAAAAAAATCTCCCCTATACGGTTGCCCTGGATTTGAAAAATGAGGCCGCCCAGGCCTTTGGAGGAGTCCGGCTCACACCCACCACCTTTGTCATTAACAAAAAAGGTCGCATCGTGTTTCAGAAAATTGGGGAATTTAACGTGGAGGCCATGGATACGCTGATCAAAGGCCTAATCGCCGAGCCTAAGGCATAACCACGCGGACATAAATATGCTGTGGGTTAAAATGCTACACATTATCGCTGTGGTCACCTGGTTTGCCGGGCTGTTCTATCTGCCCCGGCTCTATGTCTATCATGCCATGACCGGCAGTGCTGCGGTGCGCGAGCAGTTCAAAATCATGGAGCGTAAACTCTTTTTTGGTATTACCACACCGGGAGGCATTGTTGCAGTCGGTTCGGGGCTTTGGTTATGGCTGAGCTATGGCATAAGCGGTGGGTGGCTGCAGATGAAACTGGTTTTTGTGGGAATTCTGATCGGCTTTCACTATCTCTGCGGCAAGTATCTTTTCGACTTCAAGCATGACCGCAATCGCCACGGCCATAAATTTTATCGGTGGTTTAACGAAGTACCGACGCTTCTCCTATTCATTATCGTGGCCCTGGTTGTGATTAAACCTTTTTGATACGCTTTCTTTAACAGCTTTTATTGGCGCAAATCCTTAGGGCTTTTACCTGCTGCTACTCCAGTTAATAATTACAAAAGCACATTAAATGCTGTTATTTCAGTGGTTATACACTGATAAGCTGTACATGGACTTGAAAACGCCATCGCTATACTCGATTTTCGTCATCCTGAGGCACAAAGCAACGAAGGATCTTAACCTGTTAACTGTATTGCCTTCGTTAAGCAGGTCGAGATTCCTCGCTGCACTCGGAATGACAAAACAATAACTCAGAATGCCGTTTGGAACACATCTTATCAACATGTGGAACAACAATGACCTTTACCACTTGAGAAAAGTGCATGTTTAATATCGTTCTCTTTGAGCCAGAAATCCCACCGAATACGGGCAATATTATTCGCTTATGCGCCAATACCGGCAGTCAACTGCACCTTATTGAACCCCTGGGTTTCGAGTTGGATGACCGCAAATTGCGGCGGGCGGGCCTGGACTATGGGGAATGGGCACAGATGCAGGTCCACCCCGACGTGGGCAGCTTCTTGCAGAAATGTGCACCATCCCGGCTATTGGGGTTTTCCACCCATGGCGGGACTCCCTATACGACGTGTCACTACCAAGCCGGAGACGCCTTGTTGTTTGGGCCGGAGACCCGGGGGCTACCGAATGATATTCTCAACGACCTCGACCCGGCACATCGTCTGCGCCTGCCCATGGTGGCGGACAGTCGCAGCCTGAATCTATCGAATACCGTCGCTGTTGTGGTCTATGAGGCGTGGCGGCAAATGGGGTTTGAGGGGGGAGTTTAACTGTCTGGCTTTAGCCCCGACACAAATTAAATATAAGCCGAAATAAATCACGGCCTACGTTGCTGCGCGTCCCTTGGTTGAGAGAGAAATCGTCAACCGGATTAGATTCCTCACCCTGCTCGGAGTGACAGCCCTGATACAACTTACCATAGCTTTTCTATGGGCATTTCTATAATCTTTTCTCTAAACCGGACAATAGACAGAATTTCTTACAAGCTCTTTGCGCCTTCGCGTCTTGGCGGCGAAAGATCGTTACTCTGGCCTAGATTCCCGACTTAGCAAGGCCTCCACCGCCGCCTGGGGTGACAGGTCTTCATGTAATACCCGATAAACTTGTTCAGTAATGGGCATATCCACTTTATGTTGCTGTGACAACTGGTAAAGTTCTCGGGCGGTATGGACCCCCTCGGCCTCCTGGCCGAGACGGGCCAGGGCCTCATCAAGACGTTTACCGGCCCCCAAGGCAAGACCGACGCGACGATTGCGCGACTGGTCGTCAGTACAGGTTAATATGAGATCACCCACCCCCGACAAACCCATGAAGGTTTCCGGACGCCCTCCCAGGGCCCCACCCAATCGGGTGAGCTCCACCAGGCCACGGGTGATCAGCGCGGCTCGAGCATTGGCGCCAAAGCCCAATCCATCACTGATGCCAGCGGCAATGGCCATGACATTTTTAATTGCACCACTAAGTTGCACGCCAATGATGTCCTGGTTGGTGTAACACCTGACCCGGTCACTCCGCAACCAACTGGCGATCTCATCGGCCACGCTGCGGTCTTCGGCTACTGCGGTAAGAGCAGTGGGCAGACCCAAGGCCACCTCCCGCGCGAAGGTCGGACCCGACACCAGGCCCAAGGCTACCTGATCACCCAGCACCTCCCGGGCAACCTCACCGAGCAGCTTGGTGCTACCCGGCTCCAGGCCTTTAGTGCCCCAGGCCACCACCGGTGGTTCTGAGGTTTCGCTGACCAACGGCTTCCAGAGTTCCAGGGTACGACGAAAGGCATGGCTGGGCACCACCACCAACAACCGATTAATACCGGCAAGGGCATGGATGTCGGAGACCACATGTAGGTTGTCGGGAAAGATAAACTCACCAAGGTAGCGAGTATTGCAGCGTTGGGCTTCCATGCGCTGCGCCGTATCCTGGCGATGAGACCAAAGCACACAGGGCCTGCCATTGCCGGCGACCAATAACGCCAAGGCCGTTCCCCAGGAACCCGCACCGAGCACGGCAATGGTTTGGTCGCTAACGGTATCCATTGTCCCCCGCTAAATCTTGCCCAACCCCAGACTTAATCGAATCTTATTTTAATGAGTCTTCACCAAATACCATGGGCAAAAGTAAAAGGCCACCCACTCAACAAAGGGCTAGGCCTGCTTTGCCTTTTTCTCGGGCTTAGTCTTTTCCCCCGCCTGGGCTTCTTGCTTTTGCTGATATAAGACCTCGAAATTAATCGGATTCAACAGTAGTTGTGGGAAGCCACCCTTGGTCACCAAATCGGCTATGGCCTCGCGCAGAAAGGGTAACAAAATATTAGGACAGGCAATCTCCAAGACCATATCCAACTCGGCATCACCCACGCCTTTAATCTGAAAAACCCCCGCCTGGTGGACCTCAGTTAAAAATACAGTCTTATCGTCAAGCTTGGCGGTGACGGTACCGGTGAGCACGACTTCAAAAACGGCATTCTTGTCGTCGAGGATGCCGTGGTCAATATTGACCTGTATGTCAATCTGGGGTGACACCTGTTGGATAAAAACATCGGGGCTTAACGGCGACTCAAATGACACATCTTTGATGTAGGTCTTTTGTAAATTAAAGGCCGCCTGTTGTTCTGGCTCAGCGGCGCCATCTGATTTTCCGTTGCCCTTATCTTTGCCTTTGTCTGCCATGTCTTTTGTCTACCTTTCAAGTCAAATAAGTTTTCTATAAAATCTCTGCGTTCAGACCGTGCCGGCCTGGGTCCCCAACAGGCTATCCAGTTCGCCGCCACGCTCTAGCTGGGCGAGTTCCGAATAGCCGCCAATATGGTTATCGCCCACGAAGATTTGCGGTACCGTGTGGCGGCCACTCAGACGTTCCATTTCCAGCCGTAACTCGGGTTGCCGGTCTACGTGGATGGCCTGCACCTTTACATCCTTGGATTTCAACAAGCGCCCGGCCATGATGCAGTATGGGCAAAATCGTGTACGGTACATTAACACAGGCGAGGCCATCTGAATTACCTCTCCACCGGCAGGTTTTCCTTTTCCCAGGCCAACATACCACCACCCAATGCATACACGGTTTCAAATCCATTGCGGCGCAGCATCACCGCAGCTTTTATGGAACGATTTCCGCTATGGCAACACAGGATAATGGGTTTTTCGCGATACTTTTTAAGCTGCTCAATATCCTGAGACAGGCGGCTTAGGGGAATATTAATGGACTCAGGGATATGGCCCTGCTTGTGCTCCTTACTCTCACACACATCCACCACCACTGCCGAATCACGGGAGGTGAGTTTGGGTACTTCCAATGGAGAGACCTTGTGTATCCGGTACATCATCTGGCTAAGCGGTTCATACAATAACAAGGCCAGCACCACAAATAGGCCCACGAACAACATCCAGTTATTAATAACAAATTGGCTCATGGCTGATAGTGTCTTTCCGGGAGTGACCAGACTGAGGAATCAGGAAACCGTGAATCTTAGCGCACCCTCGCCGGGACCCAACAAGGAGTAATGAGGTTATCCTACGCCGGTCGAAAACGCGCCCGGCGTTACAATACAAAAGACCGGGGTGAAATCTAGCTCGGAGAATTCGGGCAGAAGGCCTCTCGCATCGCCATCATGAGGTGGAGGATCTTGTCTTCCCCGATGCGGTAGTACACCTTGTTGGCATCTTTACGGCAGGCCAGGATACCTTTGTCCCGCAGGATGGAGAGATGTTGAGAGATGTTGCTCTGGGACGTACCGACCATCTCCACGATACCCTGAACAGTGACCTCTTCGGCATTACCCAGGATGCACATTATCTTAAGCCGGAGCGGGTGGGCCATGGCCTTTAGGGCGCGTGAGGCGTTATGGATATCGGCCTCATTAGCGATAATGAGCTCTGTGTTTTCTGCCGGGAAAGTCATTGCGGTCATCTGCCTCTTAATGGGTACGAGTTAGTTTCAGGCAAACTGTATTGTCTGCACATGCTGAGCATACCAGTAGATGCCTTTATCATCCAATAATTATACAATAAATAGTGTGATAGAGCGTTTTGCCCCAATATTCCCTTTTATGAACCAAAACCCATGTCTTTGATACCGAAACCTATCGTTTTGATCATCCTTGATGGCTGGGGATACAGCGAAAACATCGAATACAATGCCATTGCCGCCGCCCACACCCCTAATTGGGACCGACTCTGGTCCCAATGCCCGCATACCCTGATCAATGCCTCGGAATCTGCGGTGGGCTTGCCCACCCGGCAAATGGGCAATTCCGAGGTCGGCCACCTTAATATAGGGGCCGGCCGAGTGGTCTACCAGGAATTCACCCGTATCAATCGGGCCATCGCCACCGGGACCTTTTTCTCCAATGCCACTCTCACCGATGCGATTGACCTAGCCAAGGTCACCGACCGGGCGGTACACGTCATGGGTCTATTGTCACCTGGCGGCGTACATAGCCACGAAGATCAGATCTACGCCATGATGGAGATGGCGGGAAAACGTGGGGTGGACAAGACTTATCTGCACGCCTTTACCGACGGCCGTGATACCCCGCCCAAAAGTGCGCTATCGTCTATCGAGAAGATGGAGGAGAAGCTGCAGGCCTTGGGTAAAGGACGCTTTGCCTCCATTATCGGGCGCTACTACGCTATGGATCGGGATCACCGTTGGCCACGAATCCAAACCGCCTATGACCTCATCAGTCAGGGCAAGGCCCCGTTTCAGGTGTTCCGTGCCCGCGAGGCCATCGAACAGGCCTATGGCCGCGGCGAGACCGATGAGTTTATTCAGGCCACCGCCATTATCGACGCCAGTGGGCAGCCGGTGCAGATCAAAGACGGTGATGTCATGATCATGATGAACTTCCGTTCTGATCGCGCCCGTCAAATCGCACGGCCCTTTATCGAGCCTGACTTTGGCGGCTTCGAAAGAGACAAGGTGCTCAGGTTGGGCCGGTTTGTGAGCCTGACCGAGTACCAATCCGAGTTCAATATCCCGGTGGCATTTGCGCCCGAAAGGCTGAGTAATGTACTCGGGGCCTATCTTTCCCGCCTGGGCAAACGCCAGCTACGCCTGGCCGAGACCGAGAAATACGCCCATGTGACCTTTTTCTTTAACGGCGGCGTGGAAGCCCCGTTCGAGGGTGAGGACCGCATCCTGGTGCCTTCACCTACCGATGTGGCCACCTATAATCTCAAACCTGCCATGAGTGCCCATTCCGTTACCGATGAACTCATAAAGGGTATCAGATCAGAAAAATATGACGTCATCATCTGTAATTTCGCCAATCCCGATATGGTAGGGCATACCGGTGATTTTGATGCCACCGTCGAAGCCATTGAGACTCTGGACAGCTGTCTTGGACGCATTCTCCCGGCCCTGAACGAGGCCGGTGGAGAGCTGTTAATCACCGCAGATCACGGTAATGCGGAACGCATGTATGACGTCGAAACGGGTCAGCGCCATACCGCCCACTCCATTAATCCGGTACCACTCATATACAAGGGTCGCATCGCCACGATCGCAGCCAGCGGCGCCCTGGAAGACGTCGCGCCCACCCTGCTACGCCTGCTGGACCTAGAAATTCCTTCGGAAATGACCGGTAAACCACTGGTCAAACTGGACTGCGGGGCCTAAGATAAGGGTATAGGCCAGTGTGTCCGTTGGGGGTATTTGAGCGCACCCAGCCCGGCTGCTCCCGTTGGAGAGGCCTTTTTTTAACGAATAGCAACTTCGAGTTTTGCTGACCTTTAAAATGGCCAGCACCTAACAGATGACCTTCCCCACACTATTTAGACTGGCCCAAGCCGCCATCCGGGCCTGCTTTTCCTCCCGGTACCGGGCATTAGTCCCCGGTTTGCTGACCGCGCTGATCTACCTGGCGCCTGGGGCAGTGGCCAATACCCTCAAGCAGGAGCGCGGTCAGGAACTAGACACACTTCGCGCCAGCATCCACCAATTACAAACCCGGATCGAAGCCTCCCGGGGTCAACGGGATAACATGCAGGAGCGTCTGCGTAACACAGAGCGCCAGATCGGCGCCTTGACCAAACGCATTTACGAGACCCAACACCAACTCAAAAAGAGCCGTAAGCATCTCAATACCGTTACCACCCAACATGCCTCACAAATGAATAAGTTGGGCGGTCAAAGGAAGACTCTCGGCTTTCAGATGCGTGCTGCCTATTCCATGGGCCAACAACAGTACCTGAAAATGTTGCTCAATCAAGAAGACCCCGCCGCTATGGGCCGAGTAACAACGTACTATGGTTATCTAAATCGCGCCCGCAGTGAACGCATACATGCCATCAAAAAAACACTCGAAAAACTAGCAAACCTGAAGCAAAAGATTCGTCAACGCTCCCAGGAACTCAAGGCCCTGGGCACAAGCCAATTAAACGACAAGACGACACTGGAACACTCCCGAGAGACACGCAGTAATGTGGTGGCCCTGCTCAACAAAAGGATGGTCAATCAGTCTCAAGAGATTGATCGCCTGCGCCGGGATGAAGAGTATCTGGTACGCTTAATCGATGGCCTCAACCTCTACATGGAAGAGTTGCGCGAAGACAGTACCACCACCACACGCTTTGACCGTTATCGTGGCAAACTCCAGCTTCCGGCCCAGGCCACCCTAAGAGCCCGCTTCGGCGACCCCAAACAAGGCGGCGCCCTCACCTGGGAAGGGCTGTTCCTGGATGCCCGAGAGGGTCAGAACGTCTATGCAATATTTCACGGTCGAGTGGCCTTCGCCGAGTGGTTTGGGGGATTCGGCCTGCTGCTGATCATCGACCATGGTGACGGATACATGAGCCTTTATGGGCATAACCAGGCGCTCTATGCCGAAGTCGGTGACTGGGTAGAGACCGGCCAATTGGTGTCTGCGGTGGGAAACAGTGGCGGACTGGCCCAGCCCGGTTTATATTTCGAGATTAGGCACAAAGGTGTGCCGCGTAACCCCCTGCTGTGGGTACGCCGTCCCACCTAAGAAGTGCGCATATCTTCAACTCGTATTAACATACATAATCCACTAAAACCCGATCGACATATGGCGATCGAGGGATATCGCATCCACGGAGACCCACATGAAGCAGTTCGTACGCTATACCTTAATTTTACTCATCGGCATATTCGTCGGCTTTGGGATCACCCTGGAACGGGCGGTACTGGCAGAGCGTACGTCAACGGACACAGACGCCACCCTGCCCCTTGTTGAGCTTCAGAACTTCGCCGAAATTCTGAGCCGGATTCGAAGTGACTACGTCGAGCCCGTCAAAGATGCCACCCTCATCGAAGACGCCATTCATGGCATGCTCGCCGGGCTGGACCCCCACTCGGCCTACCTGAATCCAGAGGCCTATCGAGAAGTTCGCGTCAGCACCGAAGGCGAATTTGGAGGCTTGGGCATCGAAGTCACCCTGGAAAACGGGTTTGTTAAGGTCATCACGCCCATTGACGACACCCCCGCCGCCAAGGCGGGGGTGTTATCGGGTGACCTTATTGTACGCATTGATGACACCCCGGTTAAGGGATTGAGCTTGGCCGATGCGGTCAAACTGATGCGTGGAAAACCCGGTAGTGATATTAAGCTCTCTATCGTCCGCAGCGGCGACGATAGCCCACGTGAAATCACCGTTACTCGAGCCATTATCAAAATTCATAGTGTGAAAAATCGCACGTTAGAAGACGGCTATGGCTATATCCGCATTTCTCAATTCCAGGCCAACACCGGTGAAGCCCTACGCAAGGCCATAAAAAAATTAAAAAGAGCCAATAAAGACAAGCTAAAAGGGCTCGTACTCGACTTAAGAAACAACCCCGGGGGCGTCCTCAATGCTGCAGTGGCTGTTAGCGATGCCTTTATCAAGAGCGGTAAGATTGTGTATACCCAAGGGCGGGTGGATGACTCGAAATTGAATTTCAACGCCACGCCCACAGACCTGCTCAACAATACACCGATGGTCGTATTGGTCAATGGTGGCTCGGCCTCCGCCTCCGAGATTGTCGCTGGAGCATTACAAGACCAGAAACGCGCTATCATTATGGGCACCAAAACCTTTGGCAAGGGTTCGGTGCAAACCATCTTGCCCATGAAAAATGGCTCAGCGCTAAAAATCACAACGGCCCGTTACTACACACCCAATGGTCGTTCCATTCAAGCCACCGGCATCACGCCGGATGTGATCGTGGAGCCCTTAAAGCTACCCAAAATAAAGAAAAAGAAGTCCCCGGGTGTGCGCGAGGCCGATCTCGCCAAACATTTGGAGAACCCCAATGGTAAAGGTGATAAAAAAAATAAGGGGCCTGACAAATCTATCCACGACGACTACCAACTCCAGGAGGCCCTCAATCTTCTCAAGGGTGTCAATATTGTACGTGCCCAAAGTCATCATGGCGCTTAACTCTTTTCGGCCTTTGCGGTGACTACTGATGGCGCGTGTACTGATACCCCTGGCGGATGGCTTTGAAGAACTAGAGGCCGTTACGGTTATTGATTTGCTACGTCGCGCCAGGATAACGGTGGACGTGGCCGGGTTGGCCGAGGGTCCGGTCACCGGTAGCCGAAAGACTGTAGTAATGCCCGATATTAGCTTGGACCACGCCCTGTCCCAGGACTATGACATGATGGTATTACCCGGTGGTCTTCCGGGCGCCACCCACCTTGACGAAGACCCACGAATTCATCAACTGCTGCATAATCTCACAGAACGCGGCAAATACACTGCTGCGATATGTGCCGCACCCAAGGTCTTGGCTCATGCAGGATTACTAAACGGCAAGCGGGTCACCTGTTTCCCTGGGACCCTGGACAATGAACAGGATAAAAATATCAATATCGACAACAGTGGCGCGGTGGTGCGCGACGGACAAGTAATCACCTCCCGAGGTCCGGGCACCACAATAGATTTCGCCCTTGAGTTAATCGCCTTGCTGACCAACACCCACACCTCAGCGCAAGTAGAAGAAGGACTAAAACGTCCGCCTGCTCACCTGGTTCATCACAACCCATAGTCTCCTTACTCCATCGGCCATGTCCTCTCACATTCGCCCACTGCAAGAGACCGATGTCGATGCAGTGATAGAACTTCACCGGGAGTTAGGTTGGAATCCCGCTTTTCAGGCCGATGGCACCACCTTACGCCAGCGGCTCAGCGCGTTGATCGGAGAAGCGAGTGCGCCACTTCTGGTTGCCGTGCAAGATATGCAGGTAGTGGGTTATATCCACGGCGAGATTATTACCTATTTGCTGTTTGCGGGGCGCGAGATGCTCATCTCCGAAGTGTTCGTGAAAGAACAAGCCCGTGGCCAGGGGGTCGGTTCAGAACTGGTAGCCGCCATGGAGCAGGAGGCCGCGCGTCAGCGGTGCTTTCGCATTAGCGTCATGAACAGCCGCGAACGTGAGTCCTACAAACGTAACTTTTATCCATCACTGGGATACAACGAACGCAGCCAAGTAGCCAATTTTGTTAAGCGTCTGGACTGGGGTTGACAGGATTTATGTATAGGCACGGGCATGCAATTCGAATATGCTTGCTCACACTCGTCCTGCTTCAACAATACCGTTGACTTGGGATGTAATAGGGGGGCAACCCCTCGGCGTCGACGTATCCAATTTGCACTGCGCAATATCCCTGGCAGACCAATCATCCACCTTTCCAATACCCGCTTACCAGGGAAGCGAGCTAACATAATACCGGCCAACATTGTAATTATTCCAGGACCTGGTAGCACCAGCATGGCCACGCCCATACCAATAAAAAAAATGCCGACTATATTCTTTATGGTCAACAAAAGAATACGCACCGCAGGGTGAGATGCTGATGGGTAATCATATTGTTTGCGGCCTTGCGCAAAATAGGCGGGATGTATACGTGAAACCACCACAGGTAGAACCAACACACTAACTAACACGGTAAGAAAGGACACCAAGCCCATCATGCCCAGCAGGGATTTGTTTGCACTGAGCCATTGCTCGTAAAACTGTACGGTCTCGAAATAATCAGCCATGGGCACCCTCACCTGATCTCCTTAAAGAACCACAAAATACACTACGCGATCACTACAGGTTGACCTCCTCCCCCACGAAACCACGAAACCACGAAAATCAGAATCGATCAATTTTTTTATCGCCTGATAGATGCCAGTTTTGAGAAAGGCCTCGTTTCCATTTTTCGAGTCTTCCAGGTTCCTCTTTACGTCTCCCTGTTTTTCGCCTGCGGCTGCCAACTGCACACCCCAACCATCGTAAATAATATTATATTTTTTGGCCAACTTCAGCATCTGAATGCTGTGTCTGGCGATCACAAATTTATTATAGACCATCACTATCTTGGCGTTGATGGCATAGTAGCTCTTGTCCTCTTCCCTTTGCACAATCTTGTCGGCCCGGTATCCAAGTACAATGATATCTGCTTGGGCATTACGCAGGTCTTCCTCATTGAGCGAGCGGAATACCTGGTCAAACTGATAAAAGGTATCGGGCCGAGCCCCCGCTTCATCCATGATTTTGAACAGGCTTTGGTTATCATTTAACTGCTCCTGGTCACTTCGGTTGACCACCAATCCCCCTGCCAGCACCAGGCTCACGTAGCATGCGGTGATCACGCCGAGAACAGATCGTACCATCAGCCCGAAGACTCCCCTTCAAAATTGACGAAGTAGCGAAGGTAACAGGTTAGAACCATGGATAAGCCAAGCGTTCAAGCCTCTATACCCCGTAACCACTATTGTAGACGGTAATCAAGATTTGATATGGTCTGGTTTACAATGTGTGACTGGGATGGAAAGCGCCAACCATTGATTGCGGGTTTGTGCTGGACGAAAACATGCGATGCCTCAGTTGATGTTCAGGTCTTTTTCTCTTGACCGTAGATTACATCAGAAAACCGCTCCCTGGTCTTGTATTGCCGCATAAGATCATATTTCGCGACGGGCACATGAGTTTGAAGGTGTATTCCATTCCAAGTCCTGGCACCGCAACTATTTTCGCTAATGAAGCACGGTAACTGGATCCGAGAATAATTTTGAATTCGGAATGAGCACTTTATCCCCCTCGGAATCAAGTTCCGTGTAGCGCAGGTCAATAGAAACAACAATGCCCTCGTAGCCCGATATTTTTATATGGTTCCCTTTCTCGAAGGGCCGGTATAACAGTATGAGTACGCCAGAGAGGAGGTTAGAGATGGTATCTTTCAGGGCAAAGCCAAGCGCAAATCCCGTCAACCCCAAACCGGCCACGAGCGCGGTTATATCGATACCCAGGGTTCCGAGTACGGTTATAAAACCAAATACCATAAACGCGACGCCATTTGCGCGAACAAGTAACACAGTGATATTTCCATCAAATTCTAGCCGCTTGGCGGCACCCCTGATTATTCTTTTCATCATTTTCGCAAGAACAAAGAAAACAACGAATATGACTACAACCCCGATAATTTTCGGCGTCCAGAGTGTCGCTTGATCTATAAAATATTGCACTGGTGCTTCCACAAGCTGCTAACCTCTTGTTGCACTTTTCAAAATCTGACCACTAACGCTCGCCAAATAGGCGCGAACTTGCGGGTATTCCGACCCGTGCACTCTTATCTAATTGAGCAGGGCCCTTTCAAGAACATGCCAGGCAAGGATCAGGTGATGGCCGTCTCATCGTCTGGCATCTGGGGCGGATCTTCTGCGGGATTTTTGCCCTGTGCCATAGCTTTTCGCTGTCGCTTTTCTTCCTTCTTTTTTTTCTTGTCGAGATCTCTCTGTCGCTTTTCAAATGCGTAATTGGGTTTGGCCATTTGCAATCCTACTCATTATAAAATATGAAGTGTAGACAAAATATAAGGGCACTGGCCCGAATGGCACTTACTTAAGCCCCCTCTCCCCTCCGGGGGGAGGGTTGGGGTGAGGGGATAAATTAATAAAACCTGCTTTTTCTAGCTTTTACTTCCCTCATCCTAACCTTCTCCCTGGGGGAGAAGGGACTAGAAAGCACTCTATCAGCTTAAGTAAGTGCCATTCGGCACTGGCCCCAAAGACTTAGTCCTTACTCAACCTTGAGATAAGCAAATCCCTGATGTTGCAGTTCGGTAATGCGCACCACACCGGAGGGCACCGACTCTACACCTTCTATCAACTTCTCCTGCGGCAACCCGATTGCCTTACGGGTAATCTCACACAACTCCAACTTAACCTCCTGCACCTCTTGCAGCGATCGTAAGCGACCCATCAGGCTGGCGCGCCGCTTGACCAGTGCCGCATCTTCCACAAATGGAGTGCCCACAAGCTTGTCGTTGGTGAGAAAACGAATGCCATAGGATACAAATACGATGCGCACATCGTAGTCCACCAAATCATTCTGGAAGGTGGTGACCATGTTATTGATACTGGTAAGCATGGCGCTGAAGCGCCGTGGGTCAGCGAAATCCGCGTGCCAGACCACCTTCTTAACCTCCGAATCTCCTACGTCGGCCTGCGTCGCTGAGGCTCCTTCCTGAACTGGGGCAGCAGACGACGGCAAGCGCTGAAAAACCATGAGAATGAGAACCAGCGCGACGACACTGAATAATAAGGCGACGATACCTACTTTGTTAGACATACTACACCTCCACAAAGTCACAGTTTGTCCTGCATATTGTACAACAAATCACAAAAAGGGGCCTGACCGATGCGATCTATTATCTTTCATCTGGTTGGATCGTGGCCACACAGCATTCACATTAAAAGCGAGAATATATGACGCCAAGCAGGGTTATTTGCCAGTTTTCACACAGCCTCTGTCGCGAGAATGACGAAGCTGGAATTAACCAGATGGTTCCCTAGGCCTTGAGAAGCTGCAAGGCTTCGGCCACATCCTCGGCTGCCTCTTCAAGTATCGCAAGGCTCATTTGAGGACTGAGCTCTCCCAATAGCAGCTTGTGGAAGGCGGGCACAGTATTGACATGAGGGTACTCATGCATATGTGGGATACCGATAAAACTATGCAATTGTGCCATCAATACGATATCGCAATAATCCGGTTGAGTATCCGGGTCCCGGTCCCAATCTTCGGCCTCCAATGCCACCTGCACGAGGTCGCTGCCAAAACGCCATTTACGCAGCACCATGGCGCCAACTTGGGGTCGCAACGCCTCAATTGCCTTATCCAGATCTTCGGGATTCGACGCCAATTCTGGGAAGGCTTCCACGTGGCTGATCACGGGCAAAACACCGATGTCATGCACCAACCCCGCCAGCATCGCGTGGTTCGCGTCAAACCCGGGGCTGTGACCGGCAAGAACATAACTGATGGCTGCGACGCGACTGCTGTGTTCCCAAAGTTCCGCCATACGCTTTTTGAGTAGAGAGGATTGGGTCCGAAACACGTTGTGGAGGCTAAAATTCATCACCAGGTTGCGGATGACATGAAGGCCCAATCGGGTGATCGCGGCACGACAATTATCGATGGGGTCCTGTCCTCGGTAAAAGGGACTATTGGCGACCTGGATTAAGCGAGCCGTCAGTGCGGGGTCCATTTGGACGACCTTGGCCACCACATCAATACCGTTTCGAGGGTCCTGGGTCACTTCTCGAACACGCAGGGCAATATCCGGGATGCCGGGCAAGATCAACGCGTCGTTCATGTACTCGTGATAAATCTGATTGAAGACCTGATTTTCGGCAAGCGCGTCCTGCGCCTGAATCTCTTCCACTTCGAGGTTGTCCCGTCGGCCCTCTCCCAGCAGCACCTCCAGCAGGTCGCTGTCGATGCGAATAAATCGAATAGCCGTTTTGGTGACGACCGCAACCTGACCGGAGTGAGCATGATCCAGAGGCAACCTGGCCTGCTCGTCATTTCCAAGCAGCGTCTCTTTGGTTCCTTCCGATGTGGTGAGCTCGATCTCGCCTTGCAGCAAGTAGTAGGTCCAATGATCGACGGCACCTTGGGTAATCAGTGTCCGGCCAGCCTGTTGCTCCTCAATGACCGTCTTACCAGCCAGTTCCCGCTTCCCTTCATACGAAAACTCATTAATGGGAACCAAGGTCTCCAGGACCTTAAGGCTGATAGAATTCTTATCCTTACTCACCCCAAGAAGCACTCCAGAAAATAACGATTAAATGAATATTGCCGTATTTTTAAAATTCTAGACACCTCTACAAAATAGGGCTTTTTACAGTCTCATCGAAGCGGGAGTCCCTCTCAATGTAATTCGTCAGGGCATATTCTATAGCAATAGCAAATAAACATCAGCAATCATTCCACGCTGTTGGATATTCTTACCTACATTGACATAGTGGAAAAAATATTGGGAAATCTCGAGGTTTTTCTCCACTTTCAGGAAACCGAACCACTGTACTCCTTATTGGTTGTCATATCGGGAGAGCTGGTTTAACTTTGAAATAAGAAAGGTTAGACGTTCTTTACTTTGGCGTAGATGCTCATATTCTTTTAATCTACTTACTGCTACTAAACGTTTTTTTGCCCCGATTAGTTGGTCTATATTTTCCTGAGTGAAAAATCGACGATAAGAATCCTGATTAAATTGCTGCTCTAAACATTCACAAGCCTCTAAAAATTTGACCTCATCGAATTTATCCAGGGTTTGGCTTTGTAGGGCGATCATCGAAAATGCCCACTGTTGATAGGAATCTGGTGCATACCTAGAACTCAGGTCTTCAATGGCGCTTCGATCGTTTCCCAGAGCCAGCCGGTCGAGCAATTTAACGAGCGCCAATTTTAATAATACTCGTTCGGTCGCCGCATTTTCTGCATCAATTTCGTCCGCCTTGCGTCGTTTTGTCGCGGCCTGTTCCAGGGTGACAAAATCAAAGTACAGGCCTTTTATTTTTAGATTTGCCTTTAATCGTCTTTGCCTCATTACGTTGCTGATCAAGAGCAACAAGCTAAAAATATAACGCGCCTGCCTGTACGACACCTCTACTGGCAAGGCCGCACTGAGCAATTTATCTGCCGCTAATTGTAGATCAAATCCACCCTGTTTTAACATTGTTATAAACAGGCGATCATAAAACATAAGGCGTGGCAGATCACCCGAATTAATGCTCATGATCATGTCATCTACGCTTGCTGACGTTGAAAATAGCGTTAATGAGGTATCTTTAACTCTGGTAATACCACTATAGCAACCATCACGTGAATCGTATTCGAGGTACCATAACTGGCCGCATTGAGAACAGAAGTAGATGTCATTTTTTGGTGTCCAGGGGGCTATGTCTAATCCTGGATATTCATAGATAGGCTGCCAGACATCAAATAATGCATCACCCTGATCATGACTGACATAACTGGTTCTCACTCGCTCCGTAATTCTCTCGCAAGCCTCACAGGGTCTTTTGGTGACAGGAAATACGCTACCTGTGTCAGACTGAAGTTCTGGCTCAGCGGGCATGTCATTTTCCAGCAATTGTTGGCCTGCAATAACCATATAAACATGGGCGATGGGAAAAATAACAAATGCATGGACCAAGAAACTAAGCCACCAAATCAAGGCTCCATCTTTAGTAAAATAGAAAGCCAGTACGCTGGTGGCAACCCAAAGATATGCAAAAGAAAAATAGGCCAACCAAATATTACGTTGCCAGTGCCGCCAATTTCGTGTTAATCGCAGGGATTCACGGAAAACCTGAATTATATCGAGAAATGTCCAAGTCCAGGTATCTTGCTCAACCTTAAATTTATCTAATACACCAGCTACATAAGCAAGCCAGAGTCTGATCCAACTAATTATTAACAGGATTAAGCTACCGCCAAATAGCAGCATAATAGATATAGGAATAACCTCCCCATTGGTTGGTATTTGAAAAGTATACCCCAGCACAAAAAAGACCAATGCCCCTGCTACAAAGACAAGACCAACATATAGCTGCAAGGTTAGCACTTTGCTCGACTCGCCAAGTGCATTTTCACCGCAGGCTCTGGCAACAGGTTTAAGATATAAGCCCATGCTAATAGCTATTAAAGCCCAGGCCATCGTTTTATCTTTGGCAGCTAGCATCAAAATAACGCCTAACAAACCGATTGGCAGGCTGCGAAACAAAGCGGAGACTATCGAAGTAGTGTTACCCATAAAAAGTAGACACGGTTTTATGCACATTTGGACTTGCACTCATTGTTTTTTCCTTGTGCCTAACGACAAAACTTACCGGTAATTCGAAGTGCTGCCCCATTTAATTCAATCCATCAGCCAGGCCATTGCTTTGTCATTCCGAGTACAGCGAGGAATCTCAACCTGCTTAATAAAGGAAATAAACCCAACGGGTTTAGATCCTTCGACGCTTTGCGCCTCAGGATGACGAAAATCGAGTATAGCGATGGCATTTTCATGTCTATGCGCCACTTATCGGTGTGTAACCACCGAAATAAGCGCATGTAATCCATATTCGAAATGATTAAATGGGACAGCAATGGGTCAGACTCGATTTAGACGCCCTGCCTAGAGGCGAAAAACCGCGAGACTTGCATCCTATTTCTCTGCCTGCGAAACACATTTAATATCTCTCTCCCCAATGGCACTTACTTAAGTCAAAATCACCGTCATTCCGGGCGGAGCGAAGCGGAGACCCGGAATCCAGAGTGTCTAAAACATGCATTTTCTGGATT
>DRJZ01000056.1 GCA_011052015.1 Acidiferrobacteraceae bacterium | reverse complement strand
TGCCGCTGCGCGGCCGCAGATCTACAAGTGACAAGATTCTAAGCTAGCATATAAATCAATGACTTAGAAATTTGTCACCTGGAAGGACACAGAGGAAAAGATGCGTTACCACTCTGCGTCCCCCGTGTCCTCTGTGGTGAAAAATGAAGCACGGAACAGTCTGAATATTGATCACACCAATGGGCTAACATCGCTTTATTTTTTTAGCAGATGAATGGCCCGGCCGCCCACTGCCAGTGCGGCCTCATGGAAGGCCTCCGATAATGTGGGGTGAGCGAACATCGTCATACAGATATCTTCACTGCTTGCACCAAATTCCATGGCGATACCCACCTGTGAGATCAACTCCGAGCAGTGTGATCCAATCATGTGGACGCCCAGAATGCGGTCTGTCTCCGCGTCCGCCAGGACTTTTACCATTCCCGCAGTCTCTCCGGATGCCTTGGCCCGACCGCTGGCGCTAAATGGGAAGTTTCCAGCACGATATTCGACTCCGGTGGACTTTAACTGTTGTTCTGTCTTTCCTATCCAGGCAATCTCCGGGTCTGTGTAGATAATGTTGGGTATGGTGTCATAGTTCACCTGCGCCGAATGCCCCGCTATTATCTCCGCCACCATTACTCCCTCTTCCGATCCCTTGTGCGCCAACATCGGTCCGTGAACCGCATCACCGATCGCATAGACTCCCGGCAGGTTAGTCATGCATTGTGCGTCAACATGGATAATACCCCATTCGTCCAAGGTCAAACCGGCTTCTTCTGCGCACAGATCATTTGTGTTTGGCCTGCGTCCAACGGCTACAATAAGCTTATCGACGGTCTCATGTTGTGTGCCATTTGCGTCTTCATAATCAATATGGACTTGGTTGTTCTTTGCTTCGCAGACCACTACACGGGAATTTAGCCGGATATCCAAGCCTTGCGCCGAGAATTGCTTGTGGGTTTCCCTGGCGACCTGATCGTCTGCGATGGGCAAAAATTTATCCTGCGCCTCAAGCAGGATAACTTCTGAACCGAGCCGTCGCCACAGACTACCTAACTCGAGCCCGATCACGCCTGCGCCGATAATCCCAAGTCGCCCGGGTACTTCACTGAATGCCAGCGCACCGGAAGAATCGACAATCAGATCGTCGTCCAATGGTGCTGCCTTCAAATCAATCGGGGAAGAACCCGGCGCGAGAATAACATTGTCCGCAGAGACAATTTGTTTCTCTTTTTTATTAAACTCATTAATTTCAACACGCTTGTCCAGCAACAGCTTTCCACGTCCACTATAAAAAGCGATGCCGTTGGACTGAAACAAGGCGCCGATACCCTGGCTAAGCTCGTTTACAACCTTGTCTTTACGCGCCATCATGACACTGATGTCTATCTCCACGCTGGGTACTATGATCCCGTGTTTGGCAATGCCCTGCTTGACATTTGCATACAAAGCGGATGATTCCAGCAATGCTTTGGATGGGATACAGCCCACATTGAGGCATGTTCCACCCGGTGAAGGTTTATTGCTGTCAGAGAGCCATCTATCAACACAGGCAGTCTTAAGGCCCAATTGGGCACATCGGATCGCGGCTACATAGCCCGCAGGTCCGGCGCCAATGACGATTGCATCATATTGTTCAGCCATACGTCCTGTCTCCAATCCTTATCAACCTTAAACACCCAAAAGCATTCGCGCTGGATCCTCCAGGCAGTCCTTGATTTTGACTAAAAATCGGACCGCCGCCTGGCCATCAATAATTCGGTGGTCATAAGACAGGGCCAGATACATCATGGGCCGGACGGTGATCTCACCTTCTTCGACGACCGGTCGTGGTTGGGCTTTATGCATACCCAAAATCGCGCTCTGTGGGGGATTCAATATCGGTGTGGACAATAACGACCCAAACACACCTCCGTTGGTTATCGTAAACGTTCCGCCGGTAATGTCCTCGATAGCGAGTTTACCGTCTCGCGCCTGTTCCGCGTACTGAGCGACCTGTGACTCGATTTCCGCCATGTTCAATTTTTCGCAACTCCGCAGGATCGGTACAACCAACCCTCTTGGCGAGGCCACCGCAATACCGATATCGATAAAACCATGATAGACGATATCGTCCCCATCAATGGATGCGTTGACATCGGGAAACTGCTTAAGTGCCTCCACTGAAGCCTTAACAAAAAATGACATAAAACCCAACCGCACCCCATGTTCCTTTTCAAACTGCTCCCGATAACGAGCCCGGAGATCCATCACTGGCTGCATGTTCACTTCATTAAATGTGGTGAGGATAGCTGCATTGTGTTGTGCCTCCAACAAACGTTCGGCAATTCTTGAGCGCAATCGTGTCATGGGAACCCGTTTCTGGGTTCGTTGCTGGGCTTGATCATGCTCCACTACATCCGGTTCCACTGCTTTTGCTGTCACAGGCGCGCTTAGCTCCGAATCGGGAGCGGGTGATTGTTGCTGTAAGAATCGCAGAACGTCTTCTTTGAGTATGCGTCCATCCTTGCCCGATGCGACGATCTGTTGGGTATCCAGGTTGTGCTCACGGATCAACTTTTCTGCCGCAGGTGCATTGAGTGCATCTTTGTGTGGTCCTGCTTTTTCCTCATCTACGTGGGCGATAACTTTGTTATTGTCATCTGCCTTTACACTCGATGGCTCTAAATTTTCTACTGGCTGTTTATCCAGACGGGCAAGGACCTGTCCCGATACGACGGTTGCACCTTCCTGTTCAAGGATTTCCTGGACGACACCTTGCTGCGGAGCCGGCACCTCAAACACCACCTTGTCGGTCTCGATGTCCACTATGACCTCGTCCTCTTTCACCGCATCGCCGACGTGCTTATGCCATTTTATGACCTCTCCATCGGAGACCGACTCTGGAAAACTTGGAACCTTTACCTCTATTGTCATCGTTGTTTCCTTAACATAGTCCTGATGTTCTGTTGTCTAATCATTAGTCGAACCAAACATCTCTGCTTAAACTAAACAATTAAATATTTAGGGCGCCTCTACTTAATTCCACTCCCGTCATTCCCGCGAAAGCTGGAATCCAGCGATACATTGATTTTACTACCCTGGATTCCGGCTCTTCACTTCGCTACGGCCAGAATGACAAATTAATCATATGATTCCTTACGACTCAACACCCAATGCATCGTCGACTAATCTATGTTGCTGTTTGATGTGCAACAATGCATAACCGACCGCCGGCGCCGCAGAGGTTGGCCGACCCGCATATTCAAGGTGATGTTCATTTCCGATCAAAGCACGCATATGGTGTTGACTGGAATACCAGGCCCCTTGATTCTTCGGTTCTTCCTGACACCATACAAATTTACTGGTGTTTGGGTAACGCTTGAACTCATTCGTCAGGGCGTTTTTCGGAAATGGATAAACTTGCTCCATCCGTATTATGGCCACATTATGGAGCTCGGCCTTGCTGCGTTTTTCAATCAGGTCATAATAGACCTTACCTGAACACATGACGACCCGTTCTACTTTGTCGTTGTCCAGGCCCTCAGTCTCCGGGATCACCATCTTAAACGGTCCGGCACACAGCTCATCCAGGCTACTGACCGCCAACCGATGCCTTAGCAAGCTCTTGGGTGACATAATTACCAACGGCTTTCGGCAGGTCTGCATCATTTGGCGGCGTAGCAAATGAAATATCTGTGATGGCGTGGTCGGCACACACACCTGCATGTTGTGCTCGGCACAAAGCTGTAAAAATCGTTCCAGGCGTGCGGACGAATGTTCCGGCCCCTGACCTTCATAACCGTGCGGTAATAACATTACCAGACCGCTCAGCCGTGTCCATTTCTGCTCTCCAGCGCTGATAAATTGATCAATCACCACCTGTGCATTATTGGTAAAATCGCCGAACTGGGCCTCCCAGATCGCTAAGGTCTTGGGATCTGTCGTGGAATAACCGTATTCAAAGGCCAACACCGCCTCTTCAGAGAGTAATGAGTTAATCACCAGGAAATTTGCCTGGGTGTCAGACAGGTTTCGTAAGGGAATATAGCTTGTGCTGTCCTTCTGATCATACAACACGGCATGGCGATGAAAAAACGTGCCACGCCCGGAATCCTGTCCGGATAGGCGGACCCCATACCCTTCTGTCACCAGCGATGCAAATGCCATCGTCTCAGCAAAACCCCAGTCAATCGGCAGGGAACCGGCCGCCATCTTGTGCCGGTTACCCATGATCTTGGCAACACTGGAATGAAGTTCGAACCCTTGCGGTAGGCGTAGCAATCTTTCCGTCAGATCGTGGACCTTCTTTTGCGAGATACTCGTATCCAGGTCAATCAAACAAATGTTCGCCAGATAAGCAGACCAATCTACTGCAAAGGGATAGGTTGCTTTTTTGTGTGGCACAATATCGGCCACCATGCTATCGCCTTCTTCCAATGCCTTGCGGTATGCTTCCATCATTCTGGTGGCTTCACCCGTCGCGATAACACCTTCATCTTCTAATTTCTTCGCATAAAGTTCACGTGTCGTGGGCTTTTTGCTGATGTTTTTATACATCATGGGCTGTGTAGCCATCGGCTCATCGGCCTCACTATGCCCATGCCGACGATAACAAACCAAATCAATCACCACATCCTTTCTAAAGGTCATGCGGTAATCCAATGCAACTTGCGCGGCAAACACTACGGCCTCTGGATTATCCCCGTCCACATGAAAAATCGGGGCATCGACCATTTTTGCGACATCGGTGCAATGCAGCGAGGAGCGCGCGTCTTGCTGATCGCTGGTGGTAAAACCAATCTGGTTATTCACAACAATGTGCACAGTCCCTTTTATTGAGTAGCCCCGCGACTGCGACATATTAAAGGTCTCCATGATCACACCCTGGCCAGCAAATGCCGCATCACCATGGATCAACAACGGAATAACTTCACTACCATCCTTGTCGCTACGGCGGTCTTGACGCGCACGCACAGACCCTTCCACGACCGGACCTACGATTTCCAGGTGTGAAGGGTTGAATGCCAGCACAATATGGACATCACCACCGCGGGTGCTGATATTCGACGAAAAGCCCATATGATATTTCACGTCCCCGGAGCCATTGGTTGTTTTCTCTTGTCCGCCTTCAAACTCCTTGAAAAGGTCCGAGGGCATTTTGCCCATCACATTGACCAGCACGTTTAACCGGCCGCGGTGCGCCATGCCAATCACAACTTCCTTGATCTTTTGAACACCGGCTCGCTGAATCAACTCATCGAGCATGGGGATCAGGGTTTCAGCGCCTTCCAACGAGAAGCGCTTCTGGCCAATGTATTTCGAGTGAAGATAACGCTCCAACCTTTCTGCGGCCGTCACTCTTTCTAAAACACGTTTCTTTGTTTTTTCAGAAAAGCCCGGTTTACAGCGTGGCCCCTCCAACCGGTTTTGAATCCAGCGCTTCTCAACGGTATTCGAGATGTACATATACTCCGCAACCAGGGATCCAGTGTAGGTATCAGTGACTATCTCCAGAATTTCGCGCAACGTTGCTTTCTCAGGGCCAACCAAGGATCCGATATTAAACTCCGTGTCCAGGTCATCCTCGCTCAATCCATGGTATTCAAGGGTGAATTCCTCAAGATCAGGCTTTTGCTTTCTGGGTAGCGGGTTGAAGCTATCCGTTTGATGGCCGCGAAAGCGGTAAGCATTGATGAGGCGTAGGACCGCGGCCTGCTTTGCCGCTGCATCCTTGTCTGCAAATGTGCCGCCGCGGGTACGAGGCCCCGGGCTGGATGCCATTAACATCCCCCGAAACGATTCCCTTATCGCCGCGTGGGAGGTGTCCATGACATTTTTGGTTCGTGGTAAAGAATCGAAGAAAACCCGCCAATTCGGATCTACGGCGGTGGCGTCGCGAAGATAATCCTCGTACAAGCCATCCAGGTAAGGGGCATTAACCCCTCCCAGTTGAGATGAGGCCCACATTGCCTGCAGGCTCCTTTTTTTCACCAGATCATCCATCACTATCCCGTGGCCCGATCGAACAGGGTGACACATCCCCGCACTGTGGAAACTGTTGTCTTATCTCAGTGTCCCCCACTTACTCTAAGGAAACTCTGATTAATTCCAGTTCCGTCATTCCCGCGAAGGCGGGAATCCAGTAATCCATTGCTTTTGAAGCTCTGGATTCCGGCTCTCCGCTTCGCTGCGGCCGGAATGACGAATTAATCAGAACTTCCCTATATGGGTAACTTTCGTACTCCTTAGTTAAAGGTAGCAGGTTCCTGGAGGTTTTCTCGCTGGCCAACCATTTTCAAGCCCTATTCTATGGGGGTTTTGACCTTCGGTACGGGCAAACCGGACAGTGTAACCCTTCCCACAAATTCTAACGCAAGCTCATGAGTGATCCCACGGCCTGCCTGAACTCACCAATACGCAGGTGTTCACCGACGTCGTATTCTGATATCTGCCTGCACTCGAGATACATGATGTCAGGCATGGCATCGGCGCGCAGCAGCAGACGGGTGGAGAAATAATAACTGGTTTCGTTAGACGCCAGAACCAGACCTACGGCGATAAACCCCGCACCGGACCCGGCATAACGTGGCAGCATACGACCCGATGTGTTGTGTTCTTCTTCAAAGGGAAACACCCGGGTGATAGTGAATGTGCCGGCCGCTACGGTCTGCGGCAGCACGCTCACCACCCGCGACAGCAAGGCGCAATGCGGGTAATACTCGTCCACATCGTCTTCACTCACCACCCTGCCACCCTGAAAATACACCGTGGCAGTCCCCAACGGGATGACCACCGGCCGTTGCAGGACAAGCCGGGTCCCCGGCGACAATTTATAAAGATATTGATTTTGGTCGTCGGCCGCCGCCTGACCGCCAACGACAATCAGGATGAAACTTAATATCACTCTTTTCATGGCAATACTCCCGCCGTCGCATTAGGGCTAAAACTCAGAATTAGATACGCCCGATGGCTCCAAGTTTCATAAAACCAACCCAATCATTGCATAAAACCACCTATAAAATAGGCCTATGGTGCATTAATTATTGTCCCACTTATCTCGTATGCGCTTGCTCACCACAGAGGAAAAGATTTGTTGCTACTCTGTGCCCTCTGTGTCCTCAGTGGTGAAAAGACTGTTTCTTCGGCAACAGTTTGCGTAGAACGCTACATCAAAAGAACCACTGCAACTGCGCGTAATACAAATCATTGAATGTGCCGTACTCACTACCGGACCCACCGTTAAAAAACTGGGCACCTACAGATCCCTCCACGTTCCCGGTGAACGAATAAACCAACACGGGGGAAAAGAAAAGACTGCTGTCATCTATATTTAGAATCCAGTAGTTTTCCCAGCGTAATAAAGTTGTGATTTCGTAACCCAGGTAACTCCCCATGTAGCGTTGTGCCACGCCCTGGAGCTCTCCAGAAATCAGGCGGGGGAAATCGTAGTTATTCGACTCCGAAACGCCCTGGCCGTTGTAATAGAGCTCAACATTCAAAGACAGGGTGTTAGGGAAGGTGTAGTCGGCTCCCAACACGGCGCGCGTATAGACGCCGTCTACAGGGGAATTCGTTCGTGCGATCTCGCCTCGCAAACCGACCTTGCCCAACTGACCGCTAAAATCGAGCCCGATCACGTCGTCATCACGAAGACGTCCAGCGGTCAACGCCCAATCGAAACCTTTTTTGTTGGTACGCCAGCGCACTGCCGTGCTTGCTCGCTGCGACTCACCGTGGGCGGCATAAACCAAGCTCAGCCGGGATAGATCGCCATAGCTCCAATCCAAGACAATGGCATCAACACCAACACGCCGCTCGCGTTCGAGCTGCGTTGGGCTGAAGGGATTAAGGATATCGACCGGACTCCAGAAAAGCGCCGACCCCCAAGCGATACGCTGGCGTCCGATACGAAGATCAATCTTGTCAAAGGCCAAATCGACATAGGCCCGATAAAGACTCTGCCGTCCGTAGCCATTGCTGGAATCAAGGTATGTATTTTCTAAATTAAAATAGGTTTCTGAAGTCGCCTCTTTCACGAAAATGAACTCCTGGGTATTGAGGTAATCACCCAGAATAATTTCATTTTCATATTGCACGTCGAAAGACGCGCGCTTCCCCAGATCTCCCTGAAAACGTAAATGCAAACGATTGAGATCTGCAGTGTAATTCTCTGTGGGGGGGAAAAGGAGCAGGGTGCGGGAACCAATCAATAAATTCTTATAATAACCACTGACTTCAATCTGCGCTTCCGCCACTTGTAAAAAGCTACCGAGAAACAGGCCAAGCACAGTTGCCGGCCAGCCCTTTTTGTCAGACATGGCGGATGGCGGAGACCGGCTCCAACTGCGCCGCACGGCGGGCGGGGTAGATGGCTGTTACTGCGCCCGTAGCAAACAAAACAATGGCCGCCCACCATAAACTCCCGCCTATCAGGACCGGTTTAAGAATAGGGGTCATGCCCGGTATCGCTTCGGTTGCCTGCATCAAATTGCTAAGGTCTATCCCCACGTTACCATAATAGGTTGTTACTGCGATGCCGAGAATTGTGCCGACAATTACACCTACCGCTGACAATGCCAACGATTCGTAGATAACGATACGTAGCACTTGCCCAGGCTCCGTACCCAGGGCCATCATGACACCGAATTCGCGGGTCCGCTCAAGCACCGACATCAACAGGGTGTTCATTATGCCCATGGCAATCACAAACAGAACAATGGCCAGTATAATATAGAAAAATACATCGCTGAATTCGATCATTTGCACAACAATCGGCAGGAGTGTTTCCCAGGGTAAAGCTTCTAGTCCTTTGTTACCCAGATGACCGTTCAGATCATTTGCAAAGTCTCGACTATCCATCCGATCTTTTAACAATATGGCGATAGTGGATATGCTGTTGCCCAGGCCTAACAGTTCCTGCCCCGCCGAAAGCGGTATCAGCCCCATCAGCCCATCGAAAAATTCATTGCCCGTTTCAAATATGCCCGCGACACGATAGGCGGCTGAACCCAGGTCCCCGTTCACTTGTTGAGCGGTGACAACAACCTTCTCGCCGATACGAATACCAAGCTTTTTCGCCACTCTTTGTCCAAGAACGATGCTGTTTCGTTCATTGGCAACAAGATAGGAGCCCTTAGTAATTACCTTCTGCAATTGTGTGACTTGCTGTTCTGTTTGTGAATCGATGCCCAGTATAAGCAACGGTTCCGAAGCAACCGGGCTACTGACCATAACCTGGCCCTGCACCCGGGGCGATGCCTGCAAAACCCGTGGATCCTGCTTCACTTTTTGCAAGGTTCGCTCGTAACCGGCCATGCGCAGACCCGGCTCCATGTCCAAACGAAAACCCTGGCGCTCTACTTGCACGTGGGCACTAAAATAGCGCGTTGAGTTCTCAACCATTTGTTCATACCAGCCTTCGGTCAGCGCATATAAAACAATAAAGGCCGCCAATCCGAACGCCGTGGCACTGGCGGTAAGCATGGCCCGGCGTGGATTACGTGCGATGCCCCGGCTGGCGATGGCCCAAAACACAGCATGTGTGCGTTGCTGTGTTTTATGCTCACGCGCAACGTGCCGATATGTTTTTCGTGCGCGTATTCCACGGATGGCCTCGACCGGCTCAACACTGGCCGCGCGCCATGCCGGGTAAAGTGCCGGCAAAACGCTGATAAAGAAGACGATGGCTGACAACTCCGCAACGTGGTCCCAGCGTGTCACCGGATAGACAATCGCGGAAAGGCCCGGCATGCTTTCCATGGCGTCGACAAACTGCTCGAGATTCATTCCTGTGCTGGCGAGGTAGAAATTAATACCAAGACCAAAGACATTACCAACAAGGAGTCCCGTAATTCCGAGTAACATGGATTCCAGAATCACCAACCCGATAATCTGGTTGCGCGAGGTTCCCAGGGCCATCATGACACCGAACTCGCGGGTACGCTCCATGACGGCCATTAATATGGTATTGGCAATCCCCACCGCCACAACAACAAACATAATGCCCAAAATGATATAGGTCATGGCCTCGTGAAATAACACCGCCTGCACCACCGATGGCAGCAATTTGCGCCAACCCAGCACTTCGTATTCTGGCCCCAGCTTGCGCGATAATGCTTGTGCCACCTGGGCTGATTGTTGGCGATGCTCCAACCGAATCGCCCATGTCGTAGCCCGGCCCCACATGGAATACAGATCGCGTGCGGCCTCCAGGGTAATAAAGACATAATTAGTATCGATAACGTCAATTCCGGTATCGAAAATTCCGGCAATACGATAACGTCCGGCGCCGATAGATCCGTCTGCCGCCTGCGTTATCAGTACCGTCTCCCCGCCCGGCTTGACGCCCAGTATCTGCGCCGCTTTATCGCCGATCAATATTTCATCTTTGTCATCCGGGCGCAGGTAGCGGCCTTCGATAACAGTCTTATTAATAGTGGTGACCTTAACTTCATTTTCGGGATCGACACCGATCACCATTACACCACGACTCTTGTTGGCGCCGCTTAGCAGGGCCTTTCCTTCTACCCGGGCAGACAGTGCTTTGATACGGCTGTCTTTTAAAAGACGCTCCCGAATCACGGGATCATCGGTTATAGCACGATGTAATTTTTTGTCATCGTGATAGCCCTTCCCGTGTACCTTTAAGTGGCCTGACAAATAGCTCGTGCTATTTTCGATCATTTGCTCGTTCATTCCATCGATGAATCCCCAAAAAAACACCAGCGATGCCAAACCAACGGTAATCGCAACCACGGTAATCAGGGAGCGCCTGACGTTGCGCAGCACATTCCGCCAGGCCAATCGCAGCAATTTCATTTTCTCGCCCCAGTTTGCGTGTGGTCATCGACAATTTTTCCGTCTCGCAGGGTCACAATGCGCCGGGCGCGTTCCATCACCATGGGATCATGGGTAGAAAAAATGAAGGTGGTCTTGTGGCGCTCATTGAGATCGCGCATCAGGTCCAGCAAGGCGGCACCAGTACGGGAATCCAGGTTGGCAGTGGGTTCATCCGCGAGCACAATGGCAGGTTGCGACGCGATGGCGCGGGCTACAGCCACCCGCTGTTGTTGTCCGCCGGATAATTGTGCCGGTCGACGGTGTACGTACTCTTCAAGACCCACTTCGCCCAATATGCTTTCTGCACGCTCGCGCCGTTCCTTATCTGGTACACCCTGTAACAGCATGACGTACTCAACATTCTCAACGGCGCTCAGCACCGGAATTAAATTGTATTCCTGGAAGACAAAACCAATTTCACGTAATCGTAGGCGGGAGAGCTGGCTCTTTGGCAGGCGGCCAATTTCCTGTTCGCGTATCCACACCTTTCCGCGTGTGGGCACGTCCAAGCCGCCGATAATATTCAGTAGCGTAGTCTTGCCGGACCCCGAAGGTCCCACCAGGGACATAAACTCGCCACTTTCAACGCTAAGGTCCACAGCATCCAGCGCCTCGACAACGACACTATCCTGTTGGTACTGTTTGCTGACTTGTTCAACTTTTACCAACGCCATGACGGCCCTCCATTAGCGCCGACGGCGCAGGTTGCGGAGTGTAAAAACAGAATCTTTTATCGGCTTGTCGAAGACGACGTCGATTACGCGTATGCGGGTGGTATTACCGGGTTTTTGTGTGGGCCGCATTTCCCATATTGAAGGCAATTTACGGTCACCGAATTTGCGGATTTTAGAGAAAGTCAGGATCTTGATGGTTTGGCCGCGCTCGTCAATATAATCCTGTCGCACTGGCATTAAATCAGACTTGCGCACCCGATAGACGATGCTGCCCCAGACCACGGCCGCTTCGGGTTTGGGGATGGAAACAACACGATAGACTTCGCTGCCCTGGAAATTTTCAGTGCCAACGACCTTGTGGGTATAGTCGTTGATCATGCTGCTTTCCTTCACCAGATCATCATTGGAAAAATCGGAGCCCATCCAGGGCTGTAACATCATGGAAGGCGGGATTTTGATGATCCGTTCAACCTTGGGCAGGTAATTCCACATCTCACCCTTGATTCGCAACGAGCCGATACCGGCCTCCTTGGCCGGTGACAGGATACGGACAAAGGTTTTGTTGGGGCGCCGCATCCACATGCGCAACTTGAGAGTACGTTGCCAATGGGGCGTGGTAATGGTCATCTCATACTGCCCTTGTGCCGTACGCCCCCACAACAATTGCTCAACCTGGGTAACGATCTCACTTCCGGTCGGTGGTGGGGCGGCGACACCGCTCGAGAACAGGCCCCACAGAAAAATCCATACCCCTATCCGTTTGCAAACCATTGTCGTCATGGGCCACCCTCTTATTAGTTGTCCTGTTTTGACAGTATTGCCGACCGCTATCCCGGCAGAAACCGTCAACGTCAAGCCTAAAACCTATGAGCTACTTACAGGTCAAGACCCATTGGCCACATTTCAGCGCGGACATGAAGACGCCGACGCGGCGCCTGGAAACACCGGGTTAGTATACCCACTTCCACCGCCTTCCCTCGAGAAAAATTAGGTATACTGCCGCCGTAACCACAGCTTAAACTCAAGCTTTTCTCCCCAAATACCGATAATTTAAGTTCATTGGCCTTGCCTTGGGTAACACCTGCGGTGTTCGCCGTAAAAGGAACGGTACTATGGATTGTTTCTACCTTTAGGGACATCTGTTCAAACAGACATGTATAGACTTCTGCGCTTTTTCTCCATTGCCAGCCTGATCAGCCTGATCGTGGTGGCTGCACTCCTTGGCGGTATGTACCGGTATTTTGCCACCGAAGACCTGGTGAGAGTGACCCAGGAATCCAATGTGGTGCTGACCCGGGCTATTTCAAACTCCATCTGGGAATTTTTTACCCCTCTTGTCAGTAACGCGTCGGATTACAGTAATGAGGCGTTGGCCACAAGCCATCAAGTGGAGATGTTTGATGCGGAAGTACGGCGACAGATATTTGGTTTACCCGTGCTCAAGGTCAAGCTTTTTGATATTGATGGGCGCACCCTCTATTCCACCGAGCGTTCACAAATCGGAGTTATTAAGAAAGGTCATACAGGCTTCGAGATGGCTCGCAAGGGCAAGATTACGAGCGATTATTCTTTCAGGGAAACATTCAAGACCAATGATGAGGTTCTCAAGGACCGCCATGTCATCAGTATCTATGCGCCGGTATGGGGAAATGATAGAGACAGGACATTGGAAGGGGTTATCGAGCTATACATTGATGCAACCTCGAACATTGAGGGGATAAAAAGATCCCAGAATCAGGTTGTCGTCAGCAGCAGCCTGATTCTTTTTGTACTTTATATCGTCCTTTTCTTTATCGTCAGACATGGCAGCATACGGTTTAAGGGGGCACAAAAACAGTTGTCACTTCAGACACAAGAATTGGCCAAAGCTAATAATGTGCTTGCAGCTGAAATCTCCGAGAGAAGGCTTGCTGAAGAGGCACTGCAACAAAGTGAACAACAAAATCAGCGTCTCATTGAGAATATCACAGACATAATCTACACGGTGGATATGGAAGGAAATTTTACTTCCATAAATCAAGTGGCTACAAAAATCACCGGGTATTCGAAAGATGAAATTATGGCAATGAAATTTCTGGATATGATTGACCAGGAATCCATACCCATTCTCGTAGAAAAATTAAACCGCCGGGTTGGCGGGTTCACGGGGGATGATATTTATGAGGTTGCCATGCACACGAAGGACGGGAAGCGTGTCTGGTTGGAAGTCAATAGTTCTGTTGTCATTAGCGAGGGACGATTAGTCGGGACGCAGGGGGTGGCGCGCAATATAACCAAGCGACATGAAGCACAGGAGCAATTGATAGCGTCAGAGCGGGAATACAGCAAAATACTGGATGATATGCAAGACACCTACTACCGCACAGATGTAAATGGCGTGTTGACGCGTGTCTCCAAAGGCGGCGAGCGGTTACTTGGGTATAAGCCCGAAGAGGCGATTGGAAAAAAGCTTGAGGGCCTTTATGTTCGTCCGGAGAACAGGATTGAGATGCTTAATATGCTACGGGATAACAATGGCATAGTAGAGAATTTTGAATCGTTAATGAGGCGGAAAGACGGTACATTTGCCTGGGTATTAAGTAGCTCCCATTTTATGTATGACGACGAAGGGAATGTTGTTGGGATTGAGGGTGTCGCGCGCGACATTACGGAACGCATCAAATCAGAACGTGCCCTGAAGAAAAGCCAGCAGAGGCTTGCGCTGGCACAGGAAGCGGCCCACCAGGTTTCGTGGGACATGGACTTGGGCACAAAAAAGGTTATCTGGACGGGTGAAATTAATTCTTTGCTGGGCCTGGAGAAAAATATCATCGGTGATTCATTTGTAGCCTATGGGGTCATTGTCCATCCAGATGATCGGGAAATGGTAGAGGAAATCCGTGAAAAAGCCTTAGAAGATGGAAGTGAGTACGATATAGAACATCGTATTGTCAGGGTTGATGGGTCGGTCCGTTGGGTCAGGACAAGGGGGAAAACCATCCGGGACGAGACCCAGAACAAGACCCGTTTGCTTGGCGTGATATGGGACATAACGGACCAGAAGGAAGTTGAGTTTGAGCTGAAAAAAGCCAAAGAAATAGCCGAAGATATCAGTCGTGCTAAATCTGAATTTTTGGCAAATATGAGCCACGAGATTCGCACACCGATGAACGGTGTGTTGGGGATGGTAACGTTACTGGCCACCACGGAGCTGTCACCACGGCAACGTGACTACGTGGAAACCATCCGGAAATCCGGGGATTCTCTCTTATCTATCATTAGCGATATTCTCGACTTTTCCAAGATCGAGGCCGGTAAACTGGAACTGGAATACACTGATTTCAACCTTGATACCCTGGTAGAAGACGTAACAGACATGCTGGCCCAACATGCCCAGTCAAAGAACCTTGAATTAATCAGCGATATACCTCTTGATATTCCGGTGGCCATCCATGGAGACCCAGGAAGATTAAGGCAAATTATTATAAATCTGGTAGGTAATGCCATTAAGTTTACCGACAAAGGTGAAGTGGTTGTTCGTGTCAGTACCGCAAAGGCGTCTAAAGATGACATTACATTCCAGTTCGAGATCATTGATACAGGGATTGGCATAAGCGAAAAAGGCAAGTCGAATTTGTTCAAATCATTTTCGCAGGCGGATGGTTCAACAACGCGAAAATACGGTGGTACCGGACTTGGGCTGGCAATCAGCAAACAATTGGTCGAAATGATGGAGGGGAGCATTGGCGTGAAGAGCGAACCGGGCAAAGGAAGCACCTTCTGGTTTACCGTGCGTTTATCAACACAGAAAGACCTGCCTGCAATGCCATTATCGACGAAGACAGCATTAGATGGCGCTAGAATTCTTCTTGTTGATGAGCGTAAAACAAACCAAAGGATATTTCAGCATCAGACAGCGTCATGGGGAATGCAGAACGAGGTTGTTGCAAATGGCCACCAGGCCCTGGAGATTCTTCGCGATTGGAATAAATCAAAAAAGCCCTTTGATGTTGTCATGCTGAAGTGGTTGATGCCGGAAATGAATGGACTGGAATTGGCGGGGCTGATTAATGCTGATCCCGACATTAATGATGTCCGTATGCTTCTGCTGGCATCTCTAGGGCAGAATGTAGATATGACGACGGCCAGACAGGTGGGTATTTCTGCATGCCTGACCAAGCCGATAAGGCGCTCGCAGCTGTATGATTGCCTGGCAAGGGTGTTGGGTGTGGCCAGGGAGAATTGCCAAAATGAAGAGCCTTTCCAGCATGACATCAATAACTCAAGCTTGGGCGCTAGCAATATGACAATCCTGATTGCAGAGGATAATCTGACCAACCAGAAAGTGCTTGTGCATTTGCTTGAAAAGTTCGGGTTTGTATCTGATGTGGTTTCAAATGGTGTAGAGGCTTTGGAGGCCATCAAACATAAACGTTACACCATGGTGATGATGGATTGTCAGATGCCGGAAATGGACGGGTTTGAGGCAACTCGGCAAATCAGGAAATTGGAAGAGAGATCAGGCGACCATGCCACTATTATCGCCATGACGGCCAATGCAATGCAGGGCGACAGGGAAAGATGTCTTGACAGCGGTATGGACGACTATCTGGCCAAACCTTTGAGGCTGGAAGACCTGAACAGAGTCATCTTGCGCTGGACGAAAGCAAAAACAAGAAAAAATTCAACCGCTATTCTCGCTAATGAAACCGATAAACTCGTATCGCTGAAAATGGATCAGCTGCGAAATGTTTTTGGTGCTGATGATGAGTCGATTGAGCGTGTCCTGCGTCTTTTCCTGAAATTGACCAAAACAAAGGTAGAAAGGCTCAAAGAGCATCTCCAGCAAGAAAATTGGGAGGCTATTATGGATTTGTCCCACGACATCAAGGGTTCCTCTGCAAATATCGGGGCAGTGGTTTTGTCAGAACTCAGTAATAAAATGGGGCTTGCCCTCATGGAGGGAAGGAATGAGAAAGTCAGTGCAATATACGATGATATGCTCAAAGCTTTCGTTACTACCGAGGAATTTATTGATGGTTATCTGAATAAGGTTGGTTAGAGAGCTTTACACCATTAGGAAATCCCTATAGTGAACGGCCGTTCACCTCACTTTTCGCCCAGGCTGCCAAAAAATCCTGTTGGCTTCTGCTGCTCCCCCGCCCCCTCAGTGCAGGACCCATATGGATATGGTTCATTTACCAACACAAAAGCTGGAAAAGATGCTCCCCAATAGATCGTCACTGCTGTATTCGCCGGTGATTTCGTTGAGGGCCTGTTGCGCCAAGCGCAGCTCTTCGGCCATGAGTTCACCGGCCTTGTTGTCTTTGAGTTGGGCAATGGCCCAATGGATGTGGCGGTGGGCGCGCCCGATTGCGTCGAGGTGGCGACGGCGGGCAATGAAGGTGGAATCTCCCGGTATTTGATAGCCCATACAAGTCTTGAGGTGCTCGACCAACAGGTCCATTCCGTCGCCGGTCTTGGCCGACAAGGCAATTTCCTGGTGGCCGTTGTTCTCGACAATTCCAATTTCCCGGCCACTGAGATCGGCCTTGTTAAGCACGATGCTATAGGGCACGCCCTGGGGCAATTCGGCAAGGACATCGTCAACGGCCTGGTCATTGTGTTCATCATCGTCGATGACCACCAACACCCGGTCGGCTTCTTCCATGGCGGCCCAGGCTCGTGCTACACCCTGTGCCTCCACCTCGTCTTCGCTGTGACGCAGGCCGGCGGTGTCGATGATGTGCAGGGGCAGACCATCGACCTGGATCTGCTCCCGCAGCAGGTCCCGGGTAGTACCGGGGGTGGCGCTGACAATGGCAGTGTCTCGTTGGGCGAGACGATTCATCAAGCTGGACTTGCCCACATTGGGCCGACCGACCAGGGCCAGGGTCATGCCGTTGCGCAACAGACAGCCCTGCTCGGTGGAGGCCAGCAATGCTTCGATCAGACTTTTTAGGTTGTTGCAGCGTTCGGTCAGAACTGGGTCGTCCAGAAAATCGATTTCTTCTTCGGGAAAGTCGATGGCAGCCTCAACAAAACTGCGCAGCTTGATGAGCGCTGCCAACACCTCTTGCGCGCGACCAGAAAACGCCCCCTGCAGGGAACGCAGCGCTGATCGGGCTGCGGCCTGGGAACCGCTGTCGATAAGGTCGGCGACGGCTTCGGCTTGGGCCAGATCTAATTTATCGTTTAGAAAGGCACGTTGGCTAAATTCACCGGGCCGCGCCAGCCGCGCCCCCAGTTCCACCAACCGGGCCAATATCAGGTCCATGACCACCGGGCCTCCGTGACCCTGTAGCTCCAGCACATCTTCGCCGGTGAAGGAGCGAGGTGCAGGAAAGTACAGGGCGATACCCTGATCCAAGGGCTGACCATCGCCAGCAAAAAACTCGGCCAACAGAGCATAACGAGGCTTGGGGAGCTTGCCCAGGACGCCTTCGGCAATGGTGGCTACTGCGGGTCCGGAGACGCGCACAATGGCCACCCCACCGCGGCCTGGTGGGGTGGCTACTGCGGCGATGGTGTCTATGGGTTTGTGTCCAGTCATGGGTTGACGCAACCGTCTACCACGCTGACCTGGGTTGCCTGGCTTAGGCGCCAGACTTAGTGGTCCTTGGCTTCCATTTTATGGGTGATGTGCCACTGCTGAGTAATGGAGAGCACATTGTTGACCAGCCAGTACAACACCAGTCCAGCGGGAAAGAACAAGAAGAAGACCGTAAAGATGGCGGGTAACGACATCATCATCTTACGCTGCAAGGGGTCCATAGTGGGGGCGGGACTCAGCCACTGCTGCGCAAACATGCTGATGCCCATCAATATGGGCAGCACATAATAAGGATCCTTGGTCGACAGATCCTGTATCCACAGGGCGAATGGCGCCTGGCGCAGCTCCACACTTTCCAGTAACACCCAGTACAGGGCGATGAATACCGGGATCTGGATTACTATAGGTAGACAACCGCCCATGGGGTTGATCTTCTCCTTTTTATACATCTCCATCATGGCCTTCTGGAACTTCTGCTTATCGTCGCCGTAGCGTTCCTTGAGGGTTTTCATACGCGGGGTGATCTTGCGCATCTTGGCCATGGATTTATAGCTCGTCGCCGACAGGGGATAAAACGCCAGCTTGATAAGCATAGTCAACAGGATGATGGACCAACCCCAATTACCCACCACACCGTGAATCTTCTGTAGCACCCAAAACAGAGGTGCCGAAATGGGGGTCAGCCAACCATAATCCACGCTCAAAACCAAGCCTTCGGCAGTCTGCTTCAACCTGGATTGGACCTTGGGCCCGACAAATAATTTCGCTCCCAAGGTGCCCTGAGCACCGGCCGCAATCTCCACCGGCTGCGCAGACTTAAATCCCAGGTTGTATCGTGGCCCATCCAGCACCCGGCTATAAAAGACCTGCTTGGTTTGTTTTGGAGGCAACCAGGCACTCACAAAATAGTGCTGCAACATGCTAATCCAACCATCGCTGACCTCGCGATTGAGGTTTGCGGCGGTCATGTCATCGAAGCTGACCTTCTGGAATTTTTCCTCTGGAGTGTATATGGCGCCACCCATATAGCTGGGGACCTTGTTCATAAGCCCAAAGGATTCGCCAGTGGAAAAATCAGATCGCAGGTACTGGCCATAAAAGTAACCCTGCCAAGGTGACGTGCTGGTGTTGTCTACCTGATATTCAACATCGATAACATATTTGTTCCGATGAAAGCGAAACAGCTTGGTGTAGCGCACTCCGTTGCTGGCGCTCCAGTGCAGGCGAACCTCGACTTGGTTCTGTCCTTCATCCAGTGTGTATTGATAGCGTTCCGCCTTGTAGCGGGTCTTGTGATTAGGGTAATTATCCCCCCTGCCGATCAGGCCGTCTTGGGTAAAATAGATCTGCCCACCGCTATCGTTAAACAGCCGAACCGGTTTTTGGGGTGTTTTCATGCTGATCGGGTAGCGGACCAATTCCACTACCCGCAGGTCACCACCCAGGGTGTCGATCTCCACCCGCAACACGTCTGTGGTGACGATTACCCGCTGACCCTTGGGCAAGGCCGCGACCACCGGGGGCGCAACGGGGGCGCCGGGGGCTGGGCTCGTTACGGGGGCCTGGGGGACGCCCCCAGGTGGAACCACGCCGGGGGCTTGAGCCGGGGCCTGGCTTGGACTGGTCACCACAGGCGTGGGTTGGGGGGGCTGGTTTTCCCGAAGCCAGGCCTCCCACAACATCATAATGATCAAGCCTAAGGCCACCACCAAAAACAGGCGCGACATATCCATTAGTGCTTGTCTCCACTATTCGGCACCGGGTCCACGCCCCCAGGGTGCCAAGGATGGCAACGCCCGACACGGCTGGAGGCCAGACGCAGACCTCGCCAAGCACCGTGGATCTCAATGGCCTCCAAGGCATAGCTGGAACAACTGGGAAAGAACCGGCAATGTTGTCCTAATATGGGACTGATCAGCATGCGATAAATTTTTAGTATGTTGATTAAGGCTTTTTGCATTTTTTTACCAGGAGACCCCAAAGAATCTGCAACGATTTTCCCATATCAGTAACGTCGGCCTTTGAAGCTTGGGGGCGGGCAACAATAACAATATCGAGACCGCCCAGTTTTTGTTTGCTTTGACGGAAGCTTTCTCTTATCAAGCGCTTAATTCTATTGCGGACTACGGCCCGGGGCGACACCTTGCGTGATACAGCCAGACCTAACCGGGCCTGTTCTGTGGGCCGCGTTTGTTCGCTGACCTTAGGTGCGGCATAACACACGAACAAGGCGTCTCCAGCGTTGCACCGATTCTTAAATACTCTGGAGTACTCCTCCGCCCCTGTTAACCTGCAATATTTTGGGAACGTTGCGTCGGGTGTGGCCAAATATTCAAACGGCCAGGCGCTTACGGCCCTTGGCGCGGCGGGCATTGAGAATAGCGCGGCCCGCACGGGTACTCATGCGGCTACGAAAACCGTGGGTGCGCTTACGTTTAAGGTTGCTGGGTTGATAGGTTCTCTTCATGGCAGTCATTCTCGTGGCCCCGGTGTATGCTTGCCGGCCACCACAACGTATAGATCAAAAAGGGTCGCAACGGTAATGGGTTTACCCGGTGATTGTCAACCAAAAGAAGCGCTTAGCACTAAGAAACTTTTTCTGTGGATAAGCTCGCCGGGTCGCGTTAGACTGTAACGTTACCCCGCCACTTTAACATATATTGCAAAAAAGAAGCCTTAAATTGGGACAATCAACGCTCTGGAACAAATGCCTTGGCCGCCTCGAAGAGGAATTGTCGGCACAACAATTTAACACCTGGATTAGGCCACTCCAGGCAGTCAACAAGAATGGCGCCCTACACCTGCTGGCACCCAACCGATTTGTTATGGATTGGGTCCATAAACAGTTTTTAGGTCGATTGACTGAGTTGGCGTGTAAATATAATGGCGACACGGTTTCGGTCCAAATAGAGGTGGGTAGCCAGGGTGTTTCGGCCAACCCCTTGAATCCCGTAGTCCGCGCCACTTCCCCTGCTCAGAGAGAGGTTTATTCCGGCAGACTTAACCCGGATTTTACCTTCGACACCCATGTAGAGGGAAAATCCAATCAGCTTGCCCGTGCTGCTGCCACCCAAGTAGGCGAAAACCCTGGCCGGGCCTATAATCCATTGTTTATCTACGGTGGGGTGGGCCTGGGCAAAACCCACCTGATGCAGGCTGCAGGCAATATCCTTCACTATCACAACCCCGAAGCCAAGGTGGCCTATGTCCATTCAGAACGTTTCGTGGCCGATATGGTCAAGGCCTTGCAGCACAATGCTATTAGTGAATTTAAGAAATACTATCGTTCGTTAGATGCTTTGCTCATCGACGATATCCAGTTTTTCGCCGGTAAGGGGCATTCTCAAGAAGAATTTTTCCATACTTTCAACACCTTATTAGAAGGTCAGCGCCAAGTTATTATGACCAGCGACCGCTTCCCCAAGGAAATTACTGGGGTGGAAGAGCGCCTTATATCCCGCTTTGGTAGTGGCCTCACCGTCCGAATTGAGGCCCCAGAACTGGAAACCCGAGTGGCCATCCTGAACATGAAGGCGCGCAGCCAAGGATTGGATCTACCAGAGGATGTGGCCTTCTTTATTGCCAAGCAATGTCGTTCGAATATCCGTGAGTTGGAAGGCGCCTTGCATCGGGTTGTCGCGGGCGCGCGTTTTACAGGCCATAGTATTGACATAGGTGCCGCCACTGACGCCCTGAAAGACTTGCTGCTCTACCAGGAAAAACAGATTACCATTAACAACATTCAAAAGACGGTTGCAGAATATTACAAAATGCGGGTGTCTGATTTACACTCCAAACGAAGGAATCGACAAATTACCCGGCCCCGTCAAGTTGCTATGTCTCTAGCCAAAGAACTTACGACCTTGAGTCTCCCCGAGATAGGAGATGCCTTTGGAGGCCGCGATCACACCACGGTCATTCACGCCTGTAAGAAAGTAAAAGCGTTATTATTGGACGATGTGAGAGTTAACGAGGATTATGACAACTTAATGAAATTGCTTTCACATTAATATGTAAGCGTGTTGTGTCCAAAGTGTGAATATTTGTGGATAAAGTTTGTTTGTTTTTGTTTGTCTTAAATGTAATAACAACTATTCGTTAGTAAGGCAGTGTTTACCCACAGGTTTTATTTGCTTGAACTTATTGATACTAAAAGGAAATATTTAATATAGTGGCTTATTAACAGCAGTAATAATAGTAATTAGTTTTCTTTAAATAAAACTTAATAGTATGAATGTTGAAATAAAAAGAAATGATCTACTTAAACCTCTTAGCGATATAGGGGGTGTAGTAGAGCGGCGCCAAACCCTACCCATTTTGTCTAATGTGTATATTGCTTTAGATGAAACAGGTATGGCGCTAACCGGTACAGACCTGGAGGTAGAGATAGTCTCCAAGATTACCGGGGTCAAGGGAGAAGCAAGTGAAATTACTGTTGCTGCCAGAAAGCTACTTGATATTTGCAGGGCCTTGCCGGAAGAGGCCACACTTGCATTCAAATTAGAGGGAGATCGCGTCAAGATTCAAAGTGGGCGCAGCCGGTTTAGCCTACAAACACTACCGGCGGAAGATTTTCCACGGATTGAGACGTCGGAATGGAATTACGAATTTAATGTAAGCCCCACAAAACTCAAACACTTGTTTGAGAAAACAGCCTTTTCCATGGCCCAGCAAGATGTTCGTTATTATCTCAATGGATTGTTACTCGAGTTGACCGGAAAGACTGTATGCGCAGTGGCCACAGATGGGCACAGGCTTGCAAAAACAGAGATTCTCCTGGACCAGGACGGTGCCACTAATCACCAGATTATTGTGCCACGCAAGGCCGTACAAGAACTGTTACGACTTTTGGAGGAAGGGGATCAGGTTGTAAAGGTTCAAATAAGCGAAAACCATCTCCGAATTTCCACTGAAGCAACAATATTCACCACAAAAATTATCGATGGGCGTTACCCAGATTATGAAAAGGTCATCCCAACAGACCTGCCCATCAAATTGGAATTAAATAAACAAAATTTACACGACATCCTCACCAGAGCGGCGATACTTACCAATGAAAAATTCAGGGGAGTGAGCATCGCCATAGGAAATGGACAACTTGCAGTTACTGCCCACAACCCGGAACAGGAAGAGGCAAAGGACGAGATGGCTATTGACTACACAGGGCCCACCGCAGAGGTTGGTTTTAATGTAAGTTACATTATTGATGCGATTAATTCCCTTGCAGGGAATGAGGTGAGCCTACAATTAAAAGACCAAAACACGAGTTGTGTCCTCAGCAGCAAAGAAGACCCCAAGACCCTCTATCTTGTTATGCCCATGCGGATTTAGTGTTTCACGTGAAACAACGGCCCAGGACTAAATGTTTCACGTGAAACACTGTTTCCAACCGAAATACAACCAAAACCCCGAGATTTAGAACCGAGCATGACAAAAGACAAGACCACGGAGACGACCAAAAAGGCGAACAAGAAACAGGCCTACGATTCCAGCAGCATCAAAGTGCTGAAAGGCCTGGATGCGGTGCGGAAGCGTCCCGGCATGTATATTGGTGATACCGATGACGGCTCCGGGCTCCACCACATGGTATTCGAGGTGGTAGACAATGCCATTGATGAGGCCTTGGCCGGGTATTGTGACGAAATACAGGTCACGGTTCATTCCGACAATGCGGTGTCTGTTTTAGACAACGGGCGCGGGATTCCCACCGGCAATATCGAGGAAGAAGGGCGCTCGGCAGCGGAAGTGATTATGACCGTACTCCATGCCGGCGGTAAATTTGATCAAAATTCATACAAGGTTTCTGGCGGCCTACATGGGGTGGGAGTCTCTGTGGTCAACGCCCTGTCGGATTACCTCAAGCTGACCATCTGTCGAGAGGGCTCTATTCACACCCAGGAGTATCATCTGGGCATCCCACAGGCCCCCCTAGAGGTCGTAGGAAGCACCGAGAGTACGGGTACCGAGGTAAGGTTTCGGCCCAGCTCGGGGGTGTTTAGCGACACGGTCATGCATTATGATTTGTTGGTAAAACGCCTGCGGGAGTTATCCTTTCTCAATTCCGGAGTGCGCATTGTCTTGCGCGATGAACGCACTGACCAGGAAGATGTGTTTGAATACAAAGGTGGCATTGCGGCCTTTGTAGACCACCTTAGCCGAAATAAGACGCCTCTTCATAAAAAGGTGATCTACGTGGTCGGCGAAAAAGGGGGGACCCATGTAGAGCTGGCCATGCAGTGGAATGATTCCTATCAGGAAAACATCTTTTGTTATACCAACAATATTCCACAGCGCGATGGTGGCACCCACTTAGCCGGTCTCAGGGCCTCCATGACTCGCACCCTGAACCAACAAATAGACAGCAGTGGGTTGGCAAAAAAGGCCAAGGTAACCATTAGTGGTGATGATGCCCGCGAAGGCCTGGTAGCGGTATTGTCTATCAAGCTTCCTGACCCGAAGTTTTCATCCCAGACCAAGGATAAGCTGGTATCTTCCAACGTTAAGGGTGCAGTGGAGTCTATCGTCAACGAAAAGCTGGGCGAGTACCTGTTGGAAAACCCTGCCGAAGCCAAGACCATAATCAACAAGATTGTGGAGGCCGCCCGAGCCCGTGAAGCCGCCCGCAAGGCCCGCGAAATGACGCGGCGCAAGAGTGCCCTGGACCTGGGGGGGCTGCCCGGCAAGCTGGCGGATTGCCAGGAGCGGGACCCGGCGCTGTGCGAGCTCTACTTGGTGGAGGGCGACTCTGCAGGTGGGTCTGCCAAGCAGGCTAGGGACCGAAAATTTCAGGCTATATTGCCCCTCAAGGGCAAGATCCTCAATGTGGAAAAGGCCCGTTTTGACAAGATGTTGTCGTCGGAGGAGGTGAGTATTTTAATCACTGCCCTGGGCACGGGGATTGGCAAAGATAACTTTGATATCAATAAGTTACGATATCATCGCATCATCATCATGACTGACGCAGATGTCGACGGGTCCCATATCAGGACGCTATTATTGACGTTCTTTTACCGGCAGATGCCGGAGTTATTGGAGCGGGGCTATATCTATATTGCCCAACCCCCCCTGTACAAGGTAACTCGCAACAAAAAGTCACGCTACGTTAAGGATGATCCTGAACTGAGCGAAGTGTTGTTGGATCTCGCCCTTGAAAAGGCCAGTCTTTACCCCAGCGACAAGAGCAAAGCCATCAATGGTGAAGCCCTGAAGGCGCTGTGTTTGGAAAAAATGTCGGTACAAGTCCGAATGGACCAGTTGGCGCGACGCTATGACAGGCACCTGTTAGATGCAATGGCCCATTTACCCACGCTTACAGAAATGGATTTGCGTGACCATAAACGGGCCCAGGTTTTTGCCGAGGCCCTGGCGAGTTACATCAACAAAGGTGTGGATGGTGGTGCCGTGTTCACCACCGAAGTGGGCACAGACACAGACAAGCCGCTTTTGATAGTCACCCGCAAACTGCACGGCTTGGTCACCATCAATCGTATCGGAGGCGATTTTCTGGACTCGGATGACTATCAGGCCATGCGCCAACTCGGCGACAAACTCAGGGCATTATGGGATGAGGGGGCCTACGTGCAGCGCGGTGAGAAAAAACAAACGGTGGGCTCCTTCGATCAGGCCTTGGGTTGGTTGATGGCCGAGGCTAAGCGCGGCATCAACATACAGCGTTATAAGGGCTTGGGTGAGATGAACCCGGACCAGCTTTGGGATACCACCATGGACCCCACTGTACGCCGACTGTTGCACGTCACCGTGGAGGATGTCATTGGTACCGACCAAATCTTCACCACCTTAATGGGTGACCAGGTTGAACCCCGGCGCCAATTCATAGAGCGCAATGCCTTTGCAGTGGGTAATCTGGATGTCTAAAGCCTAAATATTATACCGGTTTCTCGACACAGAGGCGCCAAGCCACGAAGGGATCTCATTCACCAGCGTGGCCAACGGCGGTAAGGCCGCAGGCCTGAGCCCGGGATCCAGGAGAACTCAATTATTGTCCTGGATTCCGGGTTCGGTGTTCCACACCGCCCCGGAATGACAGCGGTGGGTGGAATTGCATGAAATTGGGTCGGCGCCGGGTTTTCCGGTTGGTTTTAAAGTAGGAGATAATAAAATCGGTGTCTCAGCCTTGTTTGGTCCCCTGGCCCTAATCTAAAGCTTCATATCCGTTTCAAGAAAGGGCCGTGGCAGGCGCGGTGGGTGATCCAGGAGAGCGCTGAAGTCGGTGAGAAAGGAAAAATAGCGGTCCGCGTCTATCCGACCATTGTGCACGAACAGTCTATATTTTTGCGCTGCGATCGCGGTGGTGTCGCAGCGTAGGGTGGTGGAATCAGCAACCCGCTTGAGGTCACGCAGGCAGTCGGGATCAATGGCCATTAGCTGTCCTTGGATCGTAGCGAATCGAACAATTCTTTCATATCAAATAACTCAAAATACGCCTGAAGCTCCTGCCAATCAAGCGTCTGGTCTTGTCGGGCGATGAGTGCCTCAATGTCCGCAAGATCCTGGTGGGTGCGGGACGGATTGTTTTTTATGGCCTGGATCTTTAGTCCGATCAGATCCTCTGCGCGAACAAGCTTCACCTGCAGGGTACCCCCAAAGACGCCCTGTTGTTGCGCGCGTTCGAGCATTTTGATCGAAGCTTCACGAAAGGCGTGTAGAAAATCAACATCTCCCATTGATCTTACCGCTGATGTGTATTGGCTGACGTTCTCACTTGAGAATCGTTTCTTGTAGCCGAGGTTGTGCATGGTCTTGTCAATTTTGTCCAGGTCCTCCCTGTGAACCAGGATGTCTATGTCGGTTGTGGCGCGAGGCACCCCCAATAGCCCCAGGGCGAGTCCGCCGATCAAGGCATAGTCAACACCATTTTTTTCGAACCCGTTAACCAGCTTTCCCAGCACTAATTTGAAGTCCACCTTTTAAGAGCGTGCCAGTTTTGGGAAGTGTTAGTGAAGTGTGCGCGGTGTCGCCAGGGTAAAGGCTGAAATAGAGGCATCGAACTCGGTGCCATCCTCGGCGCGGAGTTGATAACTGCCCTGCATGCTACCTACTGGCGTTTCCAGCACCGCACCGCTGGTGTATTCAAAACTCATGCCCGGCTCCAGCTTGGGTTGCTCTCCGACTACACCTTCGCCCCGGACCTCTTGCACACGGTTATTGGCATCGGTAATCACCCAGTGACGGGTGATAAGTTGCGCCGAAACCGAGCCGGCGTTGGTAATGGTAATGGTGTATGCAAAGACATAACGATTGCTATCGGGCTCCGACTGAGACTCGACATAGGCGGTTTTCACCTGAACGTTGATGCGGTACCTGTCTGTTTCCATTAACGCTAAAGCCTGTAGCACAAGATGAGTTTAGGCGATTATACCGTGGTTTGGGTCCTACCGCAGGGTATCTGGATCGGTTGTTTGCGCCCCTGGGCGCCGGAGTTTTGCAAGGGATAGGCAGTGAGGTGACCGCCCCAAATACAACCACTGTCGAGGCCCAGGACCCCATCTCCGCAGTGTAGGCCCAGGGCGGACCAGTGCCCGAACACGACGGTGGCATCTCCCTCCTGTGGGTGGCGTAGCTTAAACCAGGGTAACAGCCCTTCGGGCTGGCTGTCCGGGGGGCCGTTGTATTGCAGGAAGAGTCTGCCGTCAGGGTCGCAAAACCGAAGCCGGGTGAAGGTGTTAATGATGACGCGTACTCTGGCCCAGCCCCTTAGATCGGGGTGCCAGCTATCAGGGCTGTCGCCGTACATGTTGGCCAACAGTGTGGGGTAGTCCGGGCCTTTTAATAATGCCTCGATCTCTGCCGCAAGGCCCATGGCCGCAGCGATACCCCACTGTGGCAGCAGACCGGCGTGGACCATGGCGTATCCCATCTCCTGGTCGTGGACCATTAACGGTTGCTGGCGCAGCCACTCGAGCAACACATCGCGGTCGGGGGCGTCGAGCACATCGCTGACCGTATCTCTGGACTTGAGCGGACGAACACCGTGGGCGATGGCGAGCAGATGGAGGTCATGGTTACCTAGCACAGTAACGGCGCTATCTTCCAGGCTCCGCACAAAACGTAGGACTTGTAACGAGGACGGACCGCGGTTGACCAGATCGCCAGTGAGCCACAGCCGGTCCCGGGTAGCATCGAAGTCAATGCGATCAAGCAAGGTTAGCAGGGCCGCATAATCGCCCTGTACGTCACCAATGGCATAAACTGCCATCAGCGCTGCGGGGCCAGTTCTTTGGCGAAGGTATTGGTGGTGTGGACCAGGGCATCAATGATACCCGGTTCCTTGGCGGAATGGCCGGCGTCTGGGACCACATACATCCTCGATTGGGGCCAGGCCTGGTGCAGCGCCCAGGCGCTTTCCATGGGGCAAACAATATCGTAGCGACCCTGGATGATGACCCCTGGAATGGATTCAATTTTGTTGACATCACGCAATATCTGGTTAAGCTCCAAAAAGGCATTATTCATAAAATAGTGAGACTCGATTCGGGCCAGACTAAGCGCCGTATGGGGGCTGCCGAAAAAGTCCACCACCGACCTGACCTGATGGAGGTTGGAGGCACGACCCTCCCAGATAGACCAGGCCTTGGCCGAGGCCATGCGCGCCAGTTCATCATCGCCGGTCAAGCGTCGGTAGTGGGCCTGGAGCATGTTGCCCCGCTCAGATTCAGGTACCGGTGCAATAAAATCCTGCCAATAATCAGGGAAGATGCGATTGGCCCCTTCCTGGTAGAACCAGCGGATTTCCTCGGGGCGACACAAAAAGATGCCCCTTAGAATCAGGCCCAGTACGCGCTGGGGGTGGGTTTCCGCGTAGACCAGACCCAGGGTGGATCCCCATGACCCGCCAAAAACCAACCAGCGGTCTATCTTCAAGTGTTTTCGAATGGCCTCCATATCGCCAACCAGATCGGCGGTGGTATTGTTCTCGAGGCTGGCATGGGGGGTAGAGCGGCCACAGCCGCGCTGATCGAACAGGACAATGCGGTATTCATCCGGGTCAAAGAAGCAGCGATGATAGGCCTCGCAGCCGGCCCCAGGGCCACCATGGACGAACACCACGGGGATCCCCTCCGGGCTGCCAGACTCCTCAACAAATAGACGGTGCCCACCGCCTACCTCCAGGGAGAAGCGATTATTGGGCCTGATGGCAGGAAACAGCGTATGCATGTGCCGTTCCGATAACGCCCTAATCTTCTAACAGATAATCCAGCGGGGGATTGCCGTCGTGGATAAGGTTCAAGCGGCGCTGCTTATAGGCTTCGCGTATAAAGACATAACGATCCAGCGCGGCCTGCATCAAAATCTTTTCGGAGCCGAGCAGATTGGCGCGGGTGTCAATAGATTCCAGGACCACGATACCCCAGCGTATCTCATTGTTGTCCACATAACCAAAGGGGTGGGTATAGCTGTAGTAGGGGAACAGACCGATACCGTCGCGGACATTAGATGGCCCAAAAAAGGGCAGCACCAAATAGGGTCCGTCAGCCATACCCCATTTTGCAAAGGTTTGCCCAAAATCTTCATTGTGCTTTTCCAGGCCGACTTTGGTGGCGACATCAAACAGCCCAACGATACCCACAGTGGAGTTGATGACAAAGCGCCAGGTATCATTAATACCCTGGCGCGCCTTACCTTGTAGGAAGTCGTTGACCACAACGGTGGGCTCTAAGACATTGTTGAAAAAATTTCTTATCCCTTTGCGTAGCGGTGCAGGGGCAAACCTTACGTAGGCCTTGGCAATGGGTTTGAGCACTGCACGGTCGGCGGTGTCATTAAACTTGAACACCGCACGATTGAATTTTTCGAAGGGATCGGGATGATGGGGTTTTTTCTCAAGGTCCTTGCTGCCTAAGGTGGCACAGCCTGATAGGGCGGTGAGGGTCAAGATCACAATGATGGCAGACACCGCAGGTGTGTAGCGCTGACTCATGGGTGCTCCGAAAGGTCTGGGTAGTCATTGCGCCGACCCACTCTCAGGCGACGCTATATATGGGATAATCATGGTGGCGCCATATCCGCGCCCCAAGAGGGGTAAGACTATACCCCAGTCCATAGATTGATTATAGCTAACTGGGCACAAGACGAATGTTTGGGCACAAACCCATCTTTAGTTACACAGGCCGCCTGATCGGGTTGTTTGCCGTATATGAGATGTACAGCCCATGGATACCGGATCAAGTCCGCTATGACGGTGAAGAGGAGATCAGGTTTGGCACTAAAGGTAGAAGGACTTATTGTCCTACTGCAATCTGCCGCTTTTTCAGCATCTTTAACCAGGTGGCGATGGCATCTTCGAAGGGCACGGTACCGGCATTGCGAATAATGGCTTTGCCCTCCTCGCTGCGCACATAGGCGACAAATTTGGCCACCTCCTTGTCCTTTTTGGCCCGCATCGGTGTTACCAGGTACAGGGGTCGATAGAGCATATAACCCCCATCTTTGATCTTGGCGAAGCTGGGTTCGATACCCTCCACTTTAAGCAATTTCACATCACGCTTTCTGGCGCTACTAAATCCGGAAATGCCGATGCCGTTGACGTTTTTTGCAACGCCCTTTTCCACCGGACCAGAAGAGGGCATGATGTATTTGGCGACAAACTCCTGGTCAAAGTTTTGAAACACCAGTTCCCTGATGGAGCGGCCAACACCAGAAATTTTGCCCTTGCGGATGTAAAGCTCCACTGGGGCATTATCTCCACCCAATTGGCTCCAATTCGTGATCTTGCCAGTATAGAGCTGGCGTACCTGCTCCAGACTGATATCCGACAGTGGGTTGTTCTTATGCACGATGATGACCAAGGCGTCCCAGGCCACCGGCTGCATGCGCACTCCCCGCTCAGGGGGAATGGGGGAAATCCCGTTCTCGGTGTGGATGAGGTCCCGGCAACTGCCACCTATATTGACTTCTCCCGAGGCCACCTGACGGATGCCCTTGGTGGCGCCACCACCTTTGAGATCAATTTTGACGCCGGTCTTTTTTTCGTAGGCGGTGGCGATTTCTGACATAAAGGCCTTCTTTGAAATACCACAACCGGCCCAGGTCAGGATCTTCTCGGCCCCATTAGCGGACTGTCCGCTGAGAAATGCCGTGAAGACCCACGCCAAGCCTGTCAACATCAGGGTTGGCCAGGCAAAAGGGGTTCGGGAAAGAACAGAGTATTTGATTAACATGACATATAAAAATGACTTGGTGTTGAGTGACGAATAAGGATAAAAATAATAGTCCACAGCCACACCGAGCCTAACGCCCGCAGTGAACGGGTTTGTTGTTGGTAATAAACTAAAATACCAAAACTTTTAATCAGGTCTCTGAATTAGTGCATGGAGGTATCATCTTGGGCCAATTGGGCTTGTACCAGTTGAGCCATTTGGCCTAGGGTAAGGTTATCAGGGACATCGCGGACAGTCGAGAACCAGATCTCTTCGATTTGGGCTCCGGGGCCGACGTTTTCTTTGGTCACCAACGGCCAACCAACAAACACACCGCGTTGCCCATTTTCCAGTTCTAGCGTCACTAGCTGTAAAGGCAGTGTTTTCATGACGTAAGCTCCTACCCGCTGTGCGGGCGCACGTTATACCGGTCTTCAATGACAGCCACTGTCTTAATGCTCCTACCCTATATATCGGCCCCGGCCCAGATTTCGTTAGTTTAGGGTTTCAACTCCAAGATGGGCCTGTTTTGAGGGGGGATAAGGGGCTGTAGTGTCTCGCTTGGTCATCCAAGGACCTATTTCCCCAACAAAATAGAGATTTTAGGCTAAAGGATAGGGGCGTTGGGGTCGAGAAACCTATGGTAAGGTCGGATCATTGGTTTTTGCCCCACGACGGTAATAGGACGGGTTTGTGTGGGACGAAGCGAAGAAACGCTCAGTTAGCGTACACACGGAGTTTAGGAGAAAAAATGGGCGAAATATCGAATATAGATGAAAGCGAGGTTTGTTGGGACCTCGCGCTAGCGGGGTTGGCCGAGGAGGAACACCGTAAGCTGGGCCGGACGTTAAAGGTTGAGGACTTTAGCCGCATTGCCAAGGAGAATGCCATGCGGTTGGACGACATCATGAGCACCATGTTTGAGCTATGTCTCCGTGGCCACTGGTTTTATCAGGGAACGGATGGCGTTAACGAACAGATCACCCGGGACATGATCGACAAGCTCAACCAGGACGGTAGGCTAAACGAACTTGATTTGGCCGCCTATTCGGGGGGATGGCGCCCCAGCTAAGTTTGGTCAGGCCAAGAATGGCTGGAACCGTAATGTACGGGTTTTGTCCCAGGGAGGCCCTAGCCAACACCGCCCAAGGCGGAGATACCTTAACCGACATCTTCCACCTGAGCGCAAGAAAAAAGGCCGCAGTTACAGCGGCCTTTTAAATTAAACAACGTTTAAAGTTATTATTATCCGGTCATGGTCGTAGTGTTCAGCCCTTATTTCTAAAGACGCCCGACACCGTAACTTATAGAGGTGTCGATAGCAAACAAGTACGCTTTACGAAATGTTTGTCTGGAGAGGGATCTATTTACTGCGTGTCCCGGAAAAATATGTCGGGTAGCTTTCGCGCCCCTTTGTAAGTCTCTGTTTCTGACGCAATCAAGGCAACTTCAAGCTCAGGCGTTTTTATTTTCTGCCCCAGTTTTGTCTCGTGTTTCCTCGGTTTGGCGATCATTTGCCATGTTGGCCAGTGTTTTGTTTATGTTGCCTTTCTTGGCTGTGTAATAGCGCCCCGCCGCATAGAGTATCGCCAAGGCGGTGAAATCGGCCGCTGCCAGCAGCGGTAGAGTAATAGTCTCGCTTACATCAAACCGCGTAGAGCCGTCAAACGTCAAATAAAATATCCACGCACCGATAAATATGACGGCTATAACAATATCGCTTTTAATAATTTTCTCCATCTCATTCCTCTGTCGATTCCGCAGTAGCGTGCAAGACACAGGTGCGATGGTACCACATAAGAAGCGTGCCCCAAAAAAACAGGCCGTGATTTGCATCACGGCCTGTCAAGGTTAATCACATTATTGTTATTGGATCACACTACCTCCACTAACCCGCTACCACTACTGGGGGCATCAGGCCGTGGTGGAAGATGTAGGACACCACGTAGGCGATGGGCGCAACAATAGCAAACAGCGCGATGGCATAAAGCAATGTCAACCTACCCATACCCTTCAACTTGCTGAAGTCGGTGATGACGCCGATGGCCACGAAGGTCAACATGAACATCATCTTCCGCATGGGGCTTTGCACCACCTTGGCGCCCGCATCAGCATGTTTCGCGTGTTCTGGGAACCAGACCACGACCGCCACATAGGTCAGCCAAGCGATGAAGTAGCCGATCACGAACTTGGGAAAACGGAACCAGATTTCCGATGCCCCGACACGCGACTGTCCCGGCTTTCGTTCCACCTTGTACACCCAGATAAGCGCCAGAACGAACGCCCATACACCGATGAACACATCAATCCAGATCTTGGTCAGCACGGCACCGGCCAGGATCCAGTCTTCTTCCCACAGCTCCCCGGTTTTGGTGTAGTGGTTGGCCACCATCAACTCGTCCAGGATCGCACCAGCCGCAGCATCAGCACCGTCGGTCTTCACCGTCATGCCCATAGCCGCAGCGTTGACAATCGGCTGGTCCGGCGCGAGCGCGGTGTAGGCGGCTGGTAAGACCAACAACTCGACCATGGCGAACACCACGATAAGCATGGATACCGCGATAGGCAGAATGGGCCGTGCGCGGATAGCGCCTGCCGTTGCAATGGCCGCCGACACACCACAGATGGAGATGCCGGAGGCGAGCACCGCCGAGGCATCACGCCGCAGATTAAAGGCCTTGCGTCCCAGTGCATAGACGATGGGCCAGAAGATCAGGTAGGCGACAAAGGCCGCTGCGGCGCCGGACAGGGCCAAATCGAGCATGAGTTCACCGCCACCGCCGACTTTGGCCGTGGAGGATATACTCATATGGCCCAGCTTGACGCCCAAGTAAACAATGGCCGTCTTGATGAACCACTCCGGTTTGGCCGCCTCCTTGAGAAAGCCCGCAAAGCCCTTCAGAAAGTTACCGATGAACAGGCCGACGAGCAGTGACAGGATGTACGAAAAACCACCACCGAGTTGCAGGCCCCAGGAGAGTCGGATCGCCTTCTTCACTTTGCCTACGGCCATCGCCGCCTGTTCCTGGGTGGGTACCTGCCCGCCGAGAACGTCAATCCCCATCTTCTTGAGGGCTTTGTTGATCTTGCGGGTACATTTATGCACCTTGGTCATGCAGTACACATCGTTACCGTAGATCTCGGACTGGAGCTTGGATTGGCTGGTCATTGCCGCCTTGAAATGGGCCTCGTGACCGGCCATCCAGGATGCAAAGGTGATGAAGAAGATACAGGTAAAGCCCAGCACGTATTTCTTGACATCCAGTTTCTGGAAGTAGGCCCCGATCGTGGTGATGCCACCAAACACGAGAAAGGTCACTATCAGCGAGCCGAAGCCACCCATGCCTTCATAGGCCTTACCGGCCTTACCGTGCGCCGCTTTCAGGAACATATTAAAGGAAGGATCAGCTACGAACTTACTCCATTCCCAGGTTTTGGTTTTGGCCATCCAGCCCACCGCATCGATACCCCAGATGCTGAGCAGGCCTGCCCCGAACAAAATGAGTCCGACCCATACTGCCCACCAGTCTTCCGTGGCCAGCATGCCGTCGGTCCATTTTCGATTAACTTCAGACATTGTTTGTTGCCCCCTTTCTTATTTGTGGCTGTCTGCGCAAGTCTTTATATTTCACAATACCAGCGACACACAGCGGTTGAAGTAGTGATTATGATATTGCCGCAGCCACCGGGGAAAGGTTTCAAAATCGAAACCCATAAACACTGTAAGCTGGGCTCCGGCAGCGTAACTACCAGATTTTTGCAAGGCGCATTTTACTTCCTCGTCCAGATCGTTGAGTGATTCTCCGGATGCGACTATTTGTTCGTTCTGGCCGATCCACTTGTTCCCGTCGTGGGTCAATTTCAACTCAACGTCTGCTTTCACGGTCGTTTCCTGCCCTTGCGTTGTTTAAATTATTGAGTGATATAGCCGGTACGTCAGGGTAGGATAAAGGTGTTAATTAACCAGCCCAACACAATTATGCCGACGATGGCGATACCGATACTCCAGGTTACCAATTGAGTTTCCCAGGGTTCCCAGGGTTCGGCTTCACCCAACAACTCCTCCGCAGAGCGTGCTTCGTCTTCTGTTGCCATAGGTTTCCCCTCCAGTCGTGTTATTAATATCGATTGCGATTGTTTAAGTTACGAGGTGCGAACACCTCCCTTCGATGGTGCAAGACAGTAATGACGTTGATTGCCAGCTAAACGGAAAAGTGCCGAAGCAATAAATTTTTACCCGTAACAGCCGAACAGACTCACCGCCTTCCTTGTTTGTTTTTCTGCCGCACTCCAGGGGTAGACGATGCCGTGATTCAGTGCGTAATGTCAAACAGTATGTGCTAATGTTTAAACATGAGAGCCCGTGGGCTCGCTATAGTTGTTCGCGTGCCCCGATCAAGTCTCTTGACAAGGGTGTGTTATTGTTGTGGCGAATTCAGGTTACAGGTATGACCACAGACCGGTGGCCAGGAGGAAGCCGAGCACCACCAACAGTACGCCAACAAACATAAATTGTTTGGCGTACAGTTCGTTCGGGACGTCGACACCCAGGCGACGGTACAGCGATGACGCCCAGCGTCCAAGCGTGGCGCGGTTGAGGACCATGAGTAGGCCGAGGCAGGCGACGATGAGGCTGATCGCGATAGTGGGGATGCCATACATGGCGTGGCTTTAGCTTCCGGCAGGCCTAGTCTTTGGGATCCACTGAGTCGTTCGACTCGGGACCAAATGGCAGTTTGCCCTTCCAGGCCACGTAGCCAAAAAACGCGGCGAGTGACAGCGGAAACAGCAGGCGCAAACTATATATCGCGCCCATGGCCCCCATAGCGGTGTCAAGTGTGTTCATGCCGTAGAAACGGATGCCGGCCACGCCCATAGAAACCAGGGCCAGTATCCCCGCCACCACGCGTAATATCGTCGCAATCGTTGTTGTGCTCATGATGCTATTCTAGCGGGTTCCACGCCAAACCATCAAGGCACAATCAATGTTGCTGGCTGCCAATGGGCCAATAGTGGGTCTGAAAAACTTGACGCGCAGAAATAAACACCGGCCATGATCTGGAGAACTTCTAAGGAACCTCTGATTAATATGCTCAACCGCCAAGTTGCCAAGGTCGCCAAGCTAATAGATTGTTGGTTGCAGATAGTGCCCCCTGTCTTTTGCAGTTCCGGGACCAAAATGTGAATTAGGTCACAGAGTCCCAGGGGGAAGCCTGTTAGGCTAGGTATATGGAAGACTGCGGGGGTGCGATATGAGGATCAAAAAAGCTATGTCCAGAATATTCAACAGGAGCAAGAAGAAAATAGCCTTTTTTCCGGGCGATTTTTGTCCGGCATTGTCTGGCCATATTGAAATCGCCGAGCGGGGGCTCGACACCGTCGACATGGTGTTGTTCTGTCCGCGTTTTGTCAGTGAGGACAAAGATCTTACCCCTATGCCCTATAGGGTGGAGATGTTGCAGGGGCTGATAGAGGGTTCGCCCCTGTCCCACCGGCTGAAGATCGGAGATGCCCATCTATTTAGTGGCCTGCAGACCAATAGGTTTCTGACCATTGTTTCGATACTCCAAAGAGCGGGGCGGGAGATATTTATTCTGACGTCCCAAAGTGAATTAACCCCGGACTACCCAAGGATTCACCGAAACATACCTCATATCATTGTCCCTGACATGGGAGAAAAAACTGCGCCCGAGGAAGTGCTATGGGGCGAACTTCATGTGACCGAGCCGGTATATAAAATAGCCGCATTGAAGGGATTCAACGACAGCGTGAATCGGGCGATGACCACTACAAGTTAGTTCTGCTAAGGGGCAACTTTCGTGCCCCTTAGTAACCCGCCCTAATCGGGCCGTAAGTAAACGGTGTCTATGTCCCCACGATAAATTTTAAATGTGGTGTGGCCACCTCGATAGGGACGTTTTATAATTATCGTGGCGCCCTTTATCTCTGTAAGGACGCCTTCTCGTTTTAAGCCATTGCGCAAAGTGATGATCAATGTCCTTCCGATGTGGCCAGATATATCACCAACAAAAATTGCCACCGGTTCTTTTTTTATGGGCTCTACCGTTACAGCTTTTGGTGCAGCCAGTTTGGCGCGAACCCTTCCTTTTTGATGGGTCTCTGGGAGTTCCGACACGATACGCTGTAGCATTTCTTCGGTTACTGCCTCGTCCTGCTGGTTGTCGGGTGGCCCAGACTGTTCCAGTTTTTCCAATAGTTGTTCATATTGTTGCTGGGTGATTTGTTCGTTGTCGAGCATACGATCGGCGAAGCGGCGTTGAAATTCGGTAGCCGTCTGTTCTTTGTTTAAGCGGCCCTGGCCGACCTGTTGAGCCAGCTGGAAAATATCACCTCCACCCATTTCGTTAAACAGTTTAAAGGCATAGGACAATTGAATGCCAGCGGCGACGATGTAAATTAAAAAGGGGTACTTTGCTTCACGCCAATACATGATGGCGAAGATGATCGCGGCGATAGGCGACAGCAGGAGCACCGCAAAACCCCAGCCGAGGTGTCTTTTAAAGGCAACGACAACCAGCCAGATGAAGGACACCAGCACAACGATGCCGAACAAACCCGCAGTCATGATAGTGCTTGCCATGGTTTTCTCCTGGTGGACGTTTAGCCTGTTACTCAGCGTGTATTTTTGGCAGTGTATATCTTTGGGACCAAAAACCAAATAAACGCGGGAAACCCTGGATTCCGGGTCTCCGCTTCGCTCCGCCCGGAATGACGGTGGGGTGTTGATTCCCGGACAGGCGCTCCGGATCGCGCTGTCATTCCGGGGCGGTGTGAAACACCGAGCCCGGAATCCAGAGCAATAATGAATTTTCCTGGATTCCGGTGTATGGACTCCACCTACCTAACTGGTAGGCTTTATGTTCAACCAAGAACAAGAGGAGTCCATACGATGACCAAGCGTAGCTTAATTGCCATCGATTTAGCAAAGAATGTTTTTCAAGTATGCCGTATTGCAGTTTCTGGTAAAACCTTATCCAATAAGCCCGTGAGCAGAAAACAGCTAAAAGAATTACTGGTGAACGGCAAGCCCTCAATTGTTGCCTTTGAGACCTGCGGTAGTACGGAATGACGGTGGGGTGTTGATTCCCGGACAGGCGCTCCGGATCGCCGCTGTCATTCCGGGGCGGTGTGAAACACCGAGCCCGGAATCCAGTTATACAATTTCATCAAACAAGTCTTTCCAATTTGGGTTGGTCTTCTCGA
>DRJZ01000055.1 GCA_011052015.1 Acidiferrobacteraceae bacterium | reverse complement strand
TGTTGTGGCCTCCTCGCTCCAGGGGTACCAATCCACTGGATTATGGGCATGTTGCTGTAGATAGGGACTGGTCTCGTCAACCAGTCGATTGGTGTAGGGATGGGCGAATTGTTGTTCAGAGGCCATGGGTGTTGTATTATAGTTGACTCTTTTAGTCAACTATAATACAACACCCATTTCGGTCTAATAGTCGCGTAGGGGTACCGGGGGAGTGTACACGGCCCAGGCACTTACCTGGCCGTTTGCAAACACCACGTCCTTGCTCACATAGCCGTATTGAAAGTAGTAGGGTTCATTTATGTGGCGCCACCTGTAGGATATGTGCTGATAGTGATGCACCGGGTAATATTGGATGGCGGTGCGGGTGACCGTATAGACCCAGGTTTCATTCTGGCCCTGTCCATCTTCGCTGACAGATTTGCGGGTGGGGCGGCCCCAGGCAAGAAATACTTCATCGGTGGTAAACCCGACCTGAATTTTTCCGGACAGTATAAGCCCCTGGTGTGGGGTTGATAGGGCTTTAAACAGGTCTTGATGGCGCTCTACTCGCTTAGCCGTGGTTTCGCAGGCGCCGAGGAAGAGGGTGGTGATGCCAATGATCAACATGCTGGAGACTTTGTTCATACTTGCCCTCGTTTTGTTGTGGCTCAATACTTACAAAGGAGTACGTAAAATTACCCGGCATACTTTCCCGGGACGCGCGGTAAATACGTCCTTGTACGCCCGACGCCGGTAAAGGAAAGCCCCAACAATCAGGGGTGTTCTTATGAGTATAGACAGTTAGGATCATGTCACGCACAAAAAAAACACTCAAGGTCATTGTTATTACTGCCTTCATCCTGGTCGGCGTCTTGTATCTGTTTTTGCCACTCATTACGGCACAAGTCGTAAAGGCCATACTTAAGGATCAGGGTTTCGCCCAGATCAGTGTCAAAGCAGGTTATCCGGGGACCCGGCAGGGCCGCATCTCCCATCTTGGTTTTGAGTTCTACGACAGCGGCAAACGCTATAGCTTGTTGCTTAAGGACATCCGTTTAAGCTATCACCTGGAGACCTTGTGGCGGGGTCGTATTGAGTCTCTAAAGGTTGGGGCAGGCAGGTTGGATGTCGAGCCCACCACTTTGACCATGCCCACTAGGGCAGCCCGCTTGCCTTGGGCGGGGCCATGGGTGACAGATATACCGGTGGCCAAGCTGAGCCTCAAGGAATTTCAAGTCTACTATTCTTATCCTAAAACGGAGCAGGCCGACATGGTTCTGTCTGTAGACGTGCAGCGCCAAGTTGATAGCTTACAGGTCCTGGTTAGACAAGAGCCTGCGGGTCACCAACTCAAGGCGATGTTTCAAGCGACGGGACAGATGCGGCTTGAACTATATGAGAATCGTAAGGCGACTCAAGCAGTATGGGTTGCAGATCTGTTGTCCACTCCCAGGGAGAAGGATCGGGTAGCGCTCACGGGTGAATTGCTGTTTCGGCTTGGTGGATTGGGGCGGGTGATATCGACGTGGGTTAAAGATGTGCCGGGCATGGGTTGGTCTGGAACTGTGGCGGTGAAATTCAATGCCAGCTTGCCCCAGATCCTGGAGGGGCAATCCGATGATTTTATTCATGATGTTCGCCTCAATACAGAATGGGAGCTGAATGCTTCTGCTGCGCAATTATTTAATGCGGGCAAACAGCTTGCCATTAAGGGACATGTGGGCCTGTCCCTGGAGCGAGGCGCCATACAGTTTGTTGCTGACAAGGGCCTAGTGGTGTCGGGGCAGTTTGAGTTGCCATCAGTCAACCCATCGGGTTCGTCATCGGTGTCCGCTACGGGGATTCAGAAACAGACTTCATTGGAAACCACCCATAGGGTGGTGGGAAACGTGCGTGAAGTGGATGGCCAATATAATTTGGACCTGTTAGAAACTGCTGCACTAAAGATTCGGGATGTGTTGTTGGATGAAGTGTTTGTGCCAACGGTAAATTTGCAGCTTATTGATAAAGCAGTGGTTCGCTATAGTCCTGCCGATGATGCATGGCGAGGTGGACGTTTTGCGATCGCCGTTAGAGTGCCTCGACTTGTGCCTAACCTGGCGGAGATGGGCAGCATAGATGATTTGACGTTTAAGGCGCGCGTCATTCTGCCTCAGAACGAAGCGGGACTTGTCGCGATACTTGATGATGTTGCCTGGACACAACTGGGTGGCCGTCTCTCTATTAAACAATATCGGTATCAGGATGGGTATCCCAGCCCACCCTACACCATTGACATTCAACACCTGGACTTAGCCAAGCTTGTTAAATTACAACCGCAGTTTGGGATGGAGGCGAGTGGATATTTGGATGGTCAATTACCGATCATTACCACCCGGCAGGGGGTCACTATTAATGGGGGACGTTTGAGGGCCCGTCCCCCGGGTGGTGTGATCCGTCTTCAGCCCCCTGAAGGGGGGGCTAAACGTCTGGGCGCGAGCAGTCTTGGTCTGGAAATTTCTTATAAGATTTTTGAAAATTATCGCTACGACTCCTTAACTGCTGCGATTAAGATGAGTGCGGATGGGACCGCCAATACCTTCGCTCATGTGAAGGGCCGAAATCCTGATGCGAAAGAATATCCACCCATTGAGCTAAATTTAAATCTCGAAAATAATGTATTTGATCTTGTGCGAAGTATGAATTATGTTGCCAATCTGACAGACTACCTTGAGGGTGCTGTACGGCAATATTACAGTTCAAAGGAACGCAAATCCGAATAGTGGATACTGTTTAGGAGGGGTGCTACTATTATTGTCGGCATCGCTTATATGCCAGAGGCGGATTTATGAAAAATATTGTTAATCAGTCTGTTCTAACTGCGTTTCTGTTCACCATGGCTGCTTGTCAACCGAAGGTAGAACTCGCCGTACCGGATAAGCCCATCACCGTAAATCTAAACGTAAAAATTGAACACGAGATTCGGATTAAGGTTGACAGGGAATTAGATGCAGTATTTTCAAAGGAATCCGGACTGTTTTAGGTTTAGGGGGTAGACACTATGTTCAAGAAGGATTCATTTAGCTTGCCGAGGCATGTTGCACAAGTTATTTTTTTAGCGGGCATGCTTTGCGTCACTTCCCTGTTTGCTGCGGAATTACAACAGACTAAGGTTCAGGGTGATGTGGGGGAGATGCCAAATGGTTATTTAGGGCTTGTTAAGCCTGATGCCCCTGATGCTGTGAAAGCCATGGTGGCTGAGATCAATGCAAAACGCAGGGTCAGTTATCAATCTATTGCCCAACGCCATGGCACGAGTTTGCAATCGGTGGAAACTCAGGCCGGTCGTAAGGCCATGGATATGACGCCCCCCGGCCAATATATCAAAAATTTGTCTGGTAATTGGGTCAAAAAATAGCTGATTTTTTGTCTTACAGTCTATTGTCCAAGGTGAGCGCAATGCCCATTTGGGGCCGTGTGCCCAACACATTAGTTTGTCGTAGTTACTGCCGGGAATTCACTATATGTTCGTTCATCCTCAAATTGATCCCGTTGCCATTCATCTAGGCCCCCTATCGATTCACTGGTATGGGCTGATGTACCTGATTGGTTTTGTCGGGGCGTGGTGGTTATTGCTGCTACGTAGCCGGGGTGAGGATGTGCAATGGACACGCCAGGAAGTCGGTGACCTGGTTTTCTATACGGTCATTGGTGTCATCGCCGGTGGGCGATTGGGCTATGTCCTGTTCTACAATCCGGCTTATTATATGAGTCATCCACTCGAAGTTTTTTATGTCTGGACTGGTGGCATGTCTTTCCACGGTGGGCTCATTGGCGTCATCGTCGCCATGATCTGGTTTGGCCGTCAGACCAAACGTCATTTCTTTACCGTTGCCGACTTTGTGGCCCCAGTGGTGCCCGTGGGTCTGGGGGCAGGCCGTATCGGAAATTTTATCAATCAAGAATTATGGGGACGGGTAACCGATGGTCCCTGGGGGGTGGTGTTTCCTGCCGATGGTCCATTGCCACGGCATCCTTCTCAGTTATATGAGGCGGGCCTGGAGGGCGTGGTGATGTTTGCGGTACTGTGGTGGTATTCATCCAATCCACGGGCCAGGGGTGCGGTGTCGGGCCTGTTTCTGATCCTGTATTCGGTGTTCCGTTTTGTGGTGGAGTTTGTGCGTGAACCCGACGCCCACCTGGGCTATCTGGCTTTCGAGTGGTTGACCATGGGTCAGCTACTGTCCGCGCCTATGTTTTTGTTTGGTGCATGGTTGATCTTCCGAAAGCAAGACACAGTTAACTAAATTCTTGCCGCAAAGACCTAAAAAGGCAACTTGCTCAGGTCGATTGCGTACGCACCATCCCGAATACCGGTTTTTATCGACAGGTGATTACCGTCCTCATCTTCGGTTTCTTTCATGAGGTCGATGATGGGGTAGGTAGCAAACGGTTTTTTGTTTTTATCGAGGATCAGCATGATACGTGGGCGTAGTCTCCATTGGGAGTTTTGTGTGACGACTATTGCCACCTGACCAGTGTTGAGTTCAATCAGTGAGCCCGGAGGGTAGAGTCCTACGCAACCAATGAGCTCATCTACTAAATCTGCTTTGAAATATTTATTGCGTTGCTTGAATAGCACATTGGTGGCGAAATCAGAAGGTACTGCATTGAGACCGGCGCGGGGAAAGGTGACTGAGACGTAGGCGTCGACGATACCTGCAATCTGACCCAGTAGGGGGATTTCATCTCCCTCCAGGCCTTTGGGATAACCGCTACCGTCATAGCGTTCATGGTGGGAGGCCACCATGTCTATGACATGTTGACTGACTTCCTTGGAGCGCTGAATGAGGGCGATGCTGTGAATGACGTGGGTCTTGATGGTGTCCCATTCGTCATTCGATAAACGTTCGCGTTTTTCCAGCAGTTTTTTAGGCAGGCGGATATTCCCCACGTCCAACAGTAGCCCCCCGAGGGCCAGGGCTTCTAATTTTTCTTGGGGCAACAGGAGCCTCTTTCCTAAAACCGTTGCCCAAACAGAGACATTGACCGCATGGGCATAGGTATAGGAATCATATTTTTTGACCTTCGACAGCCACACAAAGGCATCCGGATTCCTTAATACGCTTTCGGTCATGACTGATATTGATTCCTGCATGATTTCCAGATTCACCGCTTCGCCTTTTTGCAGGCTCTCCCAGGCCTCGTGGGCCAAGCGGCTAACATCCTCATGATGTTTTTTTGCCGAACTTAATTCTTCCACGAACGGTTTTTCATGTTCGCCTGTGTGAGTCGGTTGCTGGCCGAGGATCTCCTTGAGTTCTGAAGTGTCGGCGGCGGCCCGGTCACCAACCGGCTCCTGGACCTCGCCTGGAATGTCTTCGCCGGTAAGGATGAATACGTCTTTGCAGAGTTTATTGAGGGTGTCGAGTTCTTCCTGATCCTGGACATAAAAACCCTGGAATAAAAAGGGGGTTTCACGCCAGGGTCTGTCCAGACGTGAGACATACATGCCTATCTCAAGCTTAGCTGCGGGGATTTTATGGGTGGCCATGGTGGGTCCTGGTTCGGGACAGATCATTCCCTGTTATTTGCTTATCGGACCAAACGCACAGACCTGAACCCCAAGGGCCTGATAAAGCCTGTATTTTACTTGAGGATCAGGCTCAGGCCCACCAGTATAGTGATGACTTCGAAGCCACGTTTGATCCAGCGGTTACCGTGTTGAATGGCGAGGTGAGCGCCAATATAGCCTCCTAGAAATGAGCCCACCAGTAAGGGGGTAAGCCAGGACCATTGGATATTGCCGAGTGCGCCCAGGGTAATGGCACCGGCGCCGTTCCAGGTCAGGCCCACTAATACCAGGGTGTAGGCCACCGCACGCCGGTAGTCAAGGCCGAACCACAGTATCAACCAAAGGGTGCAAAATAGTCCGGTGCCAGAGGTCAGTGAGCCGTTTAATGCGCCAATAATAAACAGTATCAGCCCCCCCAAGAGCATACCCTTTAGATTTCGATGCCTTGGGTTGTGATGCTGTCCAAGCTGCTTGTTGGTGGTAGAGTACAGGCCTAAACCTAGGGTAAGTAGTCCCAGCGCGAGCACTGCCCAGCGTTCCGGCACATAGAAGATAACAGTGGCGCCTAGCACAACCCCGGGAATACCCCATGCCACGATCCATAGGGAAAGTCGCCACTCCAGAGAATCCGTGCGCATGTGACGCAGAGTGGCGCCGATACCCAGGGCCACGGTGGCGGCTTTATGGGTGGCCAATGCGACCGTGAAGGGCAGGCCAAGAAAGATCAGTACCGGTAGCTGGATGAGGCCGGCGCCACCACCGGAGAAGGCGGAGAAAATATTCGCGACCAAGGAAATGATAAAGAGGGTGCCGAGCGCTATCCAGTCCAAATTTCAGGCCACCTGGTGGGACGGAGTTTCAGTGTGCGCGTATTTTACTCTATCATGTATTATTTGGGTTCTCACTCCCTGATCGGTGTCTGGGCAAGTTTCGCACAAGCTTCGCGGGAATGATGGGACCGGGATCAAATCGAGTCTCTCTGTAGATAGACAAACCTTAAATGGGACCTAGATCGATGATGAAGATATGGATTGGTGTTGTATTCGTGTTACTCGTGGCCTCCGCGTGGGCGGCAGAAACCGGGTCTAAATCTGTTATTTCAAAATGCCAGGATATCGACGGTAAGTGGCACTATGGTGATAGGGCGGCAGATGAATGCGCCCAGTCCAAGGTTACCGAGCTTGACGAACAGGGCTACAAACGTAAAGAGATTGCGGTGCCAAAGACGGGCAAGGAGTTGGAAGATGAGAAGGCGGCGATAAAACAAAAAGAAGATGAGCGTTTTTACAAAAAGAAGCAACACGAAGCAGACCAGCTTATTCTGACGATCTATGAGTCGGAGGCAAACCTTATTCGCACCCGTGATGAGAAACTGGCCCATATTGATATAATAGTACAGGCAAATAATAATTTTATGGGGAAATTGAAGGCCAAGGTAGAGGACTTAGGCAAGCAGTTAAAGAGTACCCAGAATAAAAGACTGCAGGCAGATTTTCAGAAGCAACTTGACGCTGTGAAAGCCCAGACCCTGGCCTATGAGAAGGACAATAAAGATCGTACGGCGGAACGTAAAAAGGTCGCGGAAAAATTTGCAGCGGAATTGAAGCGATATCGACAGGCCGTAGCGCATCGCGATGGCCTGGACCTCAAACCCGAGGCACCTAAAAACACCACGCCCGAAATGGCTGGAACGAAGGCGACCAAAACCGAGGCCAAAAAGATCGAGACCACACCACCCAGCGTTAAGGCTCCAGACAAAGTTACCACCCAGCCCTGATCAACCGCAGCTTATTCTTCACCACAGAGGGCACAGAGAAAAGGGTATGTGCTGCAACTCTGTGACCTTCCAGGTGACAAATTTCTAAGTCATTGATTTATATGCTAGCTTAGAATCTTGTC
>DRJZ01000054.1 GCA_011052015.1 Acidiferrobacteraceae bacterium | reverse complement strand
TAATAAAGACCGAATATACGTGAACTAAACTATTTTCTAACTTTCTTTAAAATGCTGTTGCTAATCAAGAGGAGTCCATATACGTTCCCACGCTCTCTATATAGCACGAGCAAAATCAGCCTTTTATGTCACACATTCGAGTGCCACGGCCCTGACAACCTTGGGTGCCTTTCGGGAAGCGGCTAAAACGATGCTCACGGTAGCCGCTTACTAGCTAGGACAATTGGCCCGTATCGACACAGGGAATTACCAGAGTATTATAAGGAAATTCCCGATACGGAGATTTCGGAACTTGCCCGTGATTTTGCTGTTAGAATGTTAAAGACTAACGCTAACTGGATACTTCAAACAGAAATCTTGAGAAAGCTATGAAAGCACTATTTATTGTGTGGCAGGGTGCCCAAAGCCGTTACCATGTCCTTTGTAAATTGGCGAGTCCCTGGCCAGCACACTTTTCTTCGTGTACCAAAGAAGAGTTCAAGGCGCTTGCCTGACCTAATGTTGTAGCCGCGCGAAAGACCTTTAAGAAATACTCCGCCCGTTTTCGGGGTGCTGTTTCATCCAATCAATCGGGAAAACCCGTGGATACCAGAAATTATGAAAAAGCAGCTACAAATCTTATTGATGCTTGTGTTAGCCACATTGTTGCTGGGCTGTGAGTCTGGTGATTTACCGGCGGAGTCGACAACGCAATCTCAGACGAATACGGCACCAGCAGCAGAGCAGCCGCCAGCCGTACTTAGCGGTGAAGCCCTGTATCGCAGTGATAAGGCACCGGGGTCGATGCTGTACGACAAGCCGCGAAAGGTGATTGATGGTGTCTGGTCGGCGATTGGGGCAACGGCGCCGTCGACTTATGAGAATGCGGGACACAATAACAATCTGTCTTTTATCATCACCGCAGAAGGGGTGTTGGTCATCAATGCCGGTAGTAGTTATCTGCTGGCAAAGGCCCTGCACGAGGAGATCAAAAAGATCACGGATCAGCCGGTCAAATACGTAGTGTTGGAAAACGGCCAGGGACACGCCGCGCTGGGTTCGGGTTATTGGCAAGAGCAGGGTGTTCCCGTGATCGCGCACGTTGATGCGGTCCGTGAAATCGAAGAAAATGCGGCCGACCTGATTGATCGCAACCAAAAGAGCATCAAGGAAAAAGCGGAGGGGACCCGCGTGGTGATGCCGGACAAAACCTTTACGGATCAGATGGTCATTGAAATGGGCGGCGAACGGATTGAACTGATCAACTTGGGCCCGTCCCATAGTCCGGGCGATATCGTTGTCTGGCTGCCAAAAAAGCGGCTGGTGATTTCCGGTGACATGGCCTTTCATCAGCGCCTGTTACCGATTTTCGAACATACCGATACGGCGGCCTGGATCAAGACCTGGGACAAGTTTGCCGCCCTAGATGCGCAGTATGTCATTCCAGGACATGGTGAGCCGACCAACATGGCGGAGGTCACGCGCTATACCAGAGACTACCTGGTGGAGTTGCGCGCCAAGGTCGCCGCAGTGATCGACAGTGGCGGCTCACTGCTGGAGGCCTATGAGGTTGACCAGTCGGCCTACGCGCATTTACCCACCTTCGAGTTTTTGGCCAAGCGCAATGCCGGGCGGGTTTTTCAGGCCATGGAGTTCGAATAAAGGATCGGGATAAGGACCAGGAATCCGTACTTACAGCCTTAGAGCAGGCACATTGAGTTGTGAATTATCTCTTGGATACCTGTGTTCTCTCCGAATTGCGAAAGCCGCAACCGGATACCGGAGTCGGGCATTGATGAGAATCGGTTGATGGAATGAGGGGTAATTAGGTGGCGTAACGGGGATTGCAACTTAGGAAAGACTCGAAGTTATCTGGATTGAGTCATTTTTTGGCTATCTTATAAATCCTCCCACTTTGATAGGCAGCCACATAGATTTCACCGGCCTCGTCTTCGCCAAAGGTGCTGATCAACAGGCCGTCATCGTCAAAATAACTGAAGGCCAGGTCGAGGAGCGATTGAACCTTGAACAGGGTTTTGTGTTTGACCACCTTGTTACCTTGAGTGCGAAGCCCCCAGATGGCCTGGCTGACAAAGTCACCGTAGAGATAGGCCCCGCACAACTGCTCAAATTCCTTGCCACGATACACATAGCCGCCGGTGATCGAACGTCCCTGGTCGTGGGTGTAACTGTATAGGGGTAAGGTCAGGCCGGTCTTGTCACATTGGGAGTTTACCCCCGGGGTGCAAATAGGTCCTTCCATGATACGCCAGCCGTAGTTCTGGCCCTTCACGATAAGATCAATATCTTCTACATCATCCTGGCCCACGTCCCCCCATGGGTTACACGCTGGCGGATGTCCAAAAATGGTTTTGGGTGCAGGGTCTTGTTTTTAATGACGCGAACGAGGCCCTCTTGCTCAAGCACAAACAGTCGGCCACTGCCGTCGTTGGCGTGGGTGATGGCCACCGGACTGTCCAGACCCTCGGCGACCTGGATAAGTCGGATGTCAGGGATGGGACCAGAGGCATCACTGGGTTTACAGGTCTGGGCTATGGCCAGGGTGGGTAACAGGCCAAGTACCCCCAGCGCACAATATTTCAGGTGACAGGTCACCATTTCTACGTTTGGTTATTTCTGGCGCAGCATCGGATTGCATTGCTTGATGGTGACCTGGCCTTGCAGCAGATTGCCCCGTGAATATTCCCGAAAATGGCAGGTGTTGGTTTTGGGGTCGTAGTTCTCTATCCACAAGTTATCGTCTTTCCAGGTGGCGGCCAAGTGACGTTCACCATCGGGTACGGTGATGGTCATCACTCCGCCATAACGCTTGACGAAAATCTGCTGAAAGTAAAAATAATATGCGGTGGTCCCAATGGCCAGAATTACAGCTGCACTGATTATAGCCGCCTTCCATTTTTTGAATTTGTTACCGAGAATTATCAGCGCGGCGATGATAAGTCCCACAATCAACGTCCAGTAAAGGTAGGTGATCATTTGCAGTTCCTCAAGAGTGGGTTGAGAATGACAAGCTACAAGGATTAACGTTAAGTGTTAAGCAGCTCGGAATGAGTCATTATTTCCTTGTCGAGGTCTTTCGGTGGCTATCAATATAGGCCTCGGCATTCTGTAGGGCTGCACCCAGGATAAGCGCACTGGTCTTCACTTTAGTGTGATAACCGCTGGTGCGAGAGGTGCGTTGACGAAAGATGACTACATCCACGCCGTCCTTGGTTTGGGTTTCGCGAATGATATTAGATGATAATCTCAGGTGTTGTGTTTGTTTGATGAGATCATGGCCGGCCTTGGCGACAATAACCGAGTAGCAGTAGGGATAGGGTCGGCCCTGAACCCGATTGATGACAACCTGAGATTGCACCCCATAAAGATATTCGGGGCCATCGGGATAGGTCACCATGGCCTTGGCATCCACCGGTACCCGTTGATCCTGAGACTCATTTAATAAGAGCTGTGCCCCCAGCTTGCCGGTAAGGGTGCCCATTTCCTGGTACTGTTCTACGGTTTTGAGCAAGTGGTCGACCTTTAACACCAGATCCGGGCGCCGATCGACACGGCGCATGCCGTTAAACCACTGCGAGATTAGCAACAGGGCGCCATCTGCGGCGATGATATTGCCCAGGGGGATTGAAATTTCCCACAGTCCCCACCATGTCAGCAATATCAAAACGCCCACGAATAAAAAACCCATTAACCCCTTCGCGTTACTCAAGTCCCAGAGGCTTGTGTCCCAATGTTTGATATCCGTGTCCAGTTGGCCAATGTCCTTCAGACGGGAAAAGTCGACTTGTTCCCAGCCAGAATCCACCCGCATGTGGTGAAAATCGATCTTGTTATCAAAGCCCACTACCCATGTGAGCAATATAGCGATAAAAATAAAGGGCAGTCCTGGTAATGCTGATAACAATGCTATCTGCAATATCAATCCCAAGGCAATGAACGCGGCCACCCAGTACATTCTCTGTTTAATGGGTAGAGATTTGAATAGCCGAAAGCTAATAGCCGGGTCTTTGGATTCCGGTTGAAGCGCGAGCGCATCAGCGTTGGCGGTATCTTTAGCCATGATCGTCAACCCTGTTGGGTAGGTCATTTGCCATGCCTGCTACCGCATTGAGTTCATCAAAGCCCATATGCCGCCAATAGAGAGGGCAGGCGCCATTACAGATATGAAAGTTTTCGCAGGACTTGCACAGTTCGTGGGCCAGGGACTTGTTTCGATAGGTCTTGGCAGCCTCGGTCTGCCAGATGCTGTCAAAAGAGCGATTGAGCAGATTTCCCAGCGGTTTATCGTAACTGGCGCAGGGTAAAACCTGACCATCGGCACCCACCGAGATTAGGCCATCGCAGGCCGAGCAGCCCTTGTTGCCGAGTCCGTGAACGATGGGGTTGAACATACACATCGGTGTGGGGGAGTACCATTTGAACTCGACCCCTAAGCGCAGACTTTCCGCTTGAATCTTTTCCAGTATCGGGCCCAGCTCGGTATAGCTCACCACCAGCTTGTCGTTGAGGGCGCCGCTGCCGGTGGGGATCATCAGGTTCATGCTAAAGGCGTCGAGTTTCAGAGTGTTCTTAGTATATTCCGGAAACTCCAGGGCGTCATTCCGATTGATGCGGGTGATGGTGGTATTGGTGTTGACGTGGATACCGGCTTCCCGGTAGCGATGTACCGCCGCCACCGCACGCTTGTAGGCTCCCGGGGTGGCAGTGATCTCGTCATGCATGGCCGCCGTGGTGCCCTCAATGCTCACTTGTACAGAGTGAAGACCTGCATCAACCAGTTTAGCCACGACCTTTTCGGTGCTGGCCATGCCATTGGTGATCAGGTTGACGCGCATGCCAATGGAACGTGCATAACGAATCATTTCGTGCAGGTCTTTACGCAGAGTGGCTTCGCCACCGGTAAAACTGACACTGGGCACCTTGGCTTCATTACGAATACGGTCGAGCACCGTTTTGATCTCATCCAAGGTCATTTCTTTGTCATTACCCACCGGATTGGTGGTGCAATTACAGCCTGCATAACAAAACTGGCAAGCGGCATTACACTTGTAGGTAACCGCAATCTCGGAAAGTACCGGCAGTTTGGAAAATCCCATTTTAAAAGGAATTTTCTCTACCGCGCTGGATTCATAGGTGTCGTCAATGCCTTCTTTGAGCATTTGCCTTAGATCCAGTAAAAATTGCCCGGTGTCCTGTATCGCCTGGGGATTATTGGCGTGAGGGGCCAGTATGTCCTCGATGGGTTGGCCGTCGAGCAAGGCCTTCATCAAGGTCACACCCTCGTCGTTGAGATGAAAGGCCTTATTGGGTCGTTGAATAAAGACATTGTCTTCGCTACGGACATAGATGAAGTCACGTACATTGCTGATCCATTCGCCTACCCAATCAAGACCGGCAAAGGCAAATGGACCCGGGTTACCCGGTAGATTCTGTGGGCGCGTTTTCCAGAGCATTAAAACGATCCCCCACTGTGACAGGCCGAATGACAGGCCGAATGGCATGCAGAGTGGCAAGCGGAATGACAGGCCGAATGACAAGCCGAGTGACAGGCCGAATGGCATGCAGAGTGACACACATTGACCGGCGGCACGTTGTCAAAAAAGGCATCATAGGATATATGGTCGGTGTTAACGTCAATGAACCGTTCATATTTTTCGGGTCGCAGACGGGTGTCATAGTTGTCGTAATTGTAACGATTAAAATACCAGTGATACCACCCATGATGACGGTTGAGATAGGGTTTGGCCTCATCCTCGGTGCGAGATTCATGGCCCTCTTTTTCCCGTTGGTCCCACACCACGTTTATCTGTTTTCGCCAGTAGGTCTTGGTGGCTTCAATGTCGCAATCCCAGGATTTGCGGCGCACATTGTCTACCACCAGTTCCAGCAGCATCTTGAGTTCATTCTCATCAAGCTTGTTGTCGAAGGCCGACTTGAGCATGACGTCCTCATAGCTTTCCAGTTTGGCGCGATCACGGGGGTCGCGTTTTATAGTTTTAATTCGTAGGGGCGATTCATCAATGACCTTGAGAAAACCGGCTTGGCTGAGTCGTTGCAGCATCACGCTCAAAATACGTTTGTAGGGCATCTCCAGAAAAAACGCGACCTCCACCGGAGTCAGGTCTTCGCACACCTTGCCTGGTTTTCTAAAGCTGGAGATCTGAATCTTGGGAGGTTTCCAGGCCACACTGGTCCAGCGCACGCTATCCATGCCTGCCAGCGCACTCCGGGTCTCGCCGAATTTTTGTCGCAGCACAAAAAAGAACAGGCTCGCGAGCAATAAGCCCACAACGCCCAGAATGGTGCGTTGTCCGGAAGGCTGTTGGGGGTTGACCCATTGTTGCAGGCCTTCAAGGCCAAGGGGCAGGCCATTTGTTTTTAAAACCAGGTCGTTGAAGAGCGAACTGCTAACGTATTGTTGGATTCTAAACGAGTAATCCTTGGGGATATTGGTGACATGAAGCAGAACCTCAAAGCGTCCATCGCGGGTTTTGCGATAGTCAATCTTGTAGCGCTCATTCATAAAGCGTTCGGTGCGAAAGTGTACCGAGTCTAGAAATTCCTTGCTGCGTGGGTCGCCCTGGACCTGAGTGGGGTAGCGCACATAGGCGGTGTAGTGCTCCAGGCCATTATCCCAGGTGGTCGGGGCCCAATTTAACACGACAAGTTTGTTGCCCTGGGCATCGGTGGTGTTGGCGAGAAAACCGGCTTGGGCCAGTTGGGTGGCAAAACGAAATCGGAAGATCACATTACCTGAGCTGACGCCGCGACCGCCGCCTAGCTCAATAGTGGTCTTGCCGTTACGTTGGCCACGGACTATGGGAATCTCTTTGCCGCTGGATGTGGTGGCACGGCCCCAACCATTATCCCAGATGGGTTTGAGTTTATCGATTTGGGGACCGCTGAAATAGAAACCGTGAAATTCACCGGACACCACCCGGTAGTTTACGGTGTAGGTGATGGAGGTTCGGCCGTCCTCGGTCAAGTCGAGCTCCACCTCGCTCCATACCGGCAGCCCCCTGCCTGCGGCTGAATAACCCGACGCTGCCAGCAAGCCAATGCCGAGCAGGACAGCGGTCCAGTATCGCAGGTTTTTACCCATCGTCAGACAGCTCCGTGGTGAATCAGAACATACTACCTTTAAGGCTAAAGGATACTTCTATTAATCCCCTCTCCCGGGGGAGAGGGGATTAATAGAAGTGCCCTAAATATATTGATTAAGCACCCCATAGTATAGTATTCAATATGCCTGCTGCCAGGCGCCACCGCGATGTACATTAATATACCGCGCATTCCGGCGGTTCTGGTCATGGTGGTATTGGCTCAAAAACGATGACTGACAGTTTTCTTCTTATCAAGTTGGTGCATATTCTATCCGCTACCCTGTTGTTTGGAGCGGGTCTGGGTACGGCCTTTTTTATGTGGCGTTGCCATCGTTCCAACGATATTGCAGCCATAGCCGTTGTCACGCGTAGTGTAGTGTTGGCAGACTCGACCTTTATTATGCCCGCCATCCTCATCTTGCCGGTAACCGGTTATCTTATGATCGAGTACATGGGCTATTCCCTGTACACCCCGTGGATCTTTTGGTCTTTTGGGTTGTACCTTCTGGTCGTCGCCTGTTGGTTACCGGTGGTGTGGTTGCAGATGAAGATGCGGGACTTGGCGGCGGTAGCAATAGAAAATAATGAGGCCCTACCCGCGACCTTTGGGCTCTATTTTCGAATCTGGACCCGCTTGGGTTATCCGGCCTTTGTCAGTGCGCTCATTGTTTTTGCGCTCATGGTGTTTCGGCCGCTTTAGGAATTGGATTTGGATTGCGTGGCTTATGTTTAGTTTTATCAATAGATGGTGGCAAGACCGGATAATCAAGGCCTCATGGGTGAGCGAGGACCAATGGACACAGGCCTTTTCTCGGCTGCCTTTGCTTGACCGTTTAACCGCAGAGGAGAAGCTACGTTTGCGGCGTTTGGCGATTTTGCTGTTGCATAAAAAGTCCTTTTCCGGAGCTCACGGTTTTGTGGTCACGGCTAAGGTGGCCCTGATCATTGCCCTGCAAGCCTGTCTGCCGATCTTGAATCTGGATATCCGCTGGTATCGGGGTTGGGTGTCGATTATTGTCTACCCAGCGGGTTTTGCCCCGCAACGTACGGTCATGGATCAATACGGTGTGGCGCATCAAGCCAAAGAGGCATTGAGCGGTGAAGCCTGGCAACGGGGGCCGGTGGTGTTGTCGTGGCAGGCCACTGAACACGCAGGGGAATTGGATGGGTCCAATCTGGTCATCCATGAATTTGCGCACAAGCTGGATATGTTGAACGGCGCCGCAGATGGGTTTCCATCCCTGCACCGCGAAATGGACAGGTCGGTCTGGACAGCGGCTTTTGAACCCGCCTTCGCAGATTTTCAGTCGAAAACAGATGAGGGTGTTCACACCGGTATCGATCCCTATGCCGCGAGTTCACCGGCGGAGTTTTTTGCAGTATTGAGTGAGGTCTTTTTCGAGCGACCCCAGGTGATACAGTCCCACTACCCGGCAGTCTATGACAATCTGCGTCAGTTTTATCGCCAAGACCC
>DRJZ01000053.1 GCA_011052015.1 Acidiferrobacteraceae bacterium | reverse complement strand
CGCTGCGCGGCCGCAGATCTACAAGTGACAAGATTCTAAGCTAGCATATAAATCAATGACTTAGAAATTTGTCACCTGGAAGGACTCAGAGTAGCTGTAGCGCGACGTTCATTTTGCGACAAATTAACAATCATTTTGCGACAGGGATTTAAGGCCATTTTACAGTCATTTTGAGACAGGTTTAAACCGGCTTCAAAGTGGGGTTAATCCCAGTTGTAGCAGATCATCTCCCCGGCCTTTTTGGCCCCTTTGTTGCCCCCTCCGACCGTGTACTTGATGGCTACCTTATCTCGGCGAAAGTGGCCGAAGGTGGCCACCATGTCTGGGTGGTCGTTGATGGTGAGTATGGCCTTGCCCTGGATTGTGGCCATCTTGTCGGCCAGGAGCCGGTAGTCATCCAGGGTGAGGGCTGGCCCGGTGTAGCCCGCTGTCTTCCAATAGGGTGGATCCAGAAAGAATAGGGTGTGGGGTCTGTCGTATTTCTCCACACACTTATCCCAACTCAGGTGTTCAATCATCACATGGGCCAACCGTTCATGGGTGGCGGACATGTCCTCCTCAAGCCGTACCAGGTTGAGTTTGGGGCGGGCGGTGGTAGCGGTACCGAATGCTCTACCCTCTGACTTTCCCCCGAAGGTCAGCTTCTGAAGGTAATAGAATCTGGCTGCCCGTTGGATGTCTGTCATGGTCTCAGTAGGGGTGATCTTGAGCCACTCGAACATCTGCCTGCTGGTGATTGCCCACCTGAATTGGTTGCAGAACTCCAGGAGGTGGTGCTTGGCTACACGGTAGAAGTTCACCAGTTCACCGTCCAGGTCGTTGAGTACCTCGACTTTGGCCGGTTCCTCACGCATGAAAAGGATGGCTGCGCCACCGGCGAACGGCTCGACATAGCACGTATGGTCCGGTAGGTGCGGCAAAATATGCTTAGCCAGGCGGCGCTTGCCACCCATCCAAGGGATCGGGCTATTCATGACGGTCTCCTTCTTGTTGTTTGTGTCCTGGACCGATAGGCTTACCCCGCTACGGCGTCGTAGTGGGGGAGCCTTCGGCCTGACCGCCACAGCTAGTTCTGTGGTCTAAGGGTGCTGTCGGGGTGTTGATGCACCCCGGCGGCGCTCCTTCTTTTTTAGCTGATCACTGAAACATCAGTTGCCTGTGGTCCCTTTGGGGATTGTGTTTCTTCGAACTGTACTCGCTGGCCTTCTGCCAGTGTCCTGTGGCCGTTGCCACCAATGGCTGAGTAATGTACGAACACATCAGCATTGCCTTCGTCCGGCGCGATAAAGCCGAACCCTTTACTATCGTTAAACCATTTCACAGTGCCTTGCATGCTTGCCTCGCTCAATTAGTTATAAATCATTTATAATTTAGTTGTAAAAACATCAGCACAGGGGCTTGCGTCATAACCACGCCACTGCCGCCAATGTTACGCTATCATTAGCCGCGTAGGCTGCCTCGACCTCCGCTATCTTCGCGCCGAGCTTTTGCAGCTGCTGATCTTTATGTGCGATGGCCGCGTCACCCACTGCACGCACCTGAGTCTCATCATGGATTTTATACGTTGGCGCGGACTCGCCGACGGCTTGACATTGAATCAGACCAGACCATCCGACTTCGCCAGCGTGGCCTATCGCGGACGAATACACGGCCTGCATGTTTGTCTGGTCACTCTCACTAAGCGGGTAGGTGTGCACAGCCCCCAGGGCCGCGCTAGTGAACCCACCTGTAATGGTGGTGCGGCATGCGAAAATCAGCTCGCCTTGTTTTGCTGTTTTAATATCATCTAGCGTCGCAGGCGGATTTAATCTCGATACCTGTGCAGCAATAATCGCATCGGCGGCGGCAATAATGTCATCTCCTTCTTTCCACGTTAGAGACCCCATTGGGTCAGACCGGCTCGAAGCGCTTTTGTGATATTTGACTCCTGGCTCATAATAAACACCAAGGAACGTGTCCGGCACGCTCGGCGCTGGTTTGCCATAATCTACGGCGAAGTTTGCAAGCGTGTCCCGATACTCGCCGTTGACTGTGCGGATGACGATGTTATCGCCAGTGTACTGAATGTTGGGTAATCCCATTTTTTTTCCTATGTTTTGATAATGATATTCACAGCTAGATACGGAGGCATATTGTTATGCGCTCCACCACCACCCGTACTGCCAGTATTCGTGCCACTACCTCCCGAGTTAGTCGCATAAAAATCGGTACCCCACGTCGCGAACTGGTTAGCACCTCTATTATGCACATGAGCAGCTGACTCAGGCGTTGTTATCGTATGGTCTTCAGCACCAGCGTTACCGCCCAAACTGTCCGCTTGGGTATTAGTAATTCGGTTGGCTGATGTGCCTCCCATGTTGTCAAGACCGATCGATGTGCGTCCGCGCATGTCAGGCAACCCAAACGTCGTCGAGCCGTCTCCGGCACCAAAGGCATCACCCGTCACAGCATATAGATCAGCGTATGTTGCACGTGACACCACCGATCCATCGCATAACAACCAGCCCGCTGGCGCGGATGTGCCTGCATATTGCAACATGACACCGGTCGGACCGGCTACACCAGCAGGGCCTGCCGCGCCTTGAGCGCCTTGTGCTGATAACGTCCAGCTTACCTTGGTGCCGCTACCGCCCTTACTGGTTACATTAACCACCAGTGCACCACTGGCGCTGTCGTAGCTGGTGATGTCGCCTTCCATGTAGTTTGTGGTCGGAGCCGCCGCATCCATGACGCGGATGTTTTCTCCCACCACAAAAGTCTTTCCTGTTTCGACGGTGAATGACTTGGAACCGGTGCCGATAGCCACACTGGATGTGCTGGTAGCCGTTTTGATGGCGGCGGCATGCGCGGCAAAATCTTTTAAGATCGCGGGTAGGCCCGACGCTTCATCGGAGTACTTATTCCCCTCGACGGATGCCTGGGTGTAGGTGACACCATTTAACGTTACTGTCCACGCCATTAGATGAACCCCTTTATAAAGTAGCTTTTCTGGAATGCTTTATCGTCATTGCTATGCCTGATATCTGTCATGCTGTCTAATCGGCCGTAGATTGCTTGCTTCATCAGGTGCCGAGTCGAATCGGGCCGTGGGATAATCAGCAGATCACCCGTAGTTCCCAAAATACGGTCGAAAATAAATGAATTGGTATAGACTTCATCCTCCGACTGGCCTTTGAGAATGAATTCGAGCATTCGTTTCTTCGGTTTTTTGTCGAACCACTCTTGCCCGCCGTCTACATCGTCAGACCTGCTCTTGTCGATAAATCTGATATTCCATTCGTACTCCATGTTTTCTGTCGGTTGATAAACTTCATACACCAACCCCCGTCCGGTCTGGTGATAACCCTTTGTATTGTTTTCGTCTTCCACTACTGTGTTCACAAATTTCGCCATCACCGATGCGGCGGCAATATAGAACGCATAAGGCGTAAGGCCCTGCAGCTCCCGCTGGCCGATCTTGCCACCCCAATTAAATACACCCCAGGGACGATCACCGAAATTCTCAATCTCGGGGTATATATCGATCAACCCTGAATCTTCCACGATAGTGCGCACGGAGACCGTACCACCGTTCGTATACGTCTGAGAGGTAACCAATGCAACGGTAAATGTATCGGCGTCCACGACTGACGTGACCTGCAGCAACTGTCCATTGATATCTGTCATACCCACGACCCCTGACCACCCGACCCAGTCGTTGACGCTCAATCCGTGAGCCGTGGCTGAAATAGTCACAACACCAGCGGTGTATGTTGCATTCGTCATGACCACTGTGCGGTCTTCATTGCTAAACAGCACCCGTTGCTTAGCTGTGATACTGGCATTGTGGTTGAGCAGCCCTGCTAAACGACACGGTTTTTGTATATCGAATTTATACTCCCATGCCGTCTTGGTCTTGGTGTCATCTGTGGTGCGGAATAGAGTACTGATCTGGTAATTCTGCAAGCGGCTTGCTTGCAACGTGGACACTTCACCAGGTGCAGTGATCACCGTCCCACTGTCATCAATGTGATTCTCGACACAGATCATGATCTTTTCAGCCGCGCTCATGTGCTCGGCCTCCACACCCATACCTCGACCTTGCGGCTATCGGCATCGATAGCCAACCCAAGCACTCGAAACAATTTGCCCGTACTCAAGTTATGGTCAGTATGTGTGATCTTGATAACGTCATTGATTCCCAATTTGAAGGGAATGGCTCTTGCTGTAAATTTAAATACTTCCTGGGCAACTTTATAGAGTGCAAATTTACGCTGAGATTCGGTGTCGGCATCAGCAGCATTAGAAAACCCCCCATACCAAGTCTGCTCTTTGGCTTCTGGATAATCATCCAGTACCGTTGCATCCGAATCAGACTTAAACCGCCACTCGGTGGAGTACTTGTCTTTGTCCGCCTCGGACACACTGGCATCTAGGCTGTCACGAGACTGCACACCCCAGTTGCGCTGGTACGCCTGGCGCAAGGTGTGACAAGGTTCAACAGTTGCGACCGGCTCCAAGGTGCCTGCCAGGATGTTGTTGACGTTGCCGCTGGCAATACCCTGGTTACCGAAAAACTCAATGGCAGGTGTACCACTGGGTGCTTCGAGTCGTCCGAGATCGACCTGGGCATTAAAGTTGTCACCAAAAAACGCGCCTGGGCCATCGGCCAGGTCATCGAGCATTTGTCGGATACTGATCTTCTCGGTTCCACACCAGTAATTGCACGGTGCACTGTTAGCGGTGTTCATTGTGGTCACGGCTGTCGAGTTGACGGTCAGACCGGTAATGGCCTCGACAACTCGCTCAAGGATGTCTGCAAAGGATTCAACATATACACTTCCGGTGTTATCTCCCTCGAAATCAAACCGCACATCCGTAGGCGTAAATAGTAACGTGACCAGTCCAGTGTTGAGGTCTACGGTGTAATCCGTCGTGAGCGTCTTAACCAGCCCCTTGTCGCGAACAGCTTTGAGCGATTTTATTTTACCGTCGTGAAGCTGCCACACACCGTTAGCCGGATCGATAGGCACCCCTGGGCAATTAAAGATGTCGCCATATCCTATTGGTTTGTTCTTGTCTTTGAGTTCCGCGCCGCCTTCGTTGCCACCGGTACCGGCATACTTGTTGGGTTGCACGGCACGCTCAAAGAGTTCCTGCAAATCTCTAATCAATAGCCGCAGTTGACCGTTACGTGCCACGAAATCTTTAACACGGCCCTCCTTGAGGGGCGTGCCGAAATCAACTAGTGCGTAATCTTCTGTGCCACCGAGCATCGCTGTGACCTTACGACCACGAATCAAATACTGGGCCGGATTGGTGTATTTCGTCAGCGCTCTATCCAAATTGACCAATACGATCTCACCAAAGGACGGCTGACTAGATCTGCCTATTCGTCCTCCACGTCGGTACATGTGGCGCTCGAAATTCAGTGCACTTTTAACACGAGCCTCATAGGGTTCATTGGCAGGGGTGTCGCTCGGTTCACTCGTAAAACCAAACGTGGATAGACGAACGGTCTCATCCAAATCGGTGGCCACATTATGTGCGGTAAATTCAATCAACCAACCCAGCGATGCACGCGGATCGACCAACAGCGCATCGTAGGCAGCCGTCATGCGTCAGGCCCCGCAGGTGCTGTCATTGACTCTGTACGGCGCATCACACCTAGCAGGTCTTTTTGCTCGGTGACCAAGGTATCAATACGCTCCTCAAGCTCAATATTGCGTTGCGCCTGGTTACGCGTTTCCTTGCGCAGTAGCTGTAGTTGCTCTACTACTTCTTTACTGTCGCCACCGGTACCTACGCCACCTTTGATGTCTAATGGAAAGCGACCGCCGGGGACCGGGAAGATGATCTCCGGGTTGTTAGATCCAGCATCCCCCACTATTGCCACATGCGGTGAACTGGCTACACCGCCATCCTTGTACACAGGAATGCGTGGGGTGATCCTTAATTGAGACAGATCACCGCTAGGCAGCCGCACAGCGCCTATTGCCGCGTTTGCGGCTTGTGCGGCTCCCACTAGGTCGCCTAGTCCGCCGACCAGGCCGCTGGTTGCTGCCAGGCCGGAGCCCAACAAATTCTGGAACGACAACACACCATCGACGGAGATGAGTCCAAAAAGCTCATCGGCGAAGTCTTCGGCGAGACCGATCGAATCACCGATACTGTTAAACGCCTCCCGGCCAATGTTGCCCGTCTCATCCAGGACGGAAGGGCCACGTTCGGCCAGGGCATTAAAGAACGCCTCGGCATCGTTTTGCGTGAAGGCTATTGACGTTGCGATTGACTGAAACGCTGCCCGGCCGACTTCGCCGGTTTCGCCGAGTTTTATTTTTGCTACATCAACAGAACCGACATACCGCACCCAGGCTTCGCCTGTCGCGGCCATTTCCTCCATCGAGGTCATGCTCCATGCTGTGCCGGTCTCGCCCAGTGTCAAAATTTTATTATTGATCTCGTCAACTGAGCCCGATAACTGGATAAATCCAGTTGTTGCGCTCAGAGTCGTCTCAGTTGCAATCAGCTTAAAGTTGTCTAGCTGTGTCGCCGCCGCGCTTAGATTCTCAAGTCCACCGGCTTGCTCTGACAGCCCGGCGAATTCTTTCCTAGCCCTGCCGCCGCTGCCGCCTTTGAACATTGAATTGAAAAATTTGGGTAGTAATTTCACCGCAGTCGCCGCAACGATCGCCCAGCCTGCAATAGGTGCAGCCGAGGCTCCGAAGCCTGCGCCTCCCGGCCCTGCACCGCCTAATGGGGTTGCCACCGAAGGTGCCCCACTCATCCCCGCCGAGCCGACTATTGTCCCAGAAGAAGCCGTGGTGCCGAACGCAGTGGGCACAGCCGATGCAGTAGCTATCCCCGCCGGGCCCGCAGTCGTCAGGACACCAGCGCCAGCACTACTGGCAGCCGCTGTTTTGATGCCCAACATCCCTGCAACCTTGGCCCCCAACGCTGTCGAGCCCAGCATGGAGCCCACTTTAGACACCCCCGCGCTGGCCGCGACGTTGCCCAAAATACGACCGCCCCCACCGCTGCCAAAATCCCAGCCAAACATCTTGGCTAACTTAACCGTGGCTATCCGTGAGCCGAGGTCGGCAATGAAATTAATAAACAGATTCTTAATAACGCCCAGCACGTCTTTGACATTTTTAATGTCGCCACGCAACGCACCGCTGATGACGCCTCTGATATTTCGACGCATCGACCGGACCGTGTCTAATAACAACTCCTTGGTCACGTCGTTGCCCTTGCGCTGAATGTTGTTGAGCTTGTCCTGTAGTTCTTGCTCTAGCCGTGAGCGAATGTCAGCATAGCCCGATGCCAATTCTATTTTTGCACTTTCAGCCGCGTCAACGATGCTGACACTTTCCTTGTACCAAGCGATGACTTTCTCGCGTTCGGTGCGTAGTGAGTCTGTGAGGCCCTTCAATCTATCTCCAAGCTGTTTATTGGAAGCAGCGCCGAGACCTTTCAGGGTGCCTGTTGTTTTTGTGGCAGTCTCATCAAGCTTTTTCAATTGTTTGCGTAGTGCTTCCACTTGGGTCATGCCTTTGCCGATCAGCTGCGTGGCGTCAGAGATATCACCACGCTCAAACAGTCCAAGTGGTTGCCCAGTTTTGCTGTTGAGAGATAAAATTTTCTTGATTACTTCGCCTTGCTGACGCATCTTCTCGGTAACATCCTGGATTGTTTTTTCAATCTGTTCTCGCTGCAGATCTTTGTATGATCCTGTCAGTTGCTTGACGCGGTCATCAAGTTCGCGAGTGCTTTCGGCTGCATCGCCCTCACTGTCACCAAATGCGAACATCGCAAGGGTGGCGCTACTCAATAATGTGATAACGAGTCCTAGGGGCCCACCAAAGAGTCCCAACGCGGTGCGGCCCACACCCAGGGCAACGCTGGCACGGCCCGCTGCTACGGCCACACCCGTCTGGGCGGCGGCGGTGGCGGTGGTAGCAGTAGTTAACGCACGTTGAGCTGGGATCAACCGGGTCTGGACAGCAGTGAGTCGGGCCATCCCGGTCAAACGCGCAAAGTCCGCTTGGGCATTGGCCAGCTTCATTTGAGTGTTGATGCGGATGGCATCGGCATGAACGAATTCGGCCTGCGCGGCAGCTAATGCCGCAACGCGTTGACGTTGATTTGAGGCCACCAGTGCGATGGTCTCAGATGTAGCGGCAGTTATTGCACTGACGACCCGACCGGCCATCACAGTGACAATGACACCGCCCACGATCAGCACCGAGTCGGCTAAGTCATCAAAATTATCAGCGACATAACTGAGGCTTGCGGACAGTTCACTAGTGGTGCCGCTGGCCTGATCGGCAATTCCAATGTACCGCATCGCCGCATTTTCAACCGTTGTCCAGGCCTGACCGACCGTGGTTTCAATTTTTGCGTACTCACTGTCAAGCGTCTTGGACTGATTCAACAGTGCTTTGATGATCCGCTCGGTAGTGAGTTCACCCGCCTCGGCTAATTCGCGCAGCACACCAACAGCGGATTTGCCCTTGGTGTCTACACCCTCAAGACCAGCAACAATGGCTTCACCCAGGCGTGGTGCTTGTTCGAGTACAGAGCGCAGTTCATCACCTCGCAGGGTGTTCGATGCTAAGCCCTGTGCAAACTGGATAACGGCGGCATTGGCCTCCTGCGCGCTCGCGCCGGAGATGCGGAATGATTGATTGACAGCTTTTGTTACAGTTAGCAAATCCTGCTGTGACACATAAAGCTGCTTGGTGGACCGCGCCATGCGCGCATACAGGGTAATCGTGGCGGTATAGGAACTGCGAGTCTCTTGGGCGATCTTAAAAGTCTCATCCAGAGCCGTGTTAAGTTGTGCCTGGTTGGTCGTGACTAGCCGCAATTGGGAACTGGCGAGTTTGTAGGCGTCAGCAGTGCGTACAACCTCCCGCGCAGACAAACCGATCCCGGCGCTAACGAGCAAGCCTTTTAACGAGAACATTGCACGGTTGATGGATTTAATCGATGATCCAAGTCGCCGCATACCGTTCACCGAATTGCGCGATGATTGTTGGACCGCCCGGTTGGCTGCGACGCCCGTTTTTTTATACTCTTTCCACTCTCGCGCTATTTGGCGAATAGCTAGTGTGTGCGCTTCGGCATGGCTTTTCCCTTCGGCCGCAAATTTCTTCATCAGTGGCCCCATCCGGCCTTTGATGAATTGGTGCCAGGTCATGGTTGCCTTTTGTGCCTTGTCCATACCCTCAGCGGCAGTCTTCCCCGCTGCATTAGCTGTCTTGCCGAACTTTGTTATATCCTCTCTAGATGTGCGTACCTCACTCACCAATCCCGACGCATCGGCTTTGAGAATAACGTTGACAGGTAGATTAGCCATTATTTATTAAATGATTTTTGTAGCTCGCTGATCGTGGCGTCTTCCATCACCAGGAACTGATCAAAGAGGGTAAGGTCAAGGGGATGATCCATAGCAGCCATTGTTTTCCATACGCAATTATGATCTATGGCCACGGGCACACCCGTACAACCGGCGCGGCGCAACTGGTTTGCAACGCGCAGAAAGAGTTGCACCGCGTCCCAATTGCAGGGGAACACGGTGAAGGTCTTGGGTGTTAAACGCTTGCGTTGTTTTTTCCATTTGGCCTTGATCTCTTTTGGCGCGCCGAACCAGTCAAGCTGGGCCGAGACAACTGAGCGCCGAGCATCACTCGCTTTATCCAGCCCGGTTCGCTGCGCTGCCCATGCTCGAGCAGCGCCTATGAGTTTCCCCGTTTGCGTTTCCCGGCTTTGCCACCTGCGACAGTATCAATGTACTTTTTAACCAGCGGCACACGTGCCCATATTTTCTGGATCAGCTTATCCCTAATGGCTGCATCGAATTTAATAGGCTTCTTGTTGGTGTCGACTACACTGTCTCCCCAGCCGATCAGCACTTTACGTAACAGAGTATCATCGGGGTTGAGGTCCTCTTCGTTGTCAAAAATCTCATCAAGTTCAGCCTGGTCGATGACCAGAAACTCCGCATCAAATTCCCACGACTTGAACGCCTTGCCGTGTGGTTCCTGAAAATGCACTTTGCGGATAAAGGTACTTTTCTTTTCTTCGTTCTCGTCTAAAACAAACATCAGTGCGACTCCTTACTACTTAGTGGTAATGATTGGGCGGTCCAGGAACAACAGGTCCATTGCAAAAACCATCATGCCATCGGACTCCTGTTCTTTGATATTGCTGATCTGCACCTCGGCTGAATCGACCATCACAATTTGACCGGCGGTGTTACCCATCTGGAGACCCACAACGATTTTGTTAAGAACGCTGTGCGACTCAAGTTTTTGCCAGAAATTCTTGGTGGCAATATCCGGGGCCTGGATGATGACTTGGCCTGTGGGGTTATAGTCCAGCAGCAACGTGCGCTGGCACCCTGGCACATCACGCCAAATCACCTGCATGGCAAAATCAATGTTGAACTGCTCGGTGCAACTGGAGAAACCATCGACAGTAAAGACCGGCACGTTATCCTTGGTAGGTGGTAGCGGGTCTTTCCAGGCCGACCAGTCCAAGCCCGTTGGCGGGGTCGCTTGCGCGGGCTGGACGTACGAGCCCATGAGATTGGAAAAATTAAACTTCGGGAGTTCACCGCGCTGCATAGCAAAGGCCACGGTGCCTTCGACACCACTGGACTTTTGCAACTGAGAAACTTCCGGGCGGTAGTCATACAGCGTGATCGAATCCGCATTACGCAGGTCGCTCTGGTTCACCGGATGCTGATAGGTGACATTCTCCGAGCCTGGAGTAGCGTCAATGGTCTCATCCATACCGCAGGCCAGCAGTAGTAATCCGTATTGCGCAGGCGTAACGGCGGTACCGGAGCCTGCCGCAGCGACGGCAAATGACGTGACGGTGTGCGGGTCTACATTGATTTGCTGGGTGTTACCAATGAGGTTGCGATCAATATTGCGCTGCACACGATTGCCTTCGTAGCGCAACATCTCCAGCCCTTCGGTCTCGATGATGTTGGCCCCAGTGGGTGTGGGGTCTGTGCCACGGGTTACCTCTTTCTTGGCGAGTAATAGTTTCTGAATGGCCATCGTTAAACCTCCTTGCCGGTGGTTTTACCAGACTTACCGGAAACGTCACCTGTTGATTTCGTGGCGGGTTTGGCTGGGGTGGGTTGAGGGGGTGTAGGGTTCTTGGTGCGATTTACGAGCACCCTCTTGCCGCTTTCATCTATTCGGTACTGAGCCATCGTTACGGTCTCCTATAAATTCACATTTATATCTGGGTCGCCTGGCGCTTGGTGATATACACCTCTTGCCAGACATGGAACTCGCGTTGCAGGGCCACCAAAGCGCCACCGCCTAATTCCATCGCGGTGTAGTTACTGGCCGGTTGCCAACCGAGTAATTTGGATTCCAATTCTTTAATCAGGTCATCGTTCTCATTGCTGGTCTTTGCTCCGGTCTTTTCATTAGCGTGACGTGTCACGATCAAAATGGCATAACTGGAGGTAATCTGTTGGCGCACCCGGTTATCCGCTTTGTTGGGGCCTGCGGCAGTGCGTAACAAAAAGACATAGGCGCCGGGTTTCTTGCCGCCTTTTTGGCTCAACGCAGAGGCCAGGTCCGCCACGCCCTTGACCTCACGAAAACTCGGGCACTGTGCGGTAACGTAAGTCACGATGTCGTCGCGCACACTCAATTCGCCACCCCAAGATCGATAATGAAATCCTGAAGGATATTCAGAATCTCGTTGTGGTCCTCATCGGCAATGCCCACAAATGGACGGGCGGGTATGGTGACTGATTTGGTTTTTACAAACTGGCCGCCCACAATAAACATCAGGTAGGGGGCGTTCTTTGCGGTAATGGTGCCGCCGAACTGATGAATGGCCGCGTACACTTTGTTTGTTCCCACTTCGACGCTGTCTGGACCTGGAATCTGCGTGAGCGAATCTCGCAGGCCGCCGCTGTCGATAAGCGTTTTGCCACCTTCGTTCTTTGCACGAACACTGGGTTCCCAGGCCTGGCCATCCGGTCCCACGCCTTGATACATGCGCCGTTGATTTGCCTGCACCAGGTATTGACCGATCTCATCCATCGGACTGGTCAAGTCTTGGGGTTCAGTCTCCAGCCGCCGCAGAAAGTCTGCTACCGGCTTGAAATCTGCATTGATGGTGATAGAGAGACCGGCCATCAGAAACTATCCCAATTGTGTTTGCTCTCGCCTTGCTGGGTCACAACGCGCACACCCGATGTGGTGGTGGCGTCATCCACGCCCAGGCTGGCCAGGCCACGGGCCACGTCCTTTAAAAACTGGAGCGCCTCTTTGTGCCGGGTCTCAGCCTCTTCGTTGGCGATGACCCCCATCAACAGATAACGGGCAATATTGGCGCAGTGGAGTTTGATCACGTCCGGCACGGGACTGAGTGGCAGGGTGTAGCGGCTTTTTAAATACGAATCGATTACGGACTCGGCATCGGTAATCGCTTGATCGATGATCGCAGTATCGATAACGTTATCGTCATCACGATCCGCGAGTTGCTTAAGCTCGTCATCGCCAAAGCGGTCGGATAAATCTTGTTGGACGATGTAGGGCATTTATTTTACGGGTTCGATGATAAAGTTATAGTCTTGACCCAAATCAAATTGGTCAGCCACTTTCTTATACATAGCTATGTTAATGCGTGCAGATGCAGATCCCTCGTCAGGGTTCTCTGGAAACGACACAAACTCAACATCAACAATTTCGCCGCCATTGCCCAGAGGGGCGTATGTTCTTTTCGAGTAGACGTTAAATAAAAACTTCGCCATTGAAATAATTCTCAAATAATGAAAGGGCGGGCGAGGTGCCCGCCCTTCCGGGTGCCCCCCATAAATGGATGGGGCTTCTCTCTGGGTTTATTTATTCAGCATCCTGGGCCATCTCTTCCAGGACGTGATCGCGTTCAGCGGCGGTGATGTCATAGCCGACACGTTCGTCGAGGATTTTGTCGCGAGGAATACCGCCTTTGGTCCACCAGAGTTCGTTGCCTTTCTCCGGGTCCTCTTCGAGCATGTCCTCAATGGCCATTCTGATGTCTGCTTTAACTTGGGCTTCCTGCTCAGGACGGCCTTCGCCACCTGTGCCGCCTTCACCGTCGCCAGGCTTACCGCCACCGCCTAAGACCCTATTGAGCAGACCTTTGGGTTTATCTCCCTCACCTGGCTCTTTGGCAGCATCATGCTCGGTTTTAACGGCAGGAGAATCGCTCACAGCCTTGGCCTGACTTTTGACGGGCTTAGGTTGTTCACCATCAGCAAGTCTTGCAGCACCGGAAGCAATAAGCGCCTCGGCTTGCTTTTCGTCCTCGCATTCAAAGGGTTCATCGGCCATCACGGCGTCTTCGGTGACACCACTGATTTTCCAATTAGCAATAAGATGCATGGTGCCCCCTATGCGACAACGTTTTGCAGGAAGAAGGCGAGATCGTTTGCGGTGATGAGTTCCTTGACAGACTCACCCACACGTACAGTCTCACCACCCCGCAAACCGATATCTGGGTTCGGGTTTGCTCCGGCAATACGGGTTCCAAACTGCGCCGTATAACCAAAGGTGGCACCGAAGTTGGTATCGGCGTTCATGTCCCGATGAATCAGGGCGCAGTGCTTGCCCCACACGCGGACCATGTTGGGTGCTTGCCCTTTTTTGGCGGTGTTGAGCCAACCTTCACCGACCAGTAACTCGTCAAGCTCAAACAACTCGGCGATATCCTGGCGACGGGCAATACCGGAATCACCGGAATTACCGTGAATGGCTTTCACAATCTTGGGGTGACGGGCCAACATGGTAAAAGCGGCGCGGCCAATGGTCATCACATTCGGCCGCATGATCACCACGTCCAGCGAATCCATAATCTTGGCCACCGGATCGGAATTGGCAGCATCGCTCCACTGGTCGTTACCGGCCAGGGTTTCCTTGTAGGCAGCGCCATATTGATTGGCATCGAACACCAGGTCAGCGATACGCTTTTCACGGCGCAGTTCGATCAAGTTGGTGAGTTGCACAGTAGACTTGCCCTTGGGGTCATAACCTTCTGGCGCATTGGCTATGTCAGTCATGGGGATGTCATCTTCCAGACCGTGATCTTCGGTGCTATCGGTGGTCTCGGTGGCGCTAAAGTCGACCTTGTTCGGCGATGACTTGCGGCCCACCTTGGTGTCCGGCAACGTAAAGCCCTCGGCCATTGTGTGCTTCATGTACTTGAACTCTTGCTTGCCGACCGGCACGCGGGGCAACACCTGGTCAGCGATCATTTTTTCATTGCTGTAACCAATGGCGATGGCGGTGAGTTCAGGGGTAATCGGAAAATTTGCTTTAGGCATTTGTTTCTCTCCTTGTCAGGTTAGGCGTAGCTTGGGTTGATCAAGGCCGACCCAATGTCGCCATCGACACCGGATACCATCGCGGTGCCAATAATGTTTATGCCGCTGCCCGCGCCCGTTGTCGCATTCTGGGTGTAGGCCCCGGCGGTGTTTTCAGTGTGGGTGTGGCGAGTGACGGCAATGGCCTTGCCGTTGGCATCCGAGGTCAGCTTGTTACCACGGGTGACGTTACCGCCGTATTCCACATCCACCGGGCCTGCCATGTTGATGTCAACCCGCTCAGCGGCGACGGCAGCCAAACTGCCGCAAACGCCAAACATGGCATCGGTATTGGCTGCGGCTTGCACCACGGAGTCATCGTCCGAGCCGAACTTAATGATGCGATATGCAGCGACAGCCGTCTCTGCGACGAAATTCTTAATCAAAAGAGGGTTGTTCATTTCGTGCCTCCAGATACATGGTTGACCGCAGTGACAATGTTGACAGTGTGACCCTTACCGGCCTCTGCGCTGATATATTCTTTCGCGGCTCTTTCGATGGCCAGGGGATCATTGAGGTCAACGATGTTGCCATCGCCGTCTTTGAATTCGTGGCTCTCACCAAGGTTGATCTGCTTGCCAAGCTTGGCGATGAAATTTGAATACCACTTATGTAGTGATACCTTTTTGGTTTCCTGCTTGTCGCCTTCACCAGCGGTAAACTCGAACTCCTGGTTGTCCTCGTCGGCTAGAGATAGCGCCAGCATGAACTCGGGGGCGCCCTCGGCCAGGGCAGGGGTGAGTTGTCCGGCATCTATGGCCTTGTCGATAAAGGCCTGGTGTTCTCCGGACAACCGCTCACTTTTCTCTGCGGCGAGTTTGTCTTTCAGTTCAGTGTTCTCGCTGGAGAAGTCTGACTGGGCGGATTCACTGCCACGCTTTTCGGCGTCTGCGACGGCTTGGTCTAAATCAGCCTGGGTGAATGTTTTTTCCTGATCGCCTGACTTTGGCATGTCTCCATCTCCTTCTGTGTTGGTTTGTAACGATGGGTGTGAGTACGGATGGCCTGTGAAGGCTGGGTCTTGTTCTGGTGGGTTACGCAGGGCATCGGCTTGGTTGTTCGCTTCGTCGATCATGTACTCGGGCATGATCTGATTGGCTTTATCCAGCCCCTTGTCAGCAATGGTCATTTCGCGGAAGAGACGAAAAAAGCGTGACAGCAGACTGGGTGTGACCCAGTCCGATTCGAACTCGAAAGATTCAATGTCATCATCGGTCGCGGCAAACTGGGCGGGCTTGAGGCCCTCGACCGCAGGCCGGGCCGCGCCGAGCCAACCGATGTGCCGAATGTAATAACCGTTTTTGTCTTTGTGGACGGCAACGGAACGTTTCTTAAACCGGCCATCACTCACCATCTTTTCAAACTGGGGTTCAACCTGCTCGAACTTGGCAAACAGCACATCACCCACGCGTTTGAGCTTCTCAGTCCAACCGTAGGCGGGAGCATCAGATTTGGGATGGCCGACAACAATAGGCGCGGTCTCAACGGTATGGTTGGCTACCATCTGGTCAAGATCGCCATGTGTCCACGTACGTGTATTGCCTCCGCTGTCGGTTTGCTCACCGGCACGGAACACTTCTATATAGTCATCAAAACCTTTGAATAATGGCATGCCGCGCATCATGCACGGAATTGCAAATGATTTTAAGGGGGAAACACTTCCACAAAATTAAGTGCATACCGCGCATAATGCGCGGTCTTGGAGGGAAATTTAAGGGGGAGATACGACCGGAGTCGTGAGGGTGTTAAGTGGAGATCGCTTCGGGATTGATGTCAATGAAAGGAATTGTTATAAACTTCAGTCGTCTTCCATACCAGGATCAATGTTACGCAATTCTTCACGCATAATCCTGATTTCTTGTGGTGCAGCAATCCCAATACGGATCTGGTTATGCGCCCATTCGGCAGCCATGATCTCAATCGGCCCATCTGCGAAGAGTTCGGCAAGGGTCATATAGGATCGGCGCTACTATCAAGATCGAGCAATAATGACTCTCCTATCCTTTGGGTTAATATCAACATAATGGTCTCCTTTCCAGTTGGAATAATTAGCAGGTGTTTTTGGTTACCTTCCCGTATCGTGCTGAATGGCTACAGAAGCAAACTACTTAGTGAGCCGTTTGACCCTTTGATTCAACAGATCACTTTCATCTATAGAGCCATCTGCATTCAACAAGCAATATAGGTGCCCTGCGACGTAGGCCCCGAGTCCATTTTTAGACCGATACTCAATCGTCACTTTATTTTTAGTGGTACGAGTTTCGACAATGTAGGCGCTATGTGGATCGCGAAGCTCTGTCTTGTGGGCCTCCAGACAAATGTTACCGAGATTCGCGAATGGGTTTTTTAGGCTTTGCTTCACAATATCCTTTCCGTACATTCCAGCAGCCAGCAATAGAATCAAAGAACCAACAATCACTATCGATACGATTCCAAATGTGGCCTTCATCTAATTCTCCTGATCATTTGCTTTTGGTCCCGCTGGCGACTTGTGCTCCTCTGCCTCCCACAAAACCGTGTTTAAAACATGTTTAATTTCGCCTGTATCACGAGATGTGGGTGCCCCCGTATCCCAACGGCCTAATTTACGATTCAGGGCGCTACGGGGCTCTCATGCGATTGGTCCGGTCGTTTCTTGCGCAGCTTATTTTACACTCCATTTAAGATTGTTTGCCTTGATGATTAAAACGACACAACAATCGGATCACTCCACGTACATCTTCTTGGGTGACCTCATGCAACGATTGTTCGTTAGGTACCATTGTGTAAATAATAGTGTAGGTTTTTACCAGCAACTCAGCACGTACATCGGCGGTTAGCTCCTTTGCAGTTTCTATATTGTCTGCTTCCCTCGTAATGACAGATAGTAATTCTGGCACAAAGTACATTTGTGCCCGCTGCATGCCATGCACAACGCTGGAAATGGCCTGATCTACCTTATTCTCGTCTCCTGATTTCTCTTTCAGTTGAGCCTCAATTATGGATTCTTGGCTCTGTTGTGTCACGGACGATTCGCCAGTGATGACATATTTTATGTCGATTACGTGGGCTACAGCCGCCAAATAATCCGCATCGGGACGCCTTTCATCACGCTCGTACTTCCCCTGGGTTTTCCCCGTTACCCCCCCCAACGCACCCATGTACGACTGGGAGAACCCCAATTGTTCCCTTTCTTTTCTAATTCTAGTACCGATTGTGCCCATTTTTTGTTGACCTAAGTAACCGATTGGTTATACTCTCCTTGCCAGTGGCAATTTTAACCCCTATTGAGGCCTATTATGCACCCAGCGGATATCAAATGCGCCCTTGAGAAACACGGGTATACCCAAATGGGCCTGTCTCATGAACAGGGTGTTTCCCCTGTCATGATTTACAACGTAATTAACGGTATCAGCACCTCCCGCCGTATTGCGAGTCGTATTGCCAAGATCATTGATCTCCCACTCGAAGATATTTGGCCTGGCTTATATAAAAACGAGCCAAGGGGAAAGGCCGCATGAACACTTCCCCGATTACCTCTGACCCAGGTAGGCGCCTCGCCCACTCCCTTGCGGGGCACTTCGGTTGCCCACCGGTCTTATTCACTTGGCCGGTGGGTGGCCACTTTTTTTCTGAGTCACTAATCAAGACAGCAGATTAACGCGAAGGGGGTAAGAGGTCAGTGGAAAAAGAAGATAAAAAATTCTCCGGTAATCAGCCTGATTTGTTCCAGCAATTGGAGGGCCGACAGGCAGCGCTCTACGATGACAACGCGCCGGACCTGGATATTGAATTTGAATTCATCGGCGCTGTGAAGTACGCCATCCGCGAGGCCAAGAAACACGGTGTCAGCCGTGATCGAATTGTCGATCGGATGAACCAATGCCTGCCGACTGATAAACACATCACCAAACGCCAGCTTGATAGCTGGACTGCCAATAGCAAGGAATACCACAAGTTCCCCGCCGAGTACTTGCCTGCGTTCGTCTGGGCGGTGCGCGGTGTGATCTCCGCCATCGAAGTACTTACCCGCGCATTGGGTCTGCACGTCATTGACGAAACGGAATATCTGGCTACAGAGCTTGGTAAGACTGTTACACGAAAGGCTGCTCTCGCTGTTCAAGAGCGGATTTTAAAAACCAAGCTAGGCACTGGATGAGGAAATATAACAACGAACGCCAACTGAAATACGAACTGGGAGTGAGTTAATGAACGGAGATAAGAATAATTTGTCGGTGACCAGCAATCAGGGGGAACGAGACTTTGCCAACCAGTTACTTGGTCAGGCACAAGCCACCCAGGCATTCTCAAAACTGCTAACCGTTAGCACTTTACGAATCCTTGCCGAGGTTAAGAATCGCAAGCTTTATAAGGGTTTAACCGTAAATGGCCCTGATGGAAAACTGCTAACCGTTAGCAGTTTTGATGATTATTGCAGATTTGGTCTTGGCCTGTCCCGGCAAAAAGTAGACCAAGATTTATTGAATCTTGAGACCTTTGGCGGTGAGGCACTGGATGCAATGCAACGGGTAGGTCTTGGTTATCGTGATCTGCGCCGTCTGCGCAAACTTCCGCAAGAAAAAGTCTTGGAAATACAAGGTCGCATCATAAACGCCGAAGACAAGAACGAGATCAAAGAACTCATTGAAGAAATTGTTTCCGATAACGTTGGCCTTAAAGGGGATATCCAGGACCTGGAAAAAGCTCTAGCCAAACGTGAGACCTATAACGAGACGCTGGAGATGGAGAAAGAGCAACTCCAAGGGCGACTGCGTCAGCGGCAACACCCTGGTCCATATCCTGAGTTCGTTGAAGAAATCAGAATCGAATCTGCCGCCCTCGCGGATAAGGCCGCGCAATGTATCAACGATATGGAAGTACTCTATGCCAAATTAGAGAACCCTGAACTGGATGCAAACGATGATGCAAGCAAGTCCCATTTTGGAATTGCAGCCACTACCTACTACCACAACCTCCGCGCGGTCGTAGCCAAGTCCGGTCGACTCCTGGCGCTGTGTCACGAGCAACTCGGCAATGAGATCAACGACGATATAGAAAGCCTACCTATCTTCACAGACGATGAGGCCAAGGCCGTCATCAGCCGACGCGGATTGATGATCGCCGAACATCAAGCAGAGAAACTCATTCGCCAAGAACGTCTTGATAATGCTAAGCCGCGCAGGCGAGGCCGTCCCGCTAAGAAGAAAACTAAAAAGGCATGAGCGCCGCTTCTGAAAATTCGCTGATCCGGGAGACTTCACAGGCCCTGGACATTCCGATTGAGTCGGGCTGGGACGACGTTCCTGAAGATAAACAACAACGCGCCATCAATCGACTCCCATTGGTGCGACGCTGTGTTGAACAAACAGATTGTGCTGGCATCACCCTCAACGGTGCTATTGATAATTTATTGTTATCGATTAGCACAGAGCGCATCTCAAACGACCTAATTGAACTTGCGTATCAATTGGGCCGGAAAGGTAAGCCCGTTGCCCGCGCCACGTTGTATCGTTGGTGTCAGGATTTCAAAAAGCATGGTGTGATGGGACTGGTCCCCGGTCATAAAGGTTCGGGGCGTAAGGATTACGGTTGGGAGGCACGGGCACTTCACTACTGGCAGTTGCCCAGCAAGCCTGCCGCTGCCGCCGTTGCACGTTGGATACGCGAAGAGGGTCATGAGTCTGCAAAAGATGACCGGGTGTATCGTTATCTTAAATCGTTACCGGCCGATGCGCGAGTACGTGGACGCATTGGTGCGCGGTTGTTTACCAACACACAAAAGAGTTTTATCCGCCGCACCACTACAAGCCTCGCGGTAGGGGCCTGTTACGAAGGCGATGGTCATACCATCGACGTGTACTTGCAACATCCGAACGGTGGCAATCGTCCGTGGCGCGCTGAGATCACAGTATGGATCGATGTCGCGGCGCGTTATATCCCCGGTTGGTTTATCAGTGAAGCGGAATCGGCACACTCGACATTGTTTGCATTAAGCCATGCACTGACCAGCCAAGATCATATTCCGGCGGTACTGCACATTGATAATGGCTCCGGCTATAAGAACAAAATGATGTCCACCAAATCGATAGGATTCTATGCCCGACTGGGCATGGACATCATGCATTCCCGGCCTTACAACGCCAAAGGTAAAGGCATCATTGAGCGGTGGTTCGGAACGATGGAGCGTGATTTTGGAAAACGTTTCCCCAGTTATTGTGGTGCGGACATGGACCCAGAGGCGATTGATGCACTGCTGAAGAAAGTTAAGCAGGGAGAAGTACAGTTGCCCACGCTCGCCCAGTATGTCGGTTTATTGAATGATTGGATTGAGTCGTATCACAACACACCTCACCGTGGCCTAGCAGGTAAAACGCCTGCTGAGATGTGGGCCACCTTAGAACAGCATACTGTCCAACCTCGTACCGCCGCTATTTTCTGGCCCCGTACCACACGAACGGTTCAACGCCAGGCAATTCGTTTGGACAACCGAGAGTATTTTGCACCTGAACTTTTGCAATACAACGGCGACAAGGTGATTGCGGAGTACTCCATACACGACGATTCATTTATCCGCGTGATGGATGAAAAATGCCGCTGGATATGTGATGCCAAACTGATCCAGAAAGTGGACTACCTACCCACTTCACGTATTGAAGAAGCAAAAGACAAACGGCTTAAGGCACAAATCAAACGACTGGAAAGCCATGCTGATGAAAAACGCCAACGCGCTGGCCTGGCCATCACCCACGACCAAGTTCTGCGAGACCTTGATGATGCCGAGACACCGGCGCTTGAGGCTCTTAATGAAACAGGGGCCAACCCTTTCGGGCCCGCCCCTGCCTGTCAACCCGAACGTACCGATAAAGATGAGCATCTGGACTCGGATACGTTCGATTACTTCTAACAGATAAGGAGTATAGCAAATGTCTACTGTCACTGCGTTAAAGAAATCTAAGCAAAATATTGCACCCAAGGCCTGGCATGAGCGCTACGCCGACGCCGACAAGGCCAAGGTGCGGCGTGTCTTGCGCTGGTTTGACGATGAGGCCAATGACCATAGCCGCGCCCATCTGGCACGGGCGGCGGATGTCAACACCTCAACCTTGAGCCAGGTGTTGGGCGGCACGTACCCGTCCCATCCGGTTAACCACTTGCGGAAACTCATCGACGCGATGGCCATGATAGATGCGCGTGAACAAGGCCACGCCCACGCGATCGCATTCGTGGCCACATCGACCTACAAGCTGGCCGAGAAGATTTGTGATCGGGCCAGGGAGTTTCGCGACTTCGGGGTGTTGTTCGGTTACGTCGGTACGGGGAAGACGCGGGCACTGAATGAGTACTGCTCTCGACATCCGGGAGCCCTGTATATGCGGGCCTTCGGCGGGCTGACCCGGTCGGTGTTGATGAAAAAGCTGACCGAGCTGACGGGCGCCAACGTGCGCACCCAGTCGCGCTATTCAAGTGGCACCGTGGCCGATAAAAAGGAGGCCATTATCACCGCCCTGTCGGGGACGGAGCGACTACTGATTGTCGATGAGGCCAATCGAATGGTCGATGCGTGTTTCGAGGATCTGCGAGACATCAGTGATGACGCGCAGATCGGCATCGTGATGGCGGGGACCGAGCACCTGGAGCCAATGGTGCAGGACTCACATGGCCGCTTCGGTCAGATCAGTTCACGCATTGGTTTTTGGCCACCGGTCATCCGGGGCATCACCGAAAACGATGCCTACCTCATCACCCAGGCGGCCTATGACAGCGACACGCTTGATCCTGAAGTATTGGATATGTACTGGCAGCAATGCGGGGGCTCGGCTCGGACGTTGAGTAAGTTGATCGCTTCGGTGATGAAGTACTGCAAGCGCAAAAAATGTGAGCCGAGCGCGAAGATTATTTCTGATTGCTATCAGAAGACGATGCGGCCCAGCCGGGTCCGGGCGTTAGGGGGTGTGAAATGAAAGAGCAAACAGCACTCACGATTCTAGACAACCTTAGATTCCTGGCCATTGATAGCGAACCGCAATACTCGGGTGAATATATCGATGAATGGGCCGAGATTTATTTGGCCAATAACCTTCGTGCCAGAGGCATTTTATTCGACACCTTCCTGGCGTTCCCTCAAGCCATCATGGATGCCGTGGTATTTAAACGCCCCATGCCCTTGGGTGATGTGGACCACTATCCGCTACTGCCCAAGCAACGTGAGGTGCAACGGTGCCTGGATTGCGTGAGCACTGCCCAGGAAGTGATGGACCATCAACTGGATGTGGATGCACACCGGCCTGGGCGGAACATCGCGCAGGTGCCCGCATTACACGGCGATCGCATCATTCAGTCCATGCGTCCGAGGGAGTGCCCCGCCATGTACAAGACACGGGGGGGACACGATGCCTGACGTGCCCAAACAATATACTAATTGGTTGGGCTGGGGTGTGTTTGCTCTGGCCATACTCTATGCCATCGACGTACATCATAGGCATGAGTTTGATCAAGCAAAGTTGGCGCTGTTGACCACCCGGCAAAGTGAAGATGCGCGGCAGTCGGCGATGATCGCCAAACATCTTCTCGTCCAGGCGTCATGCAAAAACCTTTCGAGCGCTGTCATTGAGATCACGTTTAATGATGGCTCGAAAGTGCTTTGTGCGCGGGGCTTAACGGGTATCGCGCCGGGGTCTATGTAGCGTGAAGTTAATCTGCCCGGCATGCGGTGCCACCCACTCACTCGGCGCGGCCGTGAATGATGCGGCCGCTCGACGATTGGTGGCGCTGTTGGCTGGTGTGGATAAATCCATAGGCGCTGCATTTATTCAGTACCTGGCGCTGTTCCGTCCAGGCAAGACCGTGTTGCGATGGTCACGCGCCTATACCCTGGCCGAAGATTTGATCCTCATGGTTAAGGCTGGACGTATTACCCGTAACGGCCTGACCTATGTCGTTCCACGCGAAGCCTGGATTGAAGGCATGGAGTATCTGGCAGATCGGCCGGAGGGTTTGCGGTTGCCGTTGAAATCCCACGGCTATCTTCTCGGCGTGATCGCTAACAAGGCAGAAAAGATTGCCGCGACTGGGGAACGAAAAAAAGAAGAGGACCGACAGGCCAGGTCAGACGCTGATGATAGCGGCGACCTCGAACCCATTGGGTCAAATTATGAAGACCTTCTCGAACGTAGCCGTCAAGAAGGCGATCGGAAACTCCATGAACGCACCCACAGAGAATAATTCTAATTACTTGCCTTCGGATGAGGACATGAGAGCAATGGGGGCGCTCAATCGCATATTGATGCTGTCGTATTGTGATGGCTTTGATAATCGTCTACGCGCCACTGCGACGGTGTTGATGTTCTTGGGTAACTGTATGACGCATGAAGTGCATGCGGATGTGGCAAAAAGAATGACCCATTGGCTAGATAAGGAGGATGCCTGTGCCATCGGACTACGACCGTAAGATTATAAAAAGAAACATCATTAAATTACTGGAGGACCATCAGGGGCCGGATAACTGCATCAAGATGGCGGACCTGCATCACTTCGCCACTGGCGAGAATATTATTCCCAGTAAAAAAACTGATCAATCACGAATCATACGGGCCATCATTACGGAATTACGTAGAGAAGGCATGCCAATCGGTAATAGAGGCGGAAAATACGGAGGATACTTTCTGGCGCGAAACCCAAAGGAATTGAAACCGACCGAAAGAGTATTTCACAAACGGGCGATGTCATCTCTACAACAGGAGGCCTATTTAAAACGCGCCCCCTTCAAAGATGTGCTTGCTCAACATCAACTTGAATTTGAAACACAGGAGAACCAAGACAATGGCAAAGTCAGCCAATAGCATGAAAACAGTAGCCGTCAATGCGCCCACCACTCGTGAGGGCGCAGAGGCCGCAATGAAAAGCATCGGTGAGTTACAGCGCGATATCACTCGTCGCGAAACTAATATGAACGATGAGATCAATACCATCAAGGCCCGATACCAGGAGGAAATTTCACCGCTTAACGAAGAAATCAAATCCCAGTTCAGCGGGCTGCATGCCTATGCCGAGGCAAACAAGGCCGATCTGCTCACGGGACGAACCAAGACCGTGAAGATGGGGGCCGGTGAAATCTCATGGCGCATCAATCCATCCAAGGTGTCTATCCGTGGCGCAGACGCCGTGGTTGAAGCCCTGGAGCGCTACAAGTTGACGGAGTTTATCCGCACCAAAAAGGAGCCCAACAAGGAAGCCATACTCAACGATCCAGACCGCGTGAAAGATATCAAGGGCATCAACATCACGCAGACCGAAGAGTTTGTTGTCAAGCCCTACGAGACCGCGCTGGAGCGTGTGGAGGTGGTGAAATGAGCGCCATTAAAAAAGTCGTGCGCAAGAAAAAGATCGGCCCTAAGAAGAAAAAGAAAAAGGGGCGTCGGCGGCGGACACCAAAATGAATTGCATTCATGGTAATCCCGAAGATAAATGCCAAAAATGTGAAGCTGCTCGGGAACATAATCGCACTAGACTGAAAACTGACTTCATCAGTGCATTCAACTATCTCGCAATTGCAATAAACCAGACAGCTACTGAAAAAGGTTGGTGTAAGGGAGATAGAAATGAGGGCGAAAGCATTGCATTAATGCACTCTGAACTTTCTGAAGCTCTTGAGGCGCTCCGTAACGGAAACCCGCCCGACAACCACATACCAGAATTTACAAATGTTGAGGCTGAATACGCAGATGTGATTATTAGAATCATGCACATGGCGTCAGCTAAAGGGTATCGAATTGCGGAGGCATTGCTCGCGAAAATTGAGTACAACAAAACGCGATCTCACATGCACGGCGGGAAGAAGTTCTAATACTAACCAAACGGAGAAAATTATGCATTGCCCTACAGGAGATATTTTTAACCGAGAAATCATCGAAATAGAGGAGGTGTCTGGGCTGTTTTATGATGAAGCAGGAGAACTATTGGCACCACTGACACCAAGGCAGTACGAAGACTTGAAGCCAATGGGCAACACCAAGCGAAAGGGCTACATGCGGAATCAACCGTGCGTGTGTGGAAGCGGTAAGAAATTCAAGCGTTGTTGCTGGAGCAAGTACACATGAAAACGAGTTCGCCAGATAGACAGGTATCGGAGCAGCTACGGTCCATTGCCGATCAACTCGAAAAGCAGTTGGAAGACGTGGCCGGACAAAGAATAGGCTTTAGCTTAATGGTTTTTACCGCTGAACCGGGGGCAAGAATGAATTACGTAAGTAATTGCGACAGGGCAGACATTGTAAAGGTTTTGAAGTCTTTACTGCATAGCTGGGAACAAGGGATGCCTGACATCGAGGCACACAAATTTGTTTCCTAACAGAGATTAAACGATGCCGAGCAAGATTGAATGGACGGACAACACCTGGAACCCGGTCACGGGCTGTACCAAGGTCAGCCAAGGGTGTAAGCATTGCTACGCCGAACGCGAGTGGATCAGGTTGTCAGCCAACCCCAAGACTGTGCAGTTTGGCCGGTGTTTTACGGATGTGCAGTGTCACCCATCTCGTCTGGATAAACCCTTGCACTGGAGAAAACCTCGACGGGTATTTGTGAACTCCATGTCTGATCTTTTTCATGTAGACGTGCCGACCCAGTTCATTGATGAAGTGTTCGCGGTGATGGCCTTGTGCACACAGCATACGTTTCAGATTTTGACCAAGCGACCGGAGCGGATGCTGCGCTACTTGGCTTATACCGATCCTAAGGCTCGTATTGATGCAGTTATAAATGAGAACCGGTTTGACAAGTACTGTCGGCGCGATGGTTGGGTGGAAGGCATGGACCGGTTTATCGGCCAGTGGCCACTGAAGAATGTGGCGCTGGGTATCTCTGCCGAGGATCAACCCACATTCAATCGTCGGATTTTACCGCTCATGGAAACACCCGCCGCGATTCGGTGGATATCCATTGAGCCCATGCTCGGTCTTATCGACTTACACTTTGGTTTTTTCCTTGATGATGTGCTGTGGCGTCGTCGTCATCATGGCCATTGCCTTGATAAGCCGATGATCGACTGGGTCGTTGTCGGTGGGGAATCTGGCCCCAAGGCCCGCCCGATGCATCCGGATTGGGCGCGGTCGGTGCGGGACCAATGTGTGAGCGTTGAGGTGCCTTTCCACTTTAAGCAGTGGGGTGAATGGGCTCCCCGTGATGTTGCCATGCAAATATATGGCAAAGATTATGATCCCAACAACGATGTAGAGATGGCGAGGGTTGGCAAGAAAAAATCAGGCCGTGAACTCGACGGCCGCACTTGGAATGAGTGCCCAGCATGACTGCCGCCCGTAAGCACTCACCACAGAACCGGCTCTATACCCTGCTGGCTGTTGGCAAGAAAGACCTGGGATGGGATGAAGATACCTACCGCGATTTTCTGGCCGACCACGGCGCGTCACTCAAGGGTGACAAGTACTCGGCAACGACCATGTCCGTGTCACAGTTGGAAGTGGCCCTGCATGACATGAAGAAACTCGGCTTTAAGCCTCGACGCAAGAACAAGCCCGTGCACATCAGCGACTGGCGCAAACCCCGCATCGCCATGCTCAACGGTATCTGGATCACTATGGCGGACGCTGGCGTGGTGCATGATCGAAGTGAGGCGGCCCTGACAAAATTTTGTTTTAAATTCACCCAGGTCGCCAATCTCAGTTGGGCCAGTTCGATAGGACTCAACCAGGCGATCGAGGCTTTGAAAAGTTGGGCACACAGAGAAGGAGTCAAGTTACGTGGAAAGCGTAATCGATAAAGACAATAGATTACCGCCTCAAGTCCGCCAGTTAATCAAGATTATCGGTGTGGCGGAGACCTGTATATTGCTTAGGCAACTCGGTGGGACAAGCATCACGATTCCCAATCGACTACACCCCTTGATGTGCATCCGGCAGCCGCTTAAGCGTGAATCCCTTGAGGCCCTGCGGCGTGAGTTTGATGATCAGCGTGTTGACTTGCCGAAATACGACAAAATTATGATGGCGATTCGCGACTCTAAAATTAGAGAAGATCTAGATAAAGGTGTATCGGTCGAAGATTTATCCGCCAAACATAATTTAAGTGAACGACAGATTAGGAACATTCGCATAGGCACTCGCGGCTGGTAGGTGGAAGTGTTTCCCCCTGATAATCACGTCCCGAATCATTCAAAATACCCAACATGACAATTCCCAGTCTAATAGTTCTGCATAGTTCAGACAGCCCGAACGGCCGTGCTGATACGGTCGATGATATTCGGCGCTGGCACACCAATCCAAAAATAATTGGCAGTGGTACCCAGGCGCAATGTCCTAAATGCTTGGCGTCTGTCGATGAAAATGCGTGGCGTTGCAATACTTGTGGCCAGCATTTTGGTAGGGGATGGAAAAAGGCAGGCTACCATCACGTTATCGAGATCGACGGTGCCGCTATGCCGTTGGTTGAGTTGAATGATGATGAGATTCTGGAGCCGTGGGAAATCGCCAATGGTGCCTATGGCTACAATAGACGTTCGGTCCATATCTGCATGATTGGCAGGGATGCATTTTCATACGCGCAATGGTTGAGCCTCACAGATTTGAGTTTTCAATACCAAGATCAATTTCCCAGAGCGCAAATCGTGGGCCACCGCGATCTTAACCCCAACAAAATCTGTCCTGGCTTCGACGTGGCCACCTGGTTGGCGCAGGGGCGGGAGGTCTTGGAGGGGCACGTTCTATGAGTGCCTCCCAGACGCCTTCCGATCCGCCGCCTACCAGTCTGTGGGCGAGCCGCAAGACTTGGGCGTTTTTTGTCACGCTCTTTATCGTGACAGTTTTGTTGGTTACCGATCAACTGGATAAACTGGACTATGTACAGATCATTAAATATTTGGTGCCCTCGTACATTGCAGGCAACGTGGGCGAACACGCCACTCGCGCCTGGCGCGGTCGTGGTTTGTCCAGGATGGATTCTTACGAATAACTTAATGAGGTGTGATATGAAAAAGCTTTTTATTGTAATGATGACAGCGATGGTGGTTGTGCTATCGGGATGCGGATCAGTGGGTAAGTCGAAAGTGATCAGCTACAAGGTGGGTGATGATGGCAAGCCCAGTAATGTGGTGGAGTCTTTCAAAACCAATACGCTGGCACGGGCCGAAGGCGCAGCCAAGACATGTGGCGCTGAGGATAAAGATAAAGCGCATTCTGGTGGATGGTTGGTTGCCGAGATTCCACAGGCAAACAATGCCGCGCCTATAAAACTCTACACTGTTAAAGATTCCGCTGTGGTGGCGCAGGAGAGACAGGCGCTGGTGGGCTGCGTGACGGCATTCATGGAGACCACGGGTAAGGTTATTGCCAACCGCCTGGGCGACATGGGTGAACGTGCGGTGAGCCAATTTCCGCTTCTGTGCTTGGTATTTAGAGGCTCCTGCGGTGGTGGTGGCAGTGGCACAACTATTAAGACAGGTGACAAGAGTCAGGTCACATACACCAACAAGAGTCCCACCAGCACCCTAAGCGGTGGATCTAAGCAATTCAACATCGGCGAAAAATCAAAAGGCAACTTCGCGGATGAGGGCAGTCAGTCTCAGCAAGATGTGCGGTCGAACAAGGCGGCGTCGACAACGCAGGACAAGAACGAGTCTGACAACTCTGTCTCGGAAGCCACACCAGCGCCGTGATCCAATGGCTGAAAGCACAACTGGCATCGAGGGTGGCAATGTACCTTGCCATCGCCCTCGCGCTGTCAGTTGCTGCCCATCCGTTAACGTTTAAGCTGGGAAAATGGCAGGGGATTGAGCTTGGCAAGGTTGAGACGGTGGCTAAGCTGAATGATCAGTACATCAAGTATCAGGCAGATTTTAAAAAGCGTGAATTGGCTGCTGTGCATGAACAATATCGGCGTCAATTGTCTCGGGGTAAACGCAGCGACAAACTGCTGAAGGAGTTGCAAGATGGTAAGAATTGTTCGAGTCGTCCTTATGATCCTTGTTTGCGGAAGTTTATGGAGTTGCGAGACCGCGCCGAGACTAACGGCGAACTTTAATCAAGAGCTACCGCCTGAGATGACGCAACCCCAACCACGCCCTTCTATCGCTCCGCCTCCAAGTGGATCACCCAGTGACAATATGGGTCATGCCGTAGAGTTGATAGAGAGTCGGTTGCAGTGGGGGGACGATCAAGCCGAACGGCTGTGCGCCGCGCACAAGGCCACTCACGGTGGTGAGTGTAAGGTTAAAACCCAGGGCGTGAAGTAGTCGCTGTCTACCATGACACGAGCCAGGAGACACGGAATATGAAACGCGATGAGATGATGCTGATGCTAGGCGGGATACAGAGCGACCTGAAGGCGATCAAGAAATCACAGTCTGGCTCAACCCGAAGACTGAACAGTATTGATGGCCGTTTGCGGGGGCTCGAAATAAAATCTGCCAGAATCGGCGGTATAAGCGGCGGCGTGAGTGGTGGCGTGATCAGTGTCGGCATTGCCTTAATATTAGAGTCGATGAAAAGTTTGGCCAAGGGTGGTACGTAAATGGCGCACCCTTCTGAGGTCCGGGACGAGGTCCGGGGTAATTATGTTTACAAGCGCTTGCCTCTAGCGGAGGCAGCAAATCTTGCTGACGTCTCCTATAACACGGCGCGTGAGTGGAAGAAAAAAGCCAAGACGCAAGGTGACGACTGGGACCGTGCCCGTAGCGCGGCCCGCATGGCATCCGGGCCATTGGGCGATATCACCGCCCAGGTGATGGAAGATTTTGTGTTGTTGTTTCAGGCCACTGTGTCGGCCCTGAAAAATGATAAAACCCTCGATCCGATTAAATGTACAGAGGCCCTGTCTCGTTTGGCCGATGCGTACACTAAAGTCGTGCGGGCCGCAGGCGGTAGTGATCCCAAGATGGCCGAACTCGCAATAGCGATCCGAGTGACGGACGAACTGGCCAAATTTATTCGTGATCGGTTTCCTGACAAGTTGCCGATCTTTGCCCAGATACTCGAGCCGTTTGGCGGCCACCTTAGTGAGGTTTTTGGCTGATGACGTGGGACCACCGACTTACTGACGTGGGTAAACGCCAGTTCCTGGATGAGATCGCTATACAAGCCGATTCTCTGCGCAAAGAAATGGAGGCGCAGAGTTTAGGGCTCGACCCATCGGCTGATGCGGTGCGTGCGCGCCGCAAGCGTGTGCTGTCGGGTGATTTTAAGTTTTTCGCCTACACCTACTTTCCTCATCATATTCACGGTGAGCCGTCTGAGTTTCAAGCGCATTTTTGCGATCGCTTTCCTAGACTATTATTTCATAATGGTGGGGCGCGGGAGTGGTGGGTAGCGCCGCGTGGTGAGGCCAAGTCGTCACTGTTGTGTAAGGTAGGTCCGGTGTATGTGTCGGTCATCGCATTGCTGCAACGCCCGGATATCCGCAAGGCCATCGGTTGGCGTGGTGATCCACCGCCGTTGATTGATTACGTGGTGTTCCTGGGCGCAGAAACCCGGCAACCTACAAAGCTGATGGAAGTGTCGAAGATTGAGTTGATGTTTAATGCAGCATTGGCAATCGATTTTCCCGAGGTCGTGGGCAAGAGTGATAAGTGGAAGGTGGGTGAGTACATCTCGCGCACCGGGGTGAAGTTTGAACCCTTTGGTGCCGAGCAAGCCATACGGGGCACCTCCAGTTTTTCGTCACGTCCTGGTCTGGCACTGGCCGACGATATCATTACGGATAAAGAGGCCAAGAGCCCCACTGAGCGTTCCAATCGCTGGAACTGGTTGGAGAACGCGGCCAAGTATCTGGGTCCGCCCGATGGCAGTCTTAAGCTTCTCGGTGTGGGCACATTCCTGAACAAAGACGATCCCATATCTCGAGCCAAGAAAGCCATTGGCCATATCGTGCATACGTTCAAGGCGATCATTGATATGCCAGGGCGTATGGACCTGTGGGAAAAATGTGAAGAACTGATGCGCAATTTCGATCCGGGGGTAGCTCTTGAGTATGCAGAGCGTGGTGATGTCGCGCCGCTTGAGGTCCTGCCTTCGTTTAAATATTACATGCGCAACAAGAAACGGATGCATCAGGCTGCAACCGTGTCATGGCCATCTGTTCGATCTTTATACTCACTGATGCGTGAACGTGCCGATAACCGGCGAGCATTTGATTCTGAAATGCAGGGTGAGCCCCGTAGTGACGAAGACCAGGTGTTTACCGAGTGGCATTTCTGGGTGCAGCGGTTGAACCATTGGATATTTTATGGTGCTTGTGATCCCTCGATGGGCAAAGGCCAAACCTCCGATCCGTCAGCAATCACAATCGGTGGGTATGACACCAAGATCAATAAGCTTCATGTGATCGAGGCATCCAGTAAACGCCGGGTGCCCAGTAAGTTGCAATATGATTTGATTGTCTACCAACAGGAATATAGCTGTGCTGCCTGGGGATTTGAAAATAACAATGCCTATGAGGCCATGCGTCAATCATTTATTGATGCGGCAATGCGGGAGAAGGTGTCGCTGCCACTGGTCGGTATGACAGCGAGTGTCGCGCCGGAGATTCGCATTGATTCACTGGAACCCTTCATCGTAGGCATGGAACCCAAAATGCTATTTCATGCATCACTGCGATTACTGTTCGAGCAGATGAGTGAGTGGCCAGACAAACAATCGCACCACCACTTTGACCTTTTGGTGGCGTTGCATCTTCTTTGGGTCACCGCAGTATCACGAGCCGGTGGCATGCCGAAGATACGCACTCGGCGCAATGAAAACAGAACTGATATGCGGGGATACGACTGATGGACGAACGTTTTCTCAGGCGGCTAAAAAATAAGGGCACGCTCTCAAATGAGATTGCCACGCGTTCCACTGATCCCGGTTTCTATGGGGCGCTGAACTATCTACCTAACCCGGATAAGGTTCTCAGGAAGCTTGGCAAATCACAGGATGTGTATGATGACATCATTGCTGATGCCCACGTGATCGGTGATATTCGGTCGGTGCGATCCGGACTCCTTTCCTACGAATGGCGTCTACAGCCGGGCGGTGAATCTGATGCTGACCTTCGCGCCCATGAGTTGTGTCAGAAGGTTTTTAGTCGCACTCCCTACAAAGGGATGACTTGGTCTGATCTTATTTGGACGTTTGGCGTGGCCGTGTTCAGAGGTTACACCGTGCATGAGGTGGTGTGGCAACGTGAAGATCAATATTTATTGCCGTACAAGATCGTTGATCGGCCTCAAGATCGATTTATATTCGATGCCGACAACAACATTCGCATCAAGACCCGTAGTAACTTACTGCAAGGCGAGGAACTCGGTGACTATAAATGGTTGTTGACCCGGCACATGGCCGAGTTCCGCAATCCCTATGGCGTGGCGTTGTTGTCCTCATGTTTCTGGCCGTACACCTTTAAACATTCTGGGTTCAAGTATTTCGTTAAATTCTGCGAGAAATATGGCTTGCCCTGGGCGGTGGGTAAGTATCCCTCCGGAACGGAGAAGAAAGATCAGGATGCGCTGGCTGATAGCCTGGCTACGATGGTCGAGGATGCAGTTGCCGCCATTCCAAACGATGCGAGCATTGAGTTGATCCAGGCCAGCGGTGGCGGTAAAGGGTCTCATCATGAAACGCTGATCAATATCTGTAATCGTGAAATGTCCAAGGCACTCACGTCGCAAACCCTGGCGACCGAGATTCAGGGCAACGGATCGCGAGCAGCGTCTGAGACACACCGGGGGCGTGAACAGTCCGTCAACGAATCTGACCGCGAGATGATCGCCGCCTCGCTCGATACGCTTTGTCACTGGATCACAGAACTCAACATTCCCGGCGCACTGCCGCCGAAGTTTGAATTTTTCGAAGAGGCAAAAGTCCGACAGGACTGGGCCGGCCTTATGGAGAAGGCGCGGAAATATATTGATATACCGCGTCAATTTGCCCATGAAAAATTGGGTATCCCAATACCTGAAGAGGGTGCTGACGTTATTTCATCATCTTCCAATCAACCAGGTGGGGGTGAGTTCCCATTCACCAGGTGTAACCACTGTGGTGGCACACATCACTTTGCAACTGGAGAGCAAGGCGATGTGATTGATGCGCTGACCGAACAGGCCGCTACCCAGGCAGACGCTTTATTCCAGCAATTCGGAAAGCCTGTAGTCGATCTATTGGAGAGCGTTGATTCGTTAGAAGCCTTCCGAGACGGCCTTGATGACCTGTATCCGAAGATTGACGCAGACCAATTCGCGGAGTTGGTGACACTGGCCACCATGACCAGTCGATTAAAAGGTATGTCGGATGCGGAGGATGGGAAATGAGTTACGCAGCCGAACAAGGAATACTTAACGAACAATGGAATGCTGCTCACATGGCAGCAAACGTGGAAGAGCAACGTATTAGACCATTCATGCTTTTGAGGCCGCGTATATTCCTCGATGGAAATAAATGGTGTGCTTTATATGGTGACAACCTGCAAGAAGGCGTAACTGGCTTTGGTGATACACCCTATGAGGCGGCAAAACAATTCGATGCAGCATGGTTCGGTACGAGTTGCGCCTAACCAATGCCTGAACCCCAACTCGGTGCGGTTCCATTTAATGAAGCGATTGAATTTTTCCGCCGCAAGCTAAACATACCTACTGATGTCTGGCAGGACATGCTCAGAGGCGAGCATGCCAAGGCGTTCACTGTCGCCGGTGCAACCAAGGCTGATCTCCTATCAGATCTGCGTGGTGAGATCGATCAAGCCATAATGAGCGTCACCACCCTGGGTGATTTCCGTAAAAACTTCGATCAGATCGTTGCAAAACATGGCTGGGATTTTAAAGGTAGTCCCGCCTGGCGGACTCGTACCATATTCAATACCAACCTCCGTACCGCTGCTATGGCCGGTCGGTGGGAACAAATCCAGAGGGTCAAAAAGACTCGCCCCTACCTTATATATGAAACGGTGGGGGACCTCCGTGTTCGCCCAGAGCATGCCGCCTGGGATCAAATAGTATTACCCGTAGACGATCCCTGGTGGGACACACACTACCCCCCGAATGGTTGGGGATGCCGGTGTCACGTCAGGTCCGCCAACAAGCGCCAACTTAAGCAAGAGGGGATAAAGCTTGGCAAGGCTCCAAAGACTACGATGGTAAACCAACTTGATCGGTCAACCGGTGAATTGGTACCAACGCCCAACGGTATTGATCTTGGATGGGACTACAATATTGGGAAGGCATACCTGGGACCTGATGCGGCCTTCGGTAGACGTGTTATGCAGCTTCCAGCCAAGACTCGTGATGCTGCTCT
>DRJZ01000052.1 GCA_011052015.1 Acidiferrobacteraceae bacterium | reverse complement strand
GCAAGGGCGTGGTTGCCATCCACAGTCAGCTTGTCGCCTTCGATCTTACTGACGTAGAACGTCCTGGTTTCACCCCGATCATTTTTCATTTCCGCTTCGGCCCCGATTCGATGAAATTGTGGCGGGACATTCTTGATGTCGTCGGTAAAGGTCAGTTTGGGATCGCGGCGTCCAAAGCCATCTTCGGGGGGCAGGGTAACCGGCACGTGATCGCCAACCTTTTTGCCTTCAAGGGCCTGCTCAATAAGGGGAAACAGATCGCTACCGGAGCCGTGTAAATAAGATACCGGAATATCACGGTACTCAAACAACTCACCATTTTCATCGGTAATTCGGTAGGCCAGGGAAATGACCTTGCCCTTTTCGACGATGGACTCACTCATAGATTAATTACCTTCCAGTGTGATCACGAATCTTGCGGAGCGTACTGAGCTGGGCAAGGGCCTGGGCCAATTCGATCTGGGCCTGGGCATATTCGAAATCTGATTTTTGATCGGCCATGGCCTTTTCGGCCTTTTCCTTGGCCGCAGTGGCAGCGGCCTCATCCAGATCTTTGGCGCGAATCGCGGTGTCTGATAGGACTGTCACCACATGGGGCTGAACTTCCAACATGCCGCCTGAGACATAAAAGAATATTTCTTCCCCTTCCCGTGTTCGCACCCGTACTTCTCCCGGTTTGAGCCGGGTCAGCAGGGGCGTGTGGCGCGGTGTGATACCGACCTCACCCATCACTGCGGGGGCGAACACCATGGTCGCCGTGCCCGAGAAGATTTCTTCTTCCGCGCTAACGATATCAACATGTAAGGTCATAGCCATAATGTATCTCTAATTGATGAGGGACGAGAAGTTTAACTATCCCTCGTTTGTCGCCCCTCGAGTCTCGTACCTATGATTACTGTAAGGTCTTGGCCTTTTCCACGACCTCGTCAATGGTGCCGACCATATAGAAGGCCTGCTCAGGCAAATTATCGTATTCACCCTCAACAATACCCTTAAAACCGGCAATGGTGTCTTTCAGTGACACGTACTTACCTGGAGTACCGGTAAAGGTTTCGGCCACAAAAAACGGTTGCGACAAAAAGCGTTGCACCTTACGGGCACGAGACACCACCAACCTGTCGTCTTCAGACAACTCGTCCATACCCAGGATAGCAATGATGTCACGCAATTCCTTATAACGTTGCAAGGTCGACTGCACCGCCCGGGCAGCGTCGTAATGGTCCTGGCCTACAATCAGTGGATCGAGTTGGCGACTGGTGGAGTCCAGGGGGTCCACCGCAGGATAAATACCCAGCTCGGCAATCTGACGGGATAGCACCAGGGTCGCGTCCAAATGGGCAAAGGTGGTGGCAGGTGACGGGTCCGTCAAATCATCTGCGGGTACATACACTGCCTGGATAGAGGTAATGGAACCGGTCTTGGTGGAAGTAATACGCTCCTGCAAGGCACCCATCTCTTCCGCCAGGGTAGGCTGATACCCCACCGCCGATGGCATCCGGCCCAGCAGCGCAGATACCTCGGTCCCGGCCAGGGTATAACGATAAATATTATCCACGAAGAACAATACGTCGCGGCCTTCGTCACGAAAGTGTTCCGCCATGGTTAACCCGGTCAAGGCCACACGCAAACGGTTGCCCGGGGGTTCATTCATCTGACCGTAGACCAGAGACACCTTGTCGATGACGCCGCCGTCAGTCATTTCATGGTAGAAGTCATTGCCTTCCCGGGTACGCTCACCGACACCGGCGAACACCGAATAACCGCTGTGTTCTACGGCAATATTGCGGATGAGCTCCATCAGGGTCACGGTCTTGCCCACACCGGCACCACCGAATAACCCTACTTTGCCACCCTTGGCGCAAGGCATAATCAAATCGATAACCTTGATGCCGGTTTCCAGCATTTCCACGGTCGCCGCCTGGTCGGCATAGCTTGGGGGCGCACGATGGATGGGCAAGTGGTCGGGGGTATCGACCGGGCCCTTGTCGTCTATAGGTTCACCGAGCACATTCATGATGCGGCCCAGGGTGGGCTCACCTACAGGCACCGTAATCGGCGCGCCGGTGTCACTGACATTCAGACCGCGTTGCAAACCGTCACTGGACCCCATGGCGATGGTGCGGACCACACCGTCACCCATCTGCTGCTGCACCTCCAGAATCAGGTCAATATCGGCAACCTTGAGTGCATCATGAATTTTGGGTACCGCGTCCCGTGGAAATTCCACGTCGACCACCGCGCCAATGACTTCTACTATGTTTCCAGAACTCATGATCTGTTCCTCTAAATTCAAATTATGTGTTTTGCAGGAGCCTCTGAATGACGCTCAACCGCCAAGATACCAAGGTCGCCAAGCTAATAGACCGTTGATTTTCAAAAGAAAATGCTTTGCGTTCTTGGCGGTTCAAGGTCAATTGATCAGAATTTCCCTAAATTATTAAACCGCTGCCGCGCCACTGACAATCTCCGACAACTCCTGGGTAATGGCCGCCTGCCTTGCCTTGTTATAGATCAGTTGCAAATCATCGATCAGGGTACCGGCATTATCCGATGCCGCCTTCATGGCCACCATGCGAGCAGACTGTTCACAGGCCAAATTCTCCACCACGCCGCGGTAAACTAATGACTCAATATAGCGAACCATTAATGCGTCCAACACCTCTTTGGCATCGGGCTCATAGATATAATCCCAGTAGTGTTTCAGTTCCTCCAGGTCGGCTGACTCTACCGGTAACAACTGAGAAACCCCTGCCTGTTGGGTCATGGTATTGATAAATTCGTTATGTACCAGGAACAAACGGTCTATCTCGCCTTCGTTATAGGCATCAAGCATGACCTTGATGGTACCGATCAAATCATTCAAGGCCGGGGCATCACCAAGGTGGCTGGCATGGGCCACCACATTACCCCCCAGGCGCTTAAAGAAACTCTGGGCCTTGGAGCCCACCAAGCATAGATCAATCTCAGCGCCTTTGTCTCGCCACTCACCCATGGCCTTGACCACGGTCTTGAACAGGTTTGTATTAAGACCACCACACAACCCCCGGTCCGTGGAGATGATAATAAACCCGACCCGGCTTACTTCACGCTCGGCCAAATAGGCGTGGTGATATTCGGGATGGGCCTGGGCCAGGTGCGACACCACCACGTGCATCTTATCGGCATAGGGCCGCGCCGCCTGCATCCGCGCTTTGGCCTTACGCATCTTGCTCGCCGCCACCATCTCCATGGCCTTGGTGATCTTCTGCGTATTCTGAATGCTACCGATCTTGGTGCGTATTTCTTTTGCGTTGGCCATAACTCAGATCCAAGATACAAGATACAAGATCCAAGCATTTAATACAGGACGCTCAGCATAAGCATTCATGCCTTGTATCTTGTAACTTGTCTCTTGTATCTGCATATTAATATGCATTATTCGCTTTGAAATCTTTCATGGCCCCATGCAACTCATTGGCCAAGTCATCGTTATAGTTGGGGTCCTGGTTAATCTTATCTAACAGACCCTGCTGACTGGCCTTGAAGTAGCCTTGCATGGCGTCTTCAAACTCCACTACCTTGTTGGCGTCCACATCGTCTATGTAGCCTTCGTTGACCGCGAACAAACTGACCGCCATCTCTGCCACATTCATGGGGGCATATTGTTTTTGTTTCATGAGCTCGGTCACCCGTTGACCTCGCTCAAGCTGCTTGCGGGTGGCCTCATCAAGATCAGAGGCGAACTGGGCAAAGGCCGCCAATTCGCGGTATTGGGCCAAGGCCAAACGTATACCACCACCGAGTTTTTTAATGATGTGGGTCTGGGCCGCGCCCCCTACCCGGGACACCGACAGACCGGCGTTGATGGCAGGCCGGATACCGGCGTTAAACAGATCGGACTCCAGGAAGATCTGACCATCGGTGATGGAAATAACGTTGGTGGGTACGAATGCCGACACGTCACCGGCCTGGGTTTCAATAATGGGCAGGGCAGTCAATGAACCGGTCTTGCCCTTGACCTTACCGCCGGTAAGCTTCTCCACATAATCTGCATTGATACGGGCGGCACGCTCCAGCAGGCGAGAGTGCAAATAAAACACATCACCCGGATAGGCTTCACGCCCCGGAGGACGGCGCAGCAATAAAGACACCTGGCGATAGGCCCAGGCCTGTTTGGTTAAATCATCATAAATAATCAGCGCATCTTCGCCCTTGTCGCGAAAGTACTCGCCCATGGCGCAACCACTATAAGGCGCGATGTATTGCATGGCCGCAGAGTCAGCAGCCGCTGCGGCCACCACAATGGTGTGGTCCATGGCGCCGTGCTCTTCCAGCTTGCGCACCACTGCAGCAATACTCGACGCCTTTTGGCCCACGGCGACATAGATACACTTAACACCGGTACCTTTTTGATTGATGATGGTGTCAATCGCCACCGCAGTCTTGCCGGTCTGGCGGTCACCAATAATCAGTTCGCGCTGACCACGGCCAATGGGCACCATGGCATCAATGGATTTGAGGCCAGTTTGCACGGGTTGGTCAACGGACTGGCGTTGAATCACGCCGGGGGCCACTTTTTCAATGGGTGAGGTGCCTTCAAACTTGATCTCACCCTTAGCATCAATAGGGGTACCCAGGGAGTCGACGACCCGGCCGAGCAGGCCTTCACCCACCGGCACCTCAAGGATACGGCCAGTGCACTTGACGCTATCGCCTTCTGAGATGTGTTTGTATTCACCCAGGATCACGGTACCGACCGAGTCACGTTCCAGGTTAAGCGCCAACCCATAGGTCTTGCCAGGGAATTCGATCATTTCTCCTTGCATGGCATCGGCCAGACCGTGGATTCGGGCAATACCGTCGGTGAGACTCACCACAGTACCCTCGGTACGGGCCTCGGCCACGGATTCAAAATTCTTGATCCGTTCCTTAATAAGTTCGCTGATTTCAGATGGGTTGAGTTGCATAGCTCAAAAGCCTCAAAAGTTAATTCAGTGCGCCGGCTAATTTTTGCAGTCGGCCGCGCACGGAACCGTCAATGACCATATCACCGGCGCGTATAATAGCGCCGCCTAATAGCTCCGGATTGATTGTACAAGTCAGCGTGACGTCGCGCCCCAGACGGGCTTTCAGGGCTGTGGCGATTCTCTGCTGCTGGGCGCCGTCTATGGCCTGGGCCGAAAGCACCTCGGCGTCCACCTTGCCTTCGGCATCGGCGCGCAAAGATTCATAAATCTGCGCCACGGTCTCAAGCAGGCCGAGCCGACCATTTTGGATCATCAGTTTTACCAGGTTGGCGCCTTGTTCGTTAATACCCTGACCACACACCTCGACAAACAAACCGGCCAGTTGATCCCTATCGATTCGGGGGCTATGGATCAAGGCCCCCATGGTGGGGTCGCGAGACACCTGGGAAAGCAGCTCAAGCATATCGGACCAGGCGGCCATATCAGCTTGTTCCTGAGCCAGCTTAAAAATAGCCTGGGCGTAGGGGCGCGCCAGAGTAGTTATTTCGGACATGGGGGCGGATTCCTTAGAGCTGGGTAACCAGTTCATCAATGACCTGGCTGTGGGCCTCGGCATCGATTTCACGCTTGAGTATCTGCTCCGCACCGGCCACGACGAGGGCAGCCACCTGTTGGCGCAACTGATCTTTGGCGCGATTGACCTCCTGATCAATTTCCCCGCGTGCGGTGATCAGTAAGCGTTCGCCTTCGAGCTTGGCATCGCTCTTGGCTTCTTCAACAATCTCGCTGGCGCGTTTTTCGGCACGGCCGATAATCTCGGATGCCTGACCCTTGGCTTCGTGCAACACTTTGGCAGAACGTTTTTCCGCCAGTTTCTGCTTGTGCTTACCACGCTCCGCAGCCGCCAAGCCATCGGCGATTTCCTTCTTGCGCTCGGCCAGGGCGTTGACCAAAGGTGGCCAGACAAACTTGTAGCAGAACCACACGAACAAAAAGAAAGTGATGGTCTGGCCTATTAGGGTTAAATTGATGTTCATGGGCTAATCCCGTGTGGCAATGTCTTTATCCAGCTACAGCGAAGATGATGTAGAACGCCACGCCCACCGCGATCATGGGCACTGCATCGGTGAGACCCATCATCAGGAAGAACTGGCCACGCAATACCGGGATTAACTCAGGTTGACGCGCCGCCCCTTCCAAAAAGCGGCCACCCAATACACCGATGCCGATGGCGGCGCCGAGGGCGCCCAAACCCATCATGATGGCGCCTGCTAAATATAGCGTTGCTTGTACTTCAGTCATGGTTATCTCCTAGAAATAAAACTAAAGGTAGTCTTGCTTAGTGATCTTCTGCGGTCTGGTAGGCCAGATCCATATAAACGATAGTCAGTACCATAAAAATATAAGCCTGCAGGGTAATAATCAGAATATGAAAAATCGCCCAACCCAATTGAAGAAATCCACCAAAAATACCCAAGGCCCAACCGCCGCCATACATCAGCGCGATCAGAATAAAAATCATTTCACCAGCAAACATATTGCCATACAGGCGCAGCGACAGCGACAAGGGCTTGGCAATCAAGGCCACGGTTTCGAGTATGAAATTCGGCAAAATAAACATCAGCTGAACAATTTTGTTGTTCGAGCTAAACGGGTGCATAGTGAGTTCGCCGAAAAACCCGGTCACCCCCTTGATCTTGAAACTGAAAAACAGGCTCAACATAAATACCGCCAGGGCCATGCCAAAGGTGGCATTGGGGTCCGTGGACGGCACCACCTTGAAATAGACATGGTGTGGGTCCATGCCAAAAATGTATTGCCCAATCAAAGCGGCGACCTGGGGCAGCCAATCCACCGGAATCAAATCCATGAAATTGATCAAAAACACCCAGATGAAGATCGTCAGCGCCATGGGCGCTACCATGGCATTGCGGCCATTGAATGATCCCTTTACGCTGGAGTCGATGAACTCAATGATCATCTCGATAAAATTCTGCAGACCGCTGGGGGCATCACTGGTGGCATTTTTAGCGGCCTTCCTGAACAACCACAAGAAAAAGACGCCCAACAGGATCGACCAGAACATGGTGTCCACATGGATGGCCATGAAACCCATTTCTTTGGCCTGCTCCGCATTATGGGCCAGACCCCAGCTACCATCCGACAACTGACCATAGGTCATGTTCTGCAGGTGGTGCTTGATATATTCGCTTGCTGTTTGCGTTCTGCCGGCCATCTTTAGTTATTCACTTTCGACTCGATTAGTCCTGACAACATAAAACCTACCTGGCCTGCGACAAAACCCATCAACAAGGGCAGGGGCATCAACTTTAAAACACCGAAACCTATGGCCAATAAGGCCAATAAGGCAGCCAGCCGTTCCACACCAGACTGGTAGAACGACTTCAGGTGTCGAAGTCCATCTGCATGGATATGGCGTTTGCCCTGGTGTGAACGCCAAGCCAGTAACGCAGCGTTGGCGACGGCTACCATCCCGCCATAAAGGACCGCTATAAAACTCGCGGAACCCACCATTATGGCGAAAAAACCAGCGGTCACAAGGACCAGTACAACCTGGGCAATGAACGTATTACGCACAGTGATGCCATCTCCTTATGACGCGCCACCACAGTTCTAAGTGTTGTGGTCGCAAAAGGTGTGGCCTGGCCAATTTAAAGTGGTGGGAAACACCTGCCGCCACTGAAAATATCTGCTATCGGAACACCCCGTAGTGACACAGTGCCGCGAAGTCGGCGAAGTATAAAGGGGGGGCCAAATGGGGTCAATATGGCTCTATTTGGCGAAAAAATTGATGATTTAGTGAGTTTTGTCCAATTAGAGACTGATTCTATCGAATTCGGTCCAAAATGCCTTCCAGCTCATCGCTGGAATGAAAGCCGATGACCAATTTTCCCTTGCCGGCGGCATTGTGCTGAATCATGACCTTGGCGCCGAGCCGGTCGGACAGTTCCTCCTGCAAGCGGCGCACATCCGGGTCTACCCCCTGCCCTGGTTTTTTGGTCTTTTGGCGGGTTTGCTGCAGACGCCGCACCAGGTCTTCGGTTTCCCTCACCGACAGATCCCGATCCACCACCTGGTTGGCGGCATCTAGCTGCGCGGTGCTCCCCAGAGCCAACAGGGCGCGGCCATGCCCCATGTCGATTTTTCCGTGGTCGATCATGTCCAATACCGTCGTATTTAGCGAGAGCAGACGCAATATATTGGTCACCGCCGCACGGGAGCGGCCCACACTTTCGGCCACCTGCTGGTGGGTCATGCCGAACTCATCGATGAGGCGTTGTAGTGCGTTGGCCTCCTCTACCGGATTGAGGTCTTCGCGCTGAATATTCTCGATGAGCGCCACGGCGATGGCGGCTTCGTCGGGAATATGGCGCACCACCACCGGCACGGTAGCCAACTTCGCTAATTGGGCGGCCCGCCAACGGCGTTCGCCAGCGACGATTTCATAATTGCCGGTGGGTAATTCCCTCACCACAATGGGCTGGATGATGCCCTGTACCTTGATGGAACTAGCCAGAGCTTCCAAGGCTTCCTGGTCCATATGGGTACGGGGTTGATAACGGCCCCGCTGTAACAGGTCCACCGGCATCTCTCGCAACTGTTCCTTTTCATCCACAGAGGTGGACATGGAGGCACCGAGCAACGCATCCAGGCCTTTGCCTAAACGAGTTTTTTTTGCGCTCATGCCGCCTGGGTCCCTTGGTCCCGGCGCAGGATCTCTCCGGCCAGAGCCAGATAGGCCTCAGCGCCCTTTGAACTTGCCGCATAATCAATAACCGGGCGGCCAAAGCTGGGGGCCTCGGCCAGACGGACGTTGCGAGGAATAATGGTCTGGTACACCTTGTCGCCGAAGTGGGCGCTCAATTGCGCCGAGACTTCTTTGGACAGGCTGTTGCGGGGATCAAACATGGTGCGCAGCAATCCTTCAATTTGTAGTTGTGGGTTCAGGGTCTCTCTTACCTTGCGGATGGTGTTCACCAAATCGGACAGGCCCTCCATGGCAAAGTATTCGCACTGCATGGGTATCATCACTGCATTGGCGGCGACCAGGGCGTTGACGGTCAGCATATTCAGGGCCGGCGGACAATCTATATAAATATAGTCATAGTCTTCACGCACTTGTGCCAGCGCAGTACGCAAGCGGCGTTCTCTGGCCTCAGCATCAATCAATTCGACCTGAGCGCCGGCCAAATCTGCATTAGAGGGCACCACGTCATAACCGGCCTCACAGCGTATGCGTACATCGGCGAGCTTGGCGCCTTCCAGCAAAACCTCATAAACAGTTTTACCGTAACAATCTTCTTTGTCCACACCGCTGCCCGCAGAGGCATTACCCTGGGGGTCCAGGTCTAGCAGCATGACCCGGCGCCCGGCCCTGGCCAAAGACGCCGAAACATTGATGCCGGTGGTGGTCTTACCCACACCGCCTTTTTGATTGGTGACCGCGACCACTTTGCCCATGGTAAACGACTACCTCGCCTCACTCGGTGTGATAATAAGCAGATGACGTGCGGCATCAAGGCCCGGCACGTCCAGACTTACAACCTGTTCTAATAAGTATGCCGCCGGTAAACCGGCGATCTCCTCCCGTGGTGCCTTTCCCTTCATCGCCAAAAGCTGTGCACCAGCGGCAAACAAATGCCGACTCTGGTGCAGCATAGTAGTCAGATCCGAAAAGGCACGGCTTGTTAGCGTATCAAAATTCCGGGTTGGCTGGTATTGCTCCAACCGCGATTCGACAACTTCTACGTTGGCCAGGCTCAGGGTAGCCACCACATGGCGCAGAAATCGAATCTTTTTTTTGTTGCTGTCCAGCAAAACAAAGCCCGTATCGGGGAGGGCCATGGCCAAAGGCAGGCCCGGCAGACCCGCGCCGCTGCCAAAGTCCAACACCCGGGGGCCACGGATATAAGGGGTAATAGACAGGCTATCGAGCAGATGGCGGGTGACCATGGCTTCCCGGTCCCGCACAGCGGTAAGATTGGAGGCCCTGTTCCAGGCCTGAAGCAAGTCAAGGTACGCCAACAAGTTGGCCTGGGTGTCGGTGGGCAGGGCCTGGCCCAACTCGAGCAGACCCTGTTTAAGTTGTTTGGCTGAAGTCAGAGCCACAGCTCTTATGAGGGCGGCTTTTGGGTAATCGGCCTGATTCCTAACAACCTAGAAACTGATCGGTAGTAATACCTGCCTGGCTGAGGGTCGCCCCCAGTGTTCCCTCAGGCACATCCCCCGTATGGTTGGGAATGGTAGTGTATTTATTGGTTGCTGGGTTAAACCAGATCTCGTGGCTTCCTGCGGCTTGGCGGTCAAACTCAAACCCCAGTTTTTGAGATTTTTGATAATCTGCCGGTACTTGAGTCCCGCCAGCCGACCCATCAGGTGCCCAGAATCAGCGGATAATCAAATGAGTCCTTGGTTGGCACCAACTTAACTTGGTGATGGCGTTCAGCTTGTGCCTCCAGTAGCTTCTTGGCCACATCACGGGCAATCTCCAGCGTTTCGGTGATGGTGCACCCCTGGGCCACCAAACCCGGAATATCCTCGCAGGTAGCCAGATACACGCCTTTCGGCAACTTCTCTATATGTAAATTTGCAATCTGTTCCATCATTTTCTCTCGTACAGAATTGGATCCGAACCATAACCCTGCCATACCCCAATGTGTGGCCTCTCTCCAAACGAAGGCTAGCCCGTAAATATGGGTAGAACCAGTTTCCCCCATTTGAGGGGAAAGGGGAAGGGGTCGGACCCCCAAATACCTAGCACCCTTTGGCGGCAGCCTTATCGGTAAACTTACCCAGGGCGCCGGTCATCTTTTTGATGATGGCCGGTTTATCGGCCACGCTATGGCGTGCCGCTAAATGGGCCGGGTCGTTATAGCTTATCCATACCTGGCCCTTGGCGTCTTCCCAGGCCAGGGCCTTCATGGGCAGGTCCAGCCCCATGGTCTGATTGCTGTTCATTAAAGGGGTGCCCATCTTGGGGTTGCCGAAGATCAACAACTGGGTGGGACGCATGGACAGGCCTACTTTTTTTGCCCCGGCGGTGTGGTTGACCCTGGCAAATACAGTCAGGCCCTTGGCCTTGAGGGTTTTTTCAAGACAATCCAGGCTGGCGGTTACACTGTTGACACTTTTTTTGGTGATGATTCCATTGCCGGCCTGGGCCAGGGGTGTAATTAATAAGCTTAACAGACTGATAATAATAGCGCTTTTCATTAAAACTCCTCCATTTTAGGGTTCTTGTGTTGCCCAGCTTAGGACTGCGATGCCGGCAAAAAATTCAATCTAATCTTTTTTCTTGTCTCTTTTGGGTACTTCTATTAATCCCTTCTACCCCATTGCTGTCCCGTTTAATTCAATCCATCAGCCGGGCCGTTGCTTTGTCATTCCGAGTACAGCGAGGAATCTCAACCTGTTTAATAAAGGCAATAAACTCAACGGGTTTAGATCCTTCGACGCTTTGCGCCTCAGGATGACGAAAATCGAGTATAGCAATGGCGTTTTCATGTCTATGCGCCACTTATCGGCGTGTAACCATCGAAATAAGCGCATGTAATCCACATTCGAAATGATTAAATGGGACAGCAATGCTTCTACCCCACAGGGGGGTAGAAGGGATTATATAGAAGAGCCCTTTTCTCTGTTCTATGCAGATTTTTTCTTCAAGTGCACCAGCAACAAAGAAATTGCCGCCGGGGTAATGCCGGAGATGCGCGACGCCTGACCGATGGTGGCGGGACGATGGGCGATGAGTTTCTGTTCCACTTCTTTTGAAAGACCGCGCACGTTGTTGTAGTCAAGATCGTCCGGCAAAACAGTTTCCTGGTGGCGCCGGTGACGGGCGATTTCATCGTGTTGGCGTTCGATGTAACCGGCGTATTTGGCCTGGACCTCAACCTGTTCGGCCACCTTTTCATCGATCACCCCGTCACCCGCACCGCTAAGTGTCATCAGGCCGGTATAACTTACATCGGGTCGTCGCAACAGGTCGAGCAGAGTGGACTCTTTACTGAGTGGCTGACCCAATACCCGCTCGGCCTCACCGGTGATAAGTTTACCCGGCGATACCCAGGTATCACGCAGCCGTTGCTGCTCTTGCTTGATGGCATCGCGTTTTTCACAAAATATTTTCCAGCGTTCCTCGCTCACCGTACCGAGCCTGTAACCGGTCTCGGTCAGGCGTAGATCGGCGTTGTCCTCCCTTAGCAAGAGCCGATACTCGGCCCGCGAGGTAAACATGCGATAGGGCTCGGTGGTGCCACGGGTAATAAGATCGTCCACCAACACCCCCAGGTAGGCCTCATCCCGGCGCGGATACCAGGGGTCCTTATCCTGCACCTGCAGCGCCGCATTGAGTCCGGCAAGCAGACCCTGGGCCCCGGCCTCTTCATAGCCGGTGGTGCCATTAATCTGGCCGGCAAAAAACAACCCGGGCATGGATTGGGTTTCGAGAGTGGGTCTTAAATCACGCGGATCAAAGTAATCGTATTCAATAGCGTACCCCGGCTGGGTGATGTGGGCCTTTTCAAAACCTTTTATGGTCCGGACAAACGCCAGTTGGACATCATAGGGCAAGCTCGTGGAAATACCATTGGGATAAACCTCGTGGGTGTCCAAACCCTCGGGTTCCACAAAGATCTGGTGCTGCGTCTTGTCGGCAAAGCGCACCACCTTGTCCTCAATGGACGGGCAGTAACGGGGTCCGGTGCCCTCGATGACGCCGGTAAACAGGGGTGAGCGGTCCAGGCCATCACGGATCAATTCGTGGGTGCGTTCGCGGGTATAGGTAATATGACACGACACCTGGCGGGGATGTTCCGCGGCGCTACCCAGGTAGGAAAACACCGGGGTCGGCGTGTCGCCGGGTTGTTCCGTCATGTGCCCGTAGTCGATGCTGCGGCCATCAATGCGCGGCGGGGTGCCAGTCTTTAATCGATCCACCCGAAAAGGCAATTCGCGCAGGCGTGCGGCCAAGGCATTGGCCGGAACGTCACCGGCACGGCCCCCTGGAAAATTCGTCATGCCGATATGTATACGGCCACCCAGAAAGGTCCCTGTAGTGAGCACCACCGTGGCAGCACGAAAGCGCAGTCCCATCTGGGTAATCACACCGGCCACCCGGCCGTTCTCAACAATGAGATCGTCCACCGCCTGTTGAAACACAAACAGGTTAGTTTGGTTTTCAATAGCACTGCGTACCGCAGCCTTGTACCGGACTCGGTCGGCCTGGACGCGGGTGGCCCGTACTGCGGGTCCCTTACGCGCATTGAGAATGCGAAACTGGATGCCGGCAAGATCAGTGGCGTGGGCCATGATGCCCCCCAGGGCGTCGATCTCTTTGACCAAGTGGCCCTTGCCAATACCGCCGATAGCCGGGTTGCAGGACATCTGGCCAAGGGTCTCGATATTGTGGGTAAGCAACAAGGTGCGTATCCCCATACGTGCGGCCACAGCCGCAGCCTCGGTACCGGCGTGACCGCCGCCGATGACAATGACACCAAATTGTTCTGGGTGAATCATGTCTGCTCAGTCTAGCCCAATCTAAGGTCGATATCTCAACAGGGGTGGCGCATTTTATAAGAAGGTCTCCGTCATTACCGCATTGTGTGTCACCCCGGCACGAGATCGCATGCATCTGCACTTTCGCCTCCACCCCGATACCAATATCAACGCAGAATTGATCGTCGCGTTCTTGCGCCAACTGCGCCTGTTTTGACACCGAAGAACTGGCTGACACCACACGTCACTACGCCCGCTCCCTGCAACATAAACAACACCTGCTACGTTCCTTCGTCAATCACAGCCCTCTTTCTTTAAGTCTACGATAGGACATTATTAATGCAGGGATCAATGGCCAAGCCTGCGCCATAGTTCGGGACAAGGGTACAAACTTGATGAACCAAACATAGGCGGGGATACAGTAGTGCGCTAATATCCAACTCCATACAGAAAGGCGGTCTTTACTGACAACTTGCCCATAACCAACGCTGTAGACACAGGAGAAAACATGCCCACATACGACTATCGATGCGACCACAACAACCGGGTGGTGGAAATCCACCACCCCATGAACGAAACCCTTTCCACCTGGGGAGAACTGTGTGCCTGTGCGGGTATTGATGCGGGTGGGACCCCCATGGACGCCCCGGTGCGCCGATTGGCCACTGGCGGCAACGTGGTGGGCAGCACGACCCTGAGCAACCCGGAACCGGCCTGCGCTAGCGGTGGCTGCTGTCCCTCAGGAGTCTGCGGCCTCAATTGAGCTAAGCTCACTTCGGGCAACGGAACCACCCGCGTTCGCGTGTGTCTCATTGCTATTACGCCAATCCCTGCCACGCTTAGACGTAGTAAAAACACTCCTGCGCAGACAAACGAATCAATCAGCCCATGCACTCCGTCCTGGATAAGGCGCTTAACCAAATCGGGCAAATCGTCGTCGGCAACCCCCAGGCCTTGCGGCTGGCCCTGTGTTGCCTGTTGGCCAGGGGTCATCTGCTTATTGAAGACCTGCCCGGTGTAGGCAAGACCACCCTGGCCCACGCCCTGGCCCGGGTGCTGGGTCTGGAGTTCAACCGCATCCAGTTTACCAGCGACCTGTTGCCTGCAGACATCATTGGCGTCTCCATCTTCGAGCAACAGTCTAATCGCTTTCGTTTTCAACCCGGCCCACTCTTTGCCTCGGTGGTACTGGCCGATGAAATCAATCGGGCCACGCCCAAGGCCCAAAGCGCCCTGTTGGAGGCCATGGAAGAACGCCAGGTCACCAACGATGGTGAGACCCACAGACTGCCGCAACCCTTCTTCGTCATCGCCACCCAAAACCCCCGTCACCAAATAGGGACCTTCCCCTTGCCGGAGTCCCAACTCGACCGTTT
>DRJZ01000051.1 GCA_011052015.1 Acidiferrobacteraceae bacterium | reverse complement strand
GCGTGGGAACAAGGTGTTAAAACGATTAATATATGATTAATTCAGGGCACTACACTAGGTTTCAAAATAGAATCTGGCGTCGGCGTCTATGGCGCTATGGCCTGCTCGGCGCCGGTTTGGCCTTTGTTTTTTGGGTTATTCATCTGGATGCTGTGGTGCGGGAAAAATTTGAAGGCCGGCGCTGGGCGGTGCCGGTCCATGTCTATGCCCGGCCCCTGGAGTTGTATGTGGGGCTGCGGTTGGAGCCGGGTCGCTTGCTGGAAGAACTCAAAACCTTGGGTTATCGGCGCCAGGCTTTGGCCCAGCGGCCGGGGACTTATCAATATACGGCCGGGGTTTTTATCATTGTGTCCCGTCCGTTCCGGTTTTGGGACAGCAAACAAGCATCGTTACGATTTCGGTTGACGATACGCCGGGGCGAGGTGAGTGTCCTGCAACAGGTTGCGGGCAGCGTTGATTTACCCTTGCTGCGACTTGAGCCTGTCATGGTGGGAAGTATCTATCCTGGTCACCATGAAGACCGGATACCGGTAAAGATTACCGATGTTTCCGCCTACCTGGTATCGGCTCTGATAGCCATTGAAGACCACGATTTCTTTGCCCACCATGGCGTGGCTCTGCGGGGGTTGGCGCGTGCGTTTTTTGTCAATCTGCGTGCCGGTAAGGCGGTGCAAGGCGGCAGCACTCTGACCCAGCAGTTGGTGAAGAATTTCTATCTTAGTGCCGAGCGCACTCTGCGGCGTAAGCTTGTAGAGCTGATCATGGCCCTGTTGCTGGAATTTCACTATGACAAGGAGGAGATCCTCGAGGCTTATATCAATGAGATCTATCTCGGTCAGCAGGGACCCCGCGCCATCCATGGATTTGGTCTGGCCAGTCAGTTCTATTTTGGTCGACCCCTACGGGAACTCGAGATGCCACAGCTTGCCATGTTGGTGGGTATGATCAAGGGTCCCTCCTTTTTTAATCCGCGCCGACACCCCGAGCGTGCTACTGATCGGCGCAATCTCACCCTCCGGGAGATGTTTACTCAGGGGTTTATCGGTGAACAGGAGCATCGGTTGGCGCAACAGGCCCCCCTGGGGGTGACGGAAAAACCCTTGAACCAAGGTAGTGGTCATAGTGCCTATCTGGACCTAGTGCATCGACAATTACGCCGGGATTATCTGGACGAGGACCTGCGTTCCGAGGGCCTCCAGGTGTTTACGACCCTGGATCTAGGTGTGCAGGAGGCGGCAGAACGGGCGGTCGAGAGCGTACTAAAATATCTCGACCCGTCCCAGGGCGAAGACTCGGGGCAACTCCAGGCAGCGGTGGTGGTGACCAATGTGGGCGATGGCGAGGTCTTGGCGGTGGTGGGCGGACGGGATGCCGACTACGCGGGATTTAATCGTGCCCTGGATGCCCAACGTCAAGTCGGGTCTTTAATTAAGCCGGCGATATTTTTGACCGCCTTGGCCCAACCCGGTCGCTATACCCTGGCCACCTTGCTCAACGATGATCCACTCATCTGGAAGAGTGCCGGTGCCCCTGATTGGTCGCCACAAAATTATGACAGAAAATTTCATGGCCAGGTGGCCCTGTATCAGGTGTTGGCGCGGTCCTACAACGTTGCCTCCGCCCGGCTGGGTTTGGAGTTGGGATTAGAGTCGGTACTTAAGACGCTGGGTAAGCTGGGTATTGAGCGTCATCTAAAACCTTACGCCTCCACTTTATTAGGGGCTGTGACACTGACGCCATTGGAGGTCACCAGGATGTATCATACCCTGGCAAGTGGGGGTTTTCGATTTCCTTTGCGCACGGTGCGCGCTGTCCTTACCGAAGACGGTGTCCCCCTTAAGCGTTATGAGTTGAAGTTGCAGCAACGTTTCCAACCCGAGCCGGTGTATTTGTTAAACACGGCTTTACAGCGGGTTATTTCCCAAGGGACTGGGCGCGGTCTGATGACGATGATGCCAGCAGCGCTCAATATTGCTGGCAAGACGGGGACCACCAATGACTATCGAGATAGTTGGTTTGCAGGTTTTACGGGTAACCGGCTTGCGGTGGTGTGGTTGGGGCGGGACGATAACCAGCCTGTGGGGCTGACCGGCGCCAGCGGGGCGTTGCGGGTATGGGGGAATATGATGCGCCGTCTGTCTCTGATACCCTTAAAGCTGGGGCAACCCGGGCAGGTGATCAATGTAGCCATTGATCTGGAGTCGGGTCTCAAGGCCGGTGCAGGTTGTTCTCAAGCAATAGAGCTACCCTTTATTAAGGGGTCGGCGCCCGAACAGATGGCGCCCTGTGCCGCAGGAAAAAAACCGGTTTGGTTTAAAAGAATTTTCGGAAAATGACGATGCATTCCTACCGACACCTTCATTTGGTTTTAGGATTGTCATGTTTGTTGCTTACGGCCTGTCCCGTGGACCGTTACACTGTGCGCCCACAAACTGGTATGTCTGGTAAGCAGGTGGTGCAGGCCCTGGCCGATGCCGCCAGCCAGGAAAAGCAGGCCGGACGTTTTGACAATGCCGCCGGTCTGTATGAGCGGGCGCTACGTATTGAGCCTGGTAATGCTGGGTTATGGACGGCGTTGGCAGACTTGCGCTATGACCAGGAACAATTTCGGCAGGTGGTCGCCTTGACTGCCAAGTCGAACACCCTTGCGGGTGACAAGCAGGCTTTAAGGATTCGGAATTGGCGCCTGATGGGCGATGCCCGCAAGGAGCTCGGTGAAGACCAGGCGGCAAAGGCGGCCTATGATCGAGCTGAGGCCTTGGAGGCTACCCGGACCCGTCGATGGTTTTAATCTCTGAGGGTTGTGTGCCCACAGCTTGCCATGATTAATGCTGAACCGCCAAGATGCCAAGCGCGCCAAAGTGTTGGCAGACATATTTTTCTGGTGTCCTTGGCGTCTTGGCGGTTTAGAACGTTCTTTCGATTAATACCCCGCTTGCTTGCGGCGGGGTTATTTATGACCGGTGTGGTGTTTTAGCCCATGATCTATCAGATTGATGTCCACGCCGGTGGCCAGGGCTTGCATGATTTCACCACCGATGTAGAGACCATTGTTTCCAGGGCAGGTATCGACGAGGGTTTATGCACCCTGTTTAGCCGCCACACCTCAGCCAGCCTTATTATTCAGGAGAATGCTGATCCATCGGTATGCCGTGACCTGGAGAATTGGTTGAACCGATTGGTGGCAGAGGGTGATTCGTTGTACACCCATATCATGGAAGGCCCGGATGATATGCCGGGCCATATCAAGAGCGTGCTCACTGCGACCAGTTTATCGGTTCCCATAGTCAACGGTCGATTGGCATTGGGGGTTTGGCAGGGGATATATCTTTGGGAGCATCGACGCCACGGGGGGTCGCGTCAGATTGTGATACACCTGGGCCCATAGGCACGATGATCATCTGAAACAATTTCCAGATTGAGCGGTCTATGATTGGGTAGGGGCGCATTGATTGGCAATGATCAATAGGCGGTGAAATTCACTTCTGGGCACTTCTAAATATACTAGAGGAAATCAATGATGCGGGCACGAATAATACTTGTTAGCGGCGCCATCTTTTTAGGTGGGTTATTGCCTGTGTTGGCCGATACAAGTTTTCAGATTGGCGGTAGTGATTCTCATGTGGTGCGGTGGAATCGTTTTGTTGATGTGCTTTATGATCTGCACAACACGGCGCAGGTGAAGTACGAGATCAGGCAGGTGTCACGTATTGGTGGTTATCCGCGTCATCCAGAGTTTTACGAAGAGATCAGTTATTACGACAAGAAGTCAGGGAAATTACTGAGTGTAATACAGTGGGAGCGGGAGGCGGAAAAAGGGGGCCTGGATAAGGTGCTGTCAATGTTCAAGGAGGAGGAACCCAAAATGCCCCGAGATCGTATTCACAGTATTTCTGTCAATGTTTACGATGACCAGGGGCATGTAGTGCGTGATTATTCCGCAACTTATTTGCCGACGCACCGAAATGCCCCCAGCCAGACCCTCATCTTTTTGCACCAGTACAATGGTGACCTCCATGCGTTTCGAGGTTTTGATGCCACCGGAAATCGTCTTTTTGAACAATGTGAAGGTAATCTCGATGGTAAGGAGGTCGAACTAAGTCTGGATGATGTAGAGATTGCCTATGCCATTGACGAAAAAAATGGGGTGATGCAGACCAGGCACTACCGTGCTTGTTTTGATGGTTTGACAACTACGGCCGCCGCATATTTGACCCCACACTAAGTACAGACTGCATGATTATGAGAATCAATTTCCTAAAGGTTATATCGCTACTCGTGTTTGTTACCCCCCTGACAGGCTTGGCGGCGCCGGTCCTGGTGGATACTGCCTGGGTCGCCAAGCATATGGACGATCCCAAGTTGTTGCTGGTGGATATGGCGGTGGAGGATACCCAATACCAGCGTTTCCATCTTTCTGGCGCTGTTTACCTGCCCTACGCTGCCATTGTCTATACACGCAAGGACGGGGTTAGTGTGCGGGTGCCCGATCAACATTTAATTAAAGTTCTAGGCCTGATGGGGATCACCGCCGACCACCATGTGGTTATCTACGATGATATGGGTGGCCTGCAAGCGGGCCGCCTATTTTGGGAGCTCGAGCGTATTGGCCACCGCCAGGTTTCGGTGATGGACGGTGGTTTGGTGCGATGGGTGCTGGAAGGCCGCAAGGTGGTGGCGGCCCCCACATTACCAAAGCCAAACCAGTATTGGCGTACCAAGCTTGCTGGCCGTGCCAACGATGCCAAGTTGGAAGAGGTTGTTATTGCCAGAGACAAGCGTACGGCGGTGTTACTGGATGTGCGCAGCAAAGAAGAATATTTGGGAAACGAGAATCTCAAGAAACACAACAAGCCCAGTGGCCATATCCCCGGCGCTCGGTGGTGGCCTTGGGATCAATCGGTGGGGTTCAATGCCGGATTCAAGCTCAAAGATCGTATTGACCTCTTGGCGAGCCTGGCGGCCATCGGCGTAAAGGATAAGTCAGCCCCGGTGATCACCTATTGCCGCTCGGGCCATCGCGCTGCGCAATCCTATCTGGTGTTGCGGCACCTGGGTTTTACTCAGGTGAGCCTCTATGATGGTTCCATGGCTGAGTATGTCCGAGACCCCAAGGCCGTGCTGAAAACAGGGGCGTCACCGTAGCCGTTTTTCCTTTGCGCACTTGGCGCCTTGGCGAGAGTATCGACTCTCAAAGCATACACTGGGCTGTATTTTTCCCCACAGATTTTCTTGAGGAGGCAATTTATGCAGCCGCCGGGTTTACTTGGGACCCTGGTTTCCTAAATAATGGACACTGTGCCGACTGGTTCGGTTCGCCAGGGGGGTTGAATTCATGGGGGTCTACTCGGTATCCAAGCTGATTGGTGAGGCGCGTCGGCTCGCTCGAGACTACCGCCAGGCAACGGGGAAGTCTTTGGGCGGTATCAGTGCCGAGATTGCCCAGTATGATGCTGCAGAAATATTGGGACTTGAGGTGGTTCAGGGACAGGCAGGCGGTTACGATGCCATTGGTAAGGGTGAGCGCAAGGGCAAGAAGATCCAGATTAAGGGCCGGGTCGTATTCGACGAAAAAAAATCTGGACAGCGTGTCGGCCAAATCAAGATCGATCAGGAATGGGATAGTGTGTTATTGGTCCTGATGGATGATCAGTACGAGTCTTGTGAAATCTATGAGGCGCAACGAGATGATATCCTTGCCGAGTTAAGTAATGCCAAAGGCGGCCGACGTAGCCGCCGAGGGGCGATTTCGGTGGCGAAATTTAAAAATATCGGGCGCTTGGTGTGGGACCGGGAGTTGGGTATTGTAGGAGATGAAATATGGGACAACATAGGTGGAGCTTAATTTTTAGGATATAGATATGGAAAATGAGAAGGTAATGAGTGACGAAATTAAAGACAACCTACTCAACCCAGCCACGTGGTTACGGTTGGTGTATATGGTTTTTTATTTTGTGGTGTTTAACGTGGTTGAGATTCTGATCGCGGCGGTGGTGCTGTTCCAAGTCGTTATGACGCTGTTTACCGGTTCGCGGAATCAGCGGACGTTGGACTTTGGCGCACAATTGGGGATGTATGTCTATCAGATATTGCAGTACCTTACCTATAATTCTGATGAGGCGCCCTTCCCTTTTTCTGAGTGGCCCAGTGGGCGTGCGGCCCTTGAGGTGACTATTCGGCCGGCCGGGGACACAGATAGCAGTGATTAAGCAATAGTGCACGGTCAACGAACTTAAGGACACTTTCTGTTAATGGGTAATCCCCTCTATCTCTCAAGGGGGTACTAAAAAGAGCCCTCCTTATGGGGTAAGGGGATTGATAGAAGCGCTCTTGAGATTATAGTAACAAGAGGCACAAAATCCGATGGCTGATGACACAGTAAATGGTGATATTAGAGTAGCCTTGGTTGGACTTGGCGAAATTGGTGAATTATTTGCCGAGATGCTGCTTGAGCAAACGCAGGTTAAAAATGCACCGGTCAAGATCGTGGCTGTGGCGGATCGCCATTTAGATTCGCCCATCGCCCTGGGGTTCGCACAAAACAATATTCCCGTATTTGAAGACGCTCTGGATCTGGTAGATCTTGGCGACAAGGTTGACATTATATTTAACCTCACGGAAAACCCATCGGTTGATGTGTCTATGAATCTACGTCTCATGAAAAATAAAAATAGACATACGGTTATCGTGCCGGTGATGGTAGCAAAATTGTTGCAAGTCTTTTTTGCCGACTAAACTACGCCTCCTCAGAAAAACCTGGGGGAAAGTTTGGCCAAGTAAACGATCCAGCGTATGATTTGATATCTAACTTCTCTCGCAAAGGTGCTAAGCCCGCAGACCTCGGTGCACCCCTTGTGGGGTAGAATAGCTGGATTGTTTAATAAAGCGATTGACCATAGCTGCCTTTTCCTTTGCGTGCTTGGCGCCTTTGCGAGAGCCAAGCATTCGTCCGAATCGCCCATAAATTATCCTAAAGGACTGCATTTCTAAAACTGCCGATGCCAATGGACCCTCAATACAACCCCCAAGCCATAGAAACCGCGACCCAGGAAGTATGGGAAAGCGAAGGCATGTTCTGTGTCAGCGAAGACCCCGATCGCGAGAAGTATTATTGCCTGTCCATGTTCCCCTATCCGTCGGGACAGCTACACATGGGCCACGTTCGTAATTACACCCTGGGTGATGTCATTGCGCGACAGCAACGCATGCTAGGCAAGAATGTGCTCCAACCCATGGGCTGGGATGCCTTTGGCCTGCCCGCTGAAAACGCCGCGATCAAGAATAAGGTGCCGCCGGCCAAATGGACCCGTGAGAATATCGATTATATGCGGCGTCAGTTAAAGCGGCTGGGTTTTGCCTACGATTGGGATCGGGAATTGGCCACCTGCGACCCGGATTATTATCGGTGGGAACAGTGGTTTTTTATCCGGCTATATGAGAAGGGTCTGGTTTACAAAAAGACCGCGCCGGTCAATTGGTGCCCCAAGGACTTGACCGTGCTGGCCAATGAGCAAGTCATCGATGGATGCTGTTGGCGGTGTGATACGCCAGTGGAAAAAAAGGATATCCCGCAGTGGTTTATGAAGATCACCGACTACATCGAACCGCTGCTGGCCGACCTGGATACCTTGGAGGGTTGGCCGGAGAAGGTCGTTACCATGCAATGCAACTGGATAGGCCGCTCTGAGGGTGTTGAGATTCACTTTCCTTTTGATAGTGCTGATGGCGGTGGGGTGCTGAAGGTCTTTACCACTCGTCCTGATACCCTAATGGGTGTGACCTACGTGGCGGTGGCGCCGCAGCACCCACTGGCCCAAAAGGCGGCACAATCAGACAAAAAAATCGCCGCCTTCATAGACGAGTGCAAGACCATGGAGGTCTCCGAGGCGGCCATGGAGGCCATGGAGAAACGAGGTGCCGACACCGGACTCAAGGTGCGCCACCCCATTACCGGTGAGACCCTTCCCCTGTGGGTGGCCAATTTTGTACTCATGGCCTATGGCGAAGGTGCAGTCATGGCGGTACCCGCCCATGATCAGCGGGACTGGGAATTTGCCCATAAGTATACCCTTGCCATTAAGGTAGTGGTGGTACCGGCTGACAACCCTGCCCAGGCCCATCTGGTGGATGAATGTGCCTACACCGGCAAGGGGGTATTAGTGGATTCAGGCCCGTTTAATGATTTGACTTCCGGGCAGGCCTTTTCTGCGGTGGCGGACAAGCTGCACTCAATGGATCTGGGGGGGCGACAGGTCAATTATCGGTTACGTGATTGGGGCGTATCCCGGCAACGCTATTGGGGCGCACCGATCCCCATGATCTATTGCAAGGCCTGTGGCACCGTGCCGGTAGCGGACGAGGATTTGCCAGTACGCCTGCCAGATGACGTCAGTCTTGATGGAGCGCAATCTCCTCTTAAGCAATTGGACACATTTCGATTGGTGGCTTGTCCCAGGTGCGGTGGCGATGCTGAACGGGAGACCGATACCTTCGATACCTTTATGGAGTCGTCATGGTATTTCGCCAGATACAGTTGTCCGGATAATGATAAGGCCATGTTGGATGGGCGGGCTCAATATTGGTTGCCGGTAGACCAATATGTGGGGGGGGTCGAGCACGCCATTTTGCATTTGTTGTACGCACGGTTTTATAACAAGTTGCTCCGTGACCAGGGTCTTGTGGTCAACGATGAACCCTTCGTCAAGTTGCTCACCCAGGGCATGGTCCTCAAGGATGGCGCCAAGATGTCAAAGTCCAAGGGCAACACGGTGGACCCCCAGGCCCTGGTGGATAGATATGGCGCTGACACCGCAAGGCTCTTTATTGTGTTTGCTGCGCCGCCCGATCAGTCCCTGGAGTGGTCAGATTCGGGGGTAGAAGGGGCCTATCGATTTTTGAAGAAGTTATGGGCCTTTGCCTATCAGCAACGGGAGTGGCTACAGACCTTCAACGCAAGCCCTGAAGACGCGATTGACTGGAGCCAGATCAACGAGACCCAGACCCATAGCCGACGCCAAGTTCACCAGATACTCAAACAGGCGGATTTTGACTATTCCCGGCAACAATTCAATACGGTGGTGTCAGCAGCCATGAAAATGCTCACGGCATTGCAAAAGTACCCGGTGATCGAGTCCGATATGGATAAGGCCGTGGTGGCGGAAGGAGTAAGTATCTTGTTGCGAATATTGGCGCCTATTACACCTCACTTGACCCACGTTTTATGGGAGGATCTGGGCTATGGTACGGCCATCATTAATGCATCCTGGCCACAGGTCGATCCTGGGGCGTTGCTGGTAGACAGTGTCGAATATGTGGTTCAGGTCAATGGCAAGGTACGGAGTCGGGTCGAAGTGCCGACAGATGCCGATAAGTCTCAGGTCGAAACCCTGGCGCTGGCGAGTGAAGGCGTCAAACGCCATTTGCAGGGTTTGGCGGTTAAGAAGGTGATTGTGGTGCCTGGACGCCTGGTTAATATTGTTGCCGGATAACACCGTTTACCATGGTTGCGATATAAAACCATTATAATATCAACAAGTTATCCTGAGCTATGCTTACAATTAGCTAAAACCGGGAATTAATAATTTATTCGCGGTACCCATAGTGTTTATAATGCCTGTCTGAAAATATTCTGGAGTGGCCCCCAATGAAACGTGTACTGACAATACTAACTATAAGCCTTATCCTCGCGGCCGTGCAGAGCTGCGGATTTCATCTTCGCGGCAAGGTGCAGTTATCGAGCAAGGTGTCACCGGTCTACGTGAAGAGTTCTGACGCCTCTTTTGCCGGCATTATGCAGGAACAGTTAAGCAGTTCCGGAAATGCACCCGCCGGATCTTCCGATGGCGCCGCCACAGTGCTTCGGATCACTAACATTAAGTACAATCGAATTGTGCGCACAGTGGATACACGCGGCAAAGTTACAGGCTACGTGCTGAACTATGAATTAAATTTTAATGTGACGGACAAGGGTGGTAACAAGTTGCTGGCCGATCAACGCGTCCAGAAACAGCGCGATTACAACTTTGACAGCACGCAGGTGTTGGCCAAGGAAAGTGAGGAGACTTATCTGCGCCAGGACATGGAGAAGGCTGCGGCCCTGCAGATCATTCGTCAACTTGCGGCCATTTCAAGATAATCACCCAGGCGGCTTAGTTGCCGCCTGTCACTTTAACGGCTATTGTTGAACAACAAAAGACCGGCGTTTGTGCCGGTTACGCAGATTACTCATGATAGTCAATCCGCAACAAATAGGCGTCCACGTCAAAGGTGTTCTGGCGCCGGTCTATCTTGTCTTTGGCGATGAGACTTTGCTGGTGGAGGAGTCTGTGGACGCCATCCACCATTGCGCCCGTAGCCAGGGTTTTGATGAGCGAAGGGTGTATACGGTGGACCCCAGATTTGATTGGGGGCAGCTGACTCAAGACTGTCACACCGGTTCGCTGTTTAGCCAAAGGCGCGTTGTAGAATTGCGTATTGCCAACGGTCGGCCCGGCGATGTGGGTGGTGGTGTGTTGACACAGTGGGCCGAACAACCCCCCGAAGATATTCTGTTGCTGGTTGTTTGCGGGCGATTGGATAAGTCCGCCAGACAAAGCCGCTGGTTTAAGGCCTTAGATGGGGTCGGCGTGAACGTTCCTTGCTGGCCTGTCGCCGAGGACAAGATTCCAGACTGGATTGGTCGGCGACTCAAATCGCGGGGATTGATCGCTCAGCCCGGTGTGATAGAGGAGCTGGCCTATTACCTAAGTGGGAACCTCTTGGGGATAGCCCAAGAGATCGATAAACTGGACCTATTGTGTCCGGATCGAAGCATAGATCTGGCTACTACCCGTTCGAGCATTGCCGACAATGCACGCTTCGATGTTTATGCGTTGGTCGATGCCTGCTTGTTGGGACAGGCCAGCAAGGCCCTGCGGGTGATCCACAACCTGCGCGCCGAAGGCACTGAGCCTGTCCTTGCGCTTTGGGCCTTGCGCCGGGAGGTGCATGCTCTACAGGCCATCGCTTGCGAGATCGCTGCCGGCCGGTCTCGTGCTCAGGTCTTCAAGGCCCATCGAGTGTGGTCCCAGCGTGCCCCTAAGGTTGGCGCCGCCTTGTCCCGGTTTTCGGCCTCGGCATGGTTAGGCATGATCCAGTGGGTAGCGCGGCTGGATCGGGTGCTCAAGGGGCGGCGGGACGGGGATATTTGGCTTGAGCTGGAACGGTTTAGCCTGCGTCTATGTGGCCTCAAACCGCTCTAGGGAAATTCTGATCAATTGAACTTGAGCCGCCAAGATGCCAAGGCGCCAAGAATTTTCTTTATAAAAATCAACAATTTACTAGCTTGGCGACCTTGGCGCCTTGGCGCCTTGGCGGTTGAACGTATTAATCAGAGGTTCCCTAGGTGGAGGGGTGGTCCCGAGGCGGTTATAATCGGCGGGTACATATTATGGCATTGACACAGACAATCTCTGATTCCGATATCGGCCAGTTGATGGCCGAGGTGGGGCGTCGTGCCCGTAGTGCTGCCGGGGAGTTGGCCAGGGCAACGAGCGACAAAAAGAATCAAACCCTGATCGCCACCGCCGAGGCCATTGAGACCTCTAGCCAGGCCTTGCTGGATGCCAACACCAAAGACCTGGAGGCCGCTCAGAAACAGGGTCTTGATAGTGCCTTGCTAGATCGCCTGGAGCTCAATACGGCCCGTATCACCGCTATGGCCGAAGGCCTGCGCCAGATTGCAGAGTTACCGGACCCGGTAGGTGAGATCACCGATCTTCACTACCGCCCCTCTGGCATTCAGGTGGGTAAGATGCGCGTGCCCCTGGGCGTTATCGGTATTATTTATGAGTCACGTCCCAATGTGACTGCCGATGCGGCCGGGTTATGTCTCAAGGCCGGCAATGTGGCTATTTTGAGAGGTGGATCTGAGGCCTATCATTCCAATCAAATGATTGCCGATTGCGTGCATAAGGGTCTTGCAGCGGCAGGCCTGTGTGCCGATGCAGTGCAGGTCATGGCCACGACCGATCGCGCCGCAGTGGGCGCCTTGATTACCATGAACGATAGTGTGGATGTGATCATTCCCCGTGGCGGCAAGGGCCTTATCGAGCGTGTCAGCCGCGACGCCACGGTGCCGGTGATCAAGCACCTGCACGGCATATGTCATGTCTATATTGATGCCGGTGCCGACACCCAAAAGGCCATTGCCATTGCATTTAATGCCAAGACCCAGCGCTATGGCACCTGTAATACCATGGAGACCTTATTGATTGCGGCATCTGAAGCCGGGCCGGTGTTGGCCCGTTTAGAGAGTCTGTACCAGGCTGAAGGCGTGGAGTTGCGCGGTTGTGAACGCACCCGAGAACATCTTCCAAAGATCAAGTCTGCCACCGAGGAAGATTGGGACACGGAATATCTGGCCCCCATCCTGTCTATCAGAATAGTTGATCATATCGATGATGCCATTGCCCACATTCGTCAACACGGGTCGGGTCACACGGATACTATTGTGACGGCAGATTTAAACAGGGCCAACCGGTTTTTGCGGGAAGTCGATTCCAGTTCTGTTATGGTCAACGCCTCGACACGTTTTGCCGATGGGTTTGAATATGGCCTGGGCGCGGAGATTGGGATTAGCACCGATCGCCTGCATGTGCGTGGCCCTGTGGGTCTTGAGGGTCTGACCAATCAAAAGTATATTGTCTTGGGTGACGGTCATATTCGTCAATAACAGTCGATGCACGTCTGTTGCCAAGCCCAGAGGTGGTGCGTTGATGATCATCCTGGAATATGGCCTACCCCACTACTGTCCCAGTTGATAATCACGAAAGCGCATTAAAATGCTGTTACTTCAGTGGTTACACGCTAATGAGTTGTGTGAGGACATGAAAGCGCCATCGCTATACTCGATTTTAGTCATCCTGAGGCGCAAGGCGTCGAAGGATCTTAACCCGTTGAGTTTATTGCCTTTGTTAAGCAGGTTGAGAGTCCTCGCTGCACTCGGAATGACAAAGCAACGGCCCGGAGTGATGGTTGGAGCACATCTTGTCGACTTGTGGGACAGCAGTGGGCCTACCCTCTTTTCGTGATTGGTCTTTTTGGCGGTACTTTCGACCCCATTCATTTTGGACACCTGTGGCCCGTTGTTGAGCTTCAACAGGCCTTGGGTTTGGATAGCGTTCGATTTATCCCCTGTGCCTTGCCCCCCCACCGCCAACCCACAGTGGCCGATGCCGTTCATCGCCTGGAAATGGTCCGTTTGGCCGTCGCAGATTATGCCGGGTTTGTTGTTGATGATCGGGAACTGCGGCGGTCAAATGTGTCCTATACGGTGGATACCCTGAAGGATCTGCGTGATGAACGCCCTACAATTACATTTTGCCTCATCATGGGGATGGATGCCTTTGTGAATCTGCCCACCTGGCATCGTTGGCAAGATGTGCTGGGGTTGGCCAATATCGTCGTGATGCAGCGGCCTGGGGTCCAGGCCGCATTACCGAGTTGGGCCCAGCAGATTCATTGTCGACAACGAAGTGAGTTTCTAAGGGTCAGTTCGGGGCAATGTTATGTACAAGAAGTGTCGCCGGTGGATATTTCCGCGACTCAAATTCGAAACCGACTGGCCGAGCAAGTGGATGTAGAGACGATGTTACCGGTTACGGTGCTTCACTATATCCAACAACATCAATTGTACACGAAGACGTGAATACGGGGGGAATGACAGGCATTATGCAAGCCGAAGAAATGCGAGGTATCGTGGTGACCGCACTTGAGGACTTAAAAGCGCAGGATATACAGGTTTTAGATGTCCATCAGATGACGGATATCGCCGATTTTATGGTTATCGCAACGGGCACCTCCAGTCGGCATGTGAAGGCCATGGCCGATAAAACCATAGATGCAATGAAAGAACATGGCCATCGGCCGTTGGGAATGGAGGGTGAACAAGAAGGCGAATGGGTGCTTGTCGATTTTGGTGACCTGATATTGCATGTAATGTTACCAGCGACCCGTTCTTTTTATGATCTTGAAAAGTTGTGGAGTCGTGACCTGATCTCTAAGGTGGAGGCACAACGTCAGGACTCAGAATAGTCCTGTGAGTACTTCATATTGAGTAGGTAAGCAGGCACATCGCCACTGAGGCACGGAGAACACGGAGAATGACCTTGTATGCTATGGCTACTGGCCATCATGATGGTTCCGGGCATACCCCCTTGTTCTGCATGGTCATGAATGATGATGCGATACGCTTTAACTACATGTTTTTCTCTGTGTTCTCCGTGCCTCAGTGGCGAAGAGAAGGCCTTATTCATAATTACGATTCGTTGGGGTCTGGCCGGTGCGCATTACGATAGTGGCGGTGGGGACGCGTATGCCAGATTGGGTCGACATGGGGTATCGGGATTATGCACGGCGTCTCCCACACCAGTGCCGTCTGGAACTTTTGGAAATCCCCGTGGCTAAACGGATAAAATCTGCGGGCCCCAGTCAGCTTAAAAAAATTGAAGGCGATGCCATTTTGCGGGCCGTACCAAAGCATAATCGTTTGATTGCCCTGGATGTGAGGGGCCAATCCCGTTCCACCCAACAACTGGCCGATGCGCTAAACACCTGGTTGGGACAAGGGCAGGACGTGGCGGTGGTGATTGGTGGGCCGGACGGCCTCGATACCCAATGCCTGGACAGAGCCGAAGAGACCTGGTCGTTGTCGGCATTGACTCTGCCCCACGCCCTGGTAAGGGTGGTGGTGGCGGAGCAGTTGTACCGCGCCTGGAGTATTTTGAACAATCTGCCCTATCATCGAGCCTGAGGCCCAGCCTATGCAGCCATCACTCTATCTTGCATCCCGATCACCCCGGCGCCAGGAATTGTTGCGTCAAATGGGTATCGAGTTTGAGGTGTTCGTTGTCGATGTCCCCGAACACCCTGCTAAGGGAGAGACCGCAGAACATTTTGTGACCCGGATGGCCCAAGAGAAATCCTCTGCCGCGAATACTCAAATCAGTAAGCAGGGTATGGTGATAATGCCTATTTTAGGCGCAGACACCTGTGTTGTGATTGATGGGGAAATCCTCGGCAAACCCCGGAATCGCACCCACGGTATCGATATGTTGAGGCGCTTGTCGGGGACCACTCATGAGGTGATGACCGCAGTGAATATCAACGCCGATGATCGGGACTATGGGGTATTGAGTCTTAGCAAAGTAAGCTTTGATCGCCTGTCGGATCAGGACGTTGTACGTTATTGGGACAGCGGTGAGCCGATGGACAAGGCCGGGGGTTATGGGATACAAGGTCGTGCTGCGGCTTTTATATCTCGATTGGAGGGCAGCTACACCGGAGTGGTCGGACTGCCTTTATTCGAGGTCTCAAGTTTGTTCAAGAAAATCGGGATAACCTAGCGTGAGCGAAGAGATACTGATCAATGTTACCCCACAAGAGACACGGGTTGCGGTGGTGGAGAACGGTGTCTTGCAAGAGGTGCATATAGAACGCACCAGTAGTCGGGGGTTAGTAGGCAATCTATACAAAGGAACGGTGGTGCGCATATTGCCGGGTATGCAGGCCGCATTTGTCGACGCCAGCTTAGAGCGCACCGCCTTTTTGCATGCGTCGGATATTATCCAGGAAGGTCAGTCAGAGGATAACGGCAATGGGCATGAAAGTGGCGAAGAAACCAAGTCGATTGACCAACTGCTTCGGGAAGGCCAGGATATTATAGTTCAAGTTGTGAAAGACCCTATAAGCACCAAGGGTGCCCGACTCACGACCCAGATTGCCATTCCGGCACGTAACTTAGTTTACCTGCCGTATTCCAACAACATTGGAGTCTCACAAAGAATTGAGGATGCCCAGGAGCGCGAGCAATTAAGGACCACTGTGCGTCGTGCAATGGGGGACCAGATAGAGGGTGGTTACATTGTCCGCACTATGGCCGAGACGGTAAGCCTCGATGAATTTAAGAGCGATATCTTGTTTCTAAACCGCACCTGGGCCAAGATTCGCGAGCAAATCAAGAACTCACCGGCCAAAAGCCTGGTCCACGAAGATTTGTCTTTGGCCATGCGGTTTATGCGCGATCTCGTAGGGGGACGAGTAGAAAAGGTGCGTATCGATTCACGCGAGACCTTTCAGAAGGCCCAGAAATTTGCCGAAGAGCTGATACCCGAGGTCAAAGACCGGATCGAATACTACCCGGGCGAGCGCCCCATTTTTGATCTGCACTCGGTGGAAGATGAGATACAGAAGGCCTTAGAGAAAAAGGTGATGCTTAAATCGGGTGGTTTTTTGATTATTGATCAGACTGAGGCCATGACCACAGTGGACGTGAATACCGGTGGCTTTGTGGGTCGCCGTAATCTTGAAGAGACCCTGTATAAAACCAATCTTGAGGCGGCACAGACCATTGCTCGTCAGCTTCGTTTGCGCAATATTGGTGGCATCATCATCATTGATTTTATCGATATGCAGGAGGTGGAACATCAGCGTCAGGTTATGCGCGCCCTGGAAAAGGCCTTGGCCCACGATCACGTTAAAACCTCGGTCACCACGATGTCACCCCTGGGTTTGGTCGAGGTCACCCGCAAGCGTTCCAGGGAAAGTCTGGAACGGGTCCTGTGTGGGACCTGTCCCATCTGTAGTGGCCGTGGAGTGCTGAAGTCTCCGCAGACGGTATGCTATGAGATCTTTAGAGATATTTTGCGTGAGTCGCGCCAGTTTGACGCCAAAGAGTATCAGGTGGTGGCATCACAGTGGGTTGTCGATCTGCTGCTTGATGAAGAATCGGAGAGTCTGGTGAAATTACAGGAGTTTATTGGTCGTCCCATCCATCTGCAGGTGGAGTCCCAGTACCACCAGGAAGAGTTTGATATCGTTTTGATGTAGCGGCAGGACCCCATCCCTCCAAGCCGGTATAATGGGACCTCGGCCACCACCAAACAGCAGCAGCCAACACTATTTACCAGGATCCTGTGCATTGAGCCTCTTTCGTAATCCACACGTCAAGAAATTAATGGACCACCCTGCCTCCAGGGCGAGTGGACCCCATCTGCGTCGATGTGGTCGCTGGTTGCGGAATATGGGCTTGATTTTTCTGGTTCTGGTGACTGTGGTGGTGGTGGTTTTAAAGGTTTGGTTACCTTCTCTGGGTGATAAAAAGGCTGAAATAGAGACCTATTTGTCCCAAAAATCCAATCGCCCGGTGCGTATAGGGAAACTCGAAGCCTATTGGCATGGCCTCTACCCCCGTCTGCTGGTCGAAGATCTCTATTTGTTATCCGAAGACGGACGCAAAATTGCCATTCGTCTTGATGCGGTAAAAATTCGTGTTGCCACTTTACCCTTGTTGATTGGGGAGCTGGTATTGGATGACCTGATTCTGGTGCGGCCATCATTGCAGGTTACTCGGCTTGAAGATGGCAGCATAGAGTTTGGTGACATTACGCCAAGTGACCGGGGTAAGGATAACATTAAAGGCACCGGTGGCAAGTCATTTGTCAATTGGTTGTTCCGGCAAAACAAAATCCTCATTGAAGACGGTGAGGTGATGTGGGTGGACAAGCAATCTGGAGGACTGCCGATCAATCTCTCCAGTCTGACGCTCAAGCTGGAGAACGATGGCAGTCATCATCGTTTTAACGGGTCTGCGCAACTCATTGATGTAGTCTCAGAAAGTCTTTCGGTATCGGCGGATATCGAGGGGATACCCCTTATCGATACAGATTGGCGCGGCAAGCTCGATTTTGAAGTGGCGACACTCGACATTGATCGATTGCCCAAAATCATCAGAGAACAACTGCCTCGGACCTTAACAGGAAAGATTAACGCCAAGGCTAGATTTTTATGGGCGGCGGGGCGCTTAGAGCGCGCTAACGGTGCTGTGGGTATAAAAAGATTCAAAACTGATTTAGACGATCTGCGTACACCCTTCCAGGTAAAAAACCTGGAGGGTCATTTTCTGTGGCAGCGTGAATCAAATGGCTGGCAATTCGATATCGACCACCTGAACTTGTGGTTTGAAGACAAACCTTGGTCGGCGGGTCATTTAAGAGCAAAACTTAGAAGTGACAAAAAAGAGCTATCATTTCATGTGGACCGGGTTCGCGTGCAAGATATGGTTGCGCTTATCAACAAATTAAGAAGCGACAGTAAACCCGTCCGGATCATTCAACAGTTACAGCCTGGCGGCGAGGTCCGCGATCTAAGGCTATTGCTGAAAGGAGGCTGGAAAAAACCGGAGGCCTTTCAGCTGGATGCCAGGTTGGTCAATGCTTCAGTATTACCCTATAAGAAATTTCCTGGGGTGCGTGGTGCAAATGGATTGTTGTCGTTACATAAAACCGGCGGACGATTCGAGCTTGACACAAAAAGCGCTATGGTAGAGTTCCCCAGATTGTTTGAGCAACCCTTGCCGGTAGGTTTTGCGCGAGGTGAAATTATATGGAAGAAAAGTTCTGATCATTGGCAAGTGACGGGTAAAAAACTTGCCGTTGGTAATGAAGATGGTCAGGGTACGGGTAAATTTGAAGCTCGTGTGCCATTTGATCGATCTATTTCTCCGTATCTTTTCCTTGAGGCAGCTTTCAGTGAAGGGGATGTTAGCCATGCGTCTCGTTATATCCCCAGCAGACGACTTAGGCCTAAAACGGTTCGTTGGTTAAATCGGGCTATCATTGCTGGCAAGGTAGTCAATGGGAGCCTTTATTATAAAGGGAACGTGCGCGAATGGCCGTTTATAAACAGGCCAGGTGAATTTAAGGTTCACGCTCGGGTGACTGGCGGGGTACTTGATTATGCGCCGGGCTGGCCAAAGGCTGAGCAAGCCAACGCAGACTTATTGTTTGAAAAGGCTGGCTTGCTGGTTACTGGAAGTCATGCCCTGGTAAATGGACTGAGCACATCCAATGTCAATGTGCGAATTAATAATTTTAAAGACCCCAAAAAGGTAATAAAAGTTTCCGGGCGGTTGGAAGGTGGGTTTGACCGGGTAGTAGAGTTTTTACAGAGTGGGCCGTTATTTAAGAAAGCGCGTGTTGCGCTTGCAGCAATGAGTGGGCGTGGTCAAGGGGTCTTAGACATCAGCGTTGAGGTGCCGATTAAAAACCCAAAAGCCAGTCGTGTGTCGGGGCGCTATATGTTTAATAATGCAGCCCTACGGTTGGGTGGTGGCATAGAGATTTCCGGTCTAACGGGCCCCCTATCGTTTAGTGAAACCGAGGTGCGCAGTGGGTCGCTACCTGTAAAGGTCTTGGGAGGTAAGGCCTTGCTATCCGTGTCAACACCCAGGCCAGGCCTGATTCCCACGGTGGTGGTTAATATGAGTGGACGCGTCCGAATCAAGAACCTGGATCAGCTGCTTGGAAAAGAATTGGTTGCACCGCTCAATGGTGAAGCAGATTGGCATGGAAGCTTGCGCCTGGGTGAGGACGGCGGTGAACTCAGTGTGGCATCAAATTTGTATGAGGTCTATTCGACTGCACCGGCACCCTTAGATAAAGCTGCCGGTGATGTATGGCCCTTGCGTGTCAAGACGCGTTTCCATGGCGGGACGGGGCGTGATGTCAGTTTTCGTATCCATGATCGGTTAAATGGCCAGTTGTGGTTTCGGCGCCAAGCAAGTGAAGCGGTTTTGGAGCGTGGGCAAATCGTGGTGGGTAGTGTCACCGCAAAGACCACCAGGGAGAAGGGTGTCGGTTTGCATGTGGCGCTGGATGAGGTCGATTTGGATAAGTGGTTGGCCTATTTAAAACCCATCACACAGCGCAGCAATTTACGGGCCGATGCAGGTATTAGCAGGTTGAGCAGCAATGTGGGAACTTTAAGGTTCTTTGATCGTCAATTTTCCGATGTTCATCTAAGCGGTAGTCGTGATAAATACAATCGTTGGCAAGGGTCAATCTCTGCTGCCGAGATTGCAGGTGATTTTGATTTTTTGTGGGGTGATGCCAAAAAACAACTGGAACTGCAGTTGGAACATCTTTATTGGGCCAAGGGCGTCGCCGAAACTGGTAAGACGACTTCACCTCTTTCCACCGCAGCATCCCGATCTGATTTACCCGAATTAAAAATTCAGGCGCAACGGTTCCGTTATGGTGATTTGGCGCTGGGCAAGATGGAGTTGAGTGCGTCACCCATAGAGCATGGTTGGCGTGTGGAAAAATTTGATCTCAGTAAGCCACATTCTTCCTTGTCGGCTTATGGCCAATGGCAAACACGACCGGACAAAGGTCGATCCCAGTATCACATTGAGATGAAAACTACTGATATAGGCAAGAGCCTGCAAGATTGGAGTCTGCCAGGACAGGTGGAGGGCGGCCATGCAAAATTGCAGGTGGACCTGGATTGGTCGGGTGGGTTACAGAATTTTAATCTGGACACGGTGAACGCAAGCATTCAGGTTGATGCCAGCCAAGGCCGTTTCCCCAAAGTGGATCCCGGCGCGGGTCGATTTTTGGGCCTGTTTAATCTGGACGCCCTGGCGCGTCGATTACGACTCGACTTCACTGATGTCTTTTCCAAAGGCTTTGCCTTTGATCGTATTAGCGGTGGGCTGCAGATCGAAAATGGCACCGCCTATACTCAGGATTTGAGCCTGCTTGGCCCGACTGCGGATATTCGAATTGTTGGACGTAGTGGTATCGTTACCGAGGATTATGATCTTGAGTTGACCGTGATCCCACGATTGGGGGGTAATCTGGCGATTGCCGGGAGTGTCCTGGGTAGTCCGGCCACAGGCGCTGCCATCTTCTTGTTCCAAAAGGTATTTAAAAAACAATTATCCGGTCTGGTGAAATATCACTATGTGGTCACCGGTCCCTGGGATGATCCCGCTATGACTCGAGTAGAGAGCCATTCCCAGGGTTGATAGGAGGATGCTATGCTTCGCTTATATGATTCGAGCAGTCCTTATATTCGTTTTGGTTTTACCTGCCATGGTTGTGGCCGAAAGTATCTCCTTGCCCTTAGAGCAATGGAAACAGATGGATCGCGGTCAAAAGGTGATTGAACTTGCCCCGCTAAAAAAACTGATGAAGGCCGTTGAGTTGGCCCCCGATAGCAGTATCAATATTCGCTATCCAGGTGGTGATCAGGGAGTGACTTGGGCTGGGCAGCTGAGGGATTGGTTAGTCAGTTTGGGGGTGGCTTCCTCGCGGATGATCCTTGAGCCCGGTTCCGGTAAGGCCGATATGATGGTGCTGGAGATCCAGCCTGGCGCGCCAACCCAGTGACCCGTGTTGGCGCGATACAAATGACCTCGGGCACCGAGGTTTCGGAAAATCTTGCCCGCGCCGGGGACTTGATCTCCCAGGCGCATAGCGCCGGTGCCGAGGTAGTCCTGTTGCCGGAAAACTTTGCCCTCATGCCTCGCGATGACGACGCACGTTGGCGGTCTCGTGAAACCCCGGGGGCCGGTCCAATCCAGGACTTTCTGGCGGCCATGGCCCGGCAGCATGGGCTTTGGCTGGTGGGAGGGACTCTCCCCTTGCTCAATGACGGACATGATAAATTGTGTAGCAGTTGTCTGCTGTTCGACCCCCAGGGGAAGAGCCGTGCCCGTTATGACAAGATTCATTTATTTGATGTGGAATTGGATGGGGGCGAGTCTTACCGGGAAACGGATTACTATACTGCGGGTAAAGACATCGTTGTGCTGGACACGCCCCACGGCAGATTGGGTGTTGCAGTTTGTTATGACTTGCGTTTTCCCGAACTGTTTCGCGCCATGTTGGATAGGCGGGCCGAAGTGTTTTTGATTCCCGCTGCATTTACGACGCTTACCGGGCAGGCGCACTGGGAGGTGTTGCTACGCGCCCGTGCCATTGAGAACAGCGCTTTTGTGGTGGCGGCAGCCCAATGGGGGCGGCATGCCAATGGCCGCTCAACTCACGGCGACAGTATGGTAGTGGACCCGTGGGGCAATATTCTGAATCGATGTAAAACGGGTGAGGGCTTGGTGATTGCCGATCTGGATTTGGGTGAATTGAAGTCCATCCGCAAAAAGCTTCCCAGCATTCAGCATCGCAAGATAGGTATCACACTAAGATGTTAGAGCAAGTCAAACAAAGCTTATTGGAACCCGCCGGGATTGGTGATTCGGAACTGGACCGGCTCATTGGTCAGCTCTATGGGCCGGCAATGGACTACGCAGACCTGTATTTCCAATACAGCCGGCACGAGGCCTGGTCCCTGGAAGAAGGGCAGGTGAAATCCGGCAGTCACAGCATCGATCAAGGTGTGGGCGCACGTGCCGTGATGGGGGAAAAGTCCGGGTTTGCCTACTCAGATGAGTTACAGATCCCCGCCTTGCTGGATGCTGCACGGGCCGCACGGGCTATTGCCCAAAGTGGGGATGGCAAGCAGGCCGCCATGGTCTGGCAGGGCGTCAAGGCGCCGGCGCTTTACTCCTCGTTGGACCCATTGGCCAGCCTGAAAGACGATGACAAAATCGCATTGCTTGAGCAGGTAGAGGCCGAGGCCCGTGCCCAGGACACCCGGGTCAAGGAAGTCATGGCCAATGTGGCTGCGAGCTTTGAACAAATTCTGGTGGTACGCAGCGATGGTGTATTGGCAGCGGATATCCGGCCCTTGGTTCGACTCAATGTCACCGTCATTGTTGAACAAAATGGGCGTCGTGAGCAAGGCCATGCCGGTGGAGGTGGTCGTTGCGGATACGACTATTTTCTGGATTCGGACAAGGCCTTGGGTTACGCCCGCGAGGCCGTGCGCCAGGCCTTGGTCAATCTTGAGGCCGACGAACCCCCGGCCGGTTCCATGACCGTGGTGTTGGGTCCGGGTTGGCCCGGTATCTTATTGCATGAGGCCATTGGTCATGGTCTGGAAGGAGACTTTAACCGCAAGGGCACCTCTGCCTTTAGCGGCCGGATGGGGGAAAAGGTCGCCTCGGATCAGTGCACCGTGGTGGATGATGGCACCCTGAAAGATCGTCGAGGTTCCTTAACCATAGATGACGAAGGCACACCGGCCCAACGTACTGTGCTCATAGAGAACGGCATTCTCACCGCCTACATGCAGGATAATATGAACGCCCGTTTGATGAATGTGCCACCCACCGGCAATGGGCGGCGTGAATCTTATGCCCATCTTCCCATGCCGCGCATGACCAACACCTTTATGATTGCAGGGCAATATGATCCGCAGGAAATTATTGCCTCGGTGGATAAGGGGCTCTATGCGGTAAATTTCGGTGGTGGTCAGGTGGATATTACCTCGGGCAAATTCGTGTTTTCTGCCAGTGAAGCCTATCTCATCGAACATGGGAAGGTCACTCGGCCGGTTAAAGGCGCCACGCTTATTGGTAATGGTCCGGATGTACTTACCCGCGTGGCCATGGTCGGAAATGATCTGGAACTCGATAGTGGTGTCGGCACCTGTGGTAAGGAAGGTCAGAGTGTGCCGGTGGGGGTGGGGCAACCGACTCTACGCATTGATGGTCTTACGGTAGGTGGGACCCAGGTTGGTGATTGAAAAAAGCTTGAAGGGAATGGTATCAAATGACGTTATCTACTTCTAAAAATGGCTCTGCGGTGACAGAGACCTACATCAATGATGCGTTGCAGGCGGACTTATCCACGCTGGTAGAAAGTGCGTTGGCCCAGGCCAAGTCACGGGGCGCCAGTAGCGCTGAGGCCGCCGCCCATGCTAGTCGAGGATTCTCGGTGACCGTGCGTCTGGGTGATGTAGAAACCATAGAGCATAATCGTGACAAGTCTTTAGGTATTACTGTCTTTTTTGGCGACCATAGCGGTTCTGCCAGTACCTCGGATTTTAGTCCCCAGGCAGTGCGTGACACCGTGCAAGCCGCCTGTAGTATTGCGCGTTATACCGCCGAAGACCCCTTTGGGGGGTTGGCGGACAAGGAACAGATGGCCACACGGATATTGGATCTCGACCTTCACCATCCCTGGGACCTGACGGTTCCCCAGGCCATCGAAGTGGCGCAAAGCTGCGAACAGGTGGCCCGGGACAGTGACAAGCGCATTATCAATTCCGAAGGGGCCACTTTGTCCAGTCATGAGGGCATTGAGGTCTATGCCAATAGCCACGGATTTTTAGCTGGGCAACGATCCAGCCGGCACAGTCTGGGTTGTGCCGTGGTGGGCCAGGATGACCGTGGTATGCAGCGGGATCAGTGGTATAGCGTGGCAAGACGGGCGCAGGATTTAGATTTGGCCGAGACGGTGGGAGCGCAGGCGGCGCAGCGCACCCTACGTCGATTGGATGCACGTCAACTTTCCACCCGCAAGGCCCCGGTTGTTTTTGAGGCGCCCATTGCATCCAGCGTATTAGGCCACTTGGGTGCGGCGATCCAAGGAAGCAATCTATACCGCAAGGCGTCGTTTCTGGTGGATCACCAGGGCAAGCAGCTGTTTGCCCCCCATGTCCAGATCCATGAAAATCCTCATATATGCCGTGGACTGGGGAGCAGTGCCTACGACAATGAGGGGGTTACCACCCACCCGCGTGATCTGGTGACAGATGGCATATTGCAAGGTTATCTGTTGGACAGTTACTCGGCGCGCAAACTGGGCTTGCAGTCTACCGGCAATGCTGGCGGGGTACATAACATGATTATCAAACCCGGCGAGGACAATCTATCCGGTCTGCTCGCCGCCATGGGCACAGGGCTATTGATCACAGAGTTGATTGGGTTTGGTGTGAATATTCTAACCGGTGACTATTCTCGTGGTGCGGCAGGATTTTGGGTCGAAAACGGTGAGATCCAGCATCCGGTCGATGAGATTACGGTGGCAGGTAAGCTCCAGGACATGTTTCAAGGGATCATAAAAGTGGGTCAGGATGTGGATATTCGCAAGAATATACGTACCGGATCATTGCTGATAGACAACCTCACTATTGCCGGCAGCTAACCCCCTTAGGAATAGGTGTGTTGTGGTCGCGCAACGACTATAATCGCCGGTCGGTTCGCCATCTGCGGAGCCATTCTCACCGGCCGTGGGTTAGTGGAAGATAGCTTCCTGGTGGGTCTCCTCTGCTCACGGCATTGCCGTGGTGGAGTTGGCATTCTGATCTATTTACGGTCAGCGGGCAGCTAAGCAGTCGAAAAATATGAAGTGGAGTCCCACTTTTAGTTCAAGCCATTATTCAGTCTGAGCCAGCTTAGGATCCGCTGATCAGCTTATGTTATAAGCAGGAGGTATGTATGCCGATCTACGAGTACGAGTGTGATGCTTGTGGACACCGACTTGAGGTCATTCAGAAGATGAATGAGCCACCCAAGATGGATTGTCCAGAATGTGGTGAGGCGAAGTTGAAAAAGCTGTTGTCCGTTGCTGGGTTCAGGCTAAAGGGTTCTGGTTGGTACGAGACTGACTTCAAAAATAGCGGCAGTAAACCTAAATCGGCTAAACCCACCGAGACAAAGAACAGCACTTCCACCCCATCAACAAAGGGTGGTAGTTCCACCCCATCAAAATCATGATGTTATCTCTAAGACGCTATTTTTTCGCCGGGCTGCTGGTCTGGGTGCCCCTGGGGGTCACGGTCTTGATTGTCAAATTCCTGGTGGATTTGATGGATCGTAGCCTGGTGTTGTTGCCCATGGCCTACCGGCCGGAGAATTTGTTGGGGTTCAAGATCCCTGGTTTGGGCGTGGTGCTGACCGTGTTGGTAGTGCTTATTACGGGAATGGTGGCCGCCAATCTCTTTGGCCGCCAACTGGTACGCATCGGTGAAGATCTGTTGGCGCGCATTCCCCTGGTGCGGTCTATCTATTCTGCGGTCAAGCAGGTATTGGAAACCTTGTTTTCCAGCTCGGGCCAGTCGTTTCGTAGAGTGGTCCTGGTGGAATACCCTCGCCGGGACATGTGGACCCTGGCCTTTGTTACCGGTACCGGGGTGACAGATGTTGAAAACAAGGTCGGGAGTAAACTGGTGAATTTGTTTGTCCCTACCACACCCAATCCCACCTCAGGGTATTTCCTTATGGTGCCACTCGACGATGTGATTGATGTTAACTTAAGTATTGATGCTGGATTAAAACTTATCATGTCTGCCGGTGTTGTTGTGCCCGATGGAGTTGCCGGTAAAACGGCCAAAAAGAGGAAATAAATATCATGCGCAGTTTATATTGCGGGCAGTTAAATGCCAGCCATATTGACCAAATGGTGGAGCTTTGTGGTTGGGTCCATCGCAGGCGGGACCATGGTGGTGTCATTTTTGTAGACTTGCGTGACCGGCATGGGCTGGTTCAAGTGGTGTTTGATCCGGATGACGCGACCATCTTTACTGTTGCCGAGCACCTGCGTAGCGAGTATGTACTTCAGATCAGCGGAAAAGTCAGACACCGTCCCGAGGGGACCATCAATGCCAATTTGCCCAGCGGCGAAGTCGAGGTGTTAGCTCAGGGCTTAAAGGTTCTGAACCGTTCCGAGGCGCTACCGTTTCAATTGGACGAGGACGATGTGGGAGAGGAGGTTCGGCTACGCTACCGCTATCTCGATCTGCGCCGGGATAAAATGCAAAAAAACCTGCGTTTGCGTCACGCCATGACTCGCAATCTGCGCCGCTTTCTTGAAGATTTGGAATTTGTAGAGATTGAGACCCCGATCCTGACGAAGTCGACACCGGAAGGTGCGCGAGATTATCTTGTGCCCAGCCGTACCCATCCCGGATATTTTTTCGCTTTGCCCCAGTCGCCCCAGTTATTCAAGCAACTGCTTATGGTGGCGGGGTTCGAAAGGTATTTTCAGATTGCGCGTTGCTTCCGGGATGAAGATTTGAGGGCCGATCGGCAGCCGGAGTTTACCCAGCTTGATGTGGAAATGAGTTTTGTCAACGAGGAAGATGTGATCTCTTTGATGGAGAGCATGTTGCGGGACGTTTTCAAGAACGTTCTGGAGGTGACACTCCCTGACCCTTTTCCACGCATGAGTTATCAAGAGGCCATTTGCCGTTACGGAAGTGACCGGCCCGATCTGCGTAACCCGCTGGAATTGGTAGATGTGGGCGACCTGATGGCGGCGGTGGAATTCAAGGTATTTGCTGGTCCGGCCAATAACCCTGGCGGACGGGTGGCGGCCCTACGGGTGCCTCAGGGCAGCGTGCTTAGCCGTCAGGTCATTGATGGCTATACTGATTTTGTCGGCCAATATGGCGCCAAGGGTCTTGCCTACATTAAGGTCAACGAAGTGGCCAAGGGTCGAGAGGGATTGCAATCGCCTATCCTCAAGTTTCTGCCCGATGACGTCATCGGATCGATCATGGAACGTTGTGGCGCAGAAGATGGTGACCTGGTGTTCTTCGGGGCAGACAAGGCCCGGATCGTCAATGATGTCTTAGGTGCGCTCCGTGACCGCCTGGCCGCAGATCTCGGCTTGCTTAAGGAGGGGTGGTTCCCGGTGTGGGTAGTTGATTTCCCCATGTTTGAGTATGACGAAAACGCCAAACGTCTACAGGCACTGCACCATCCCTTTACTGCCCCTGCCGATTCGAGTGTGGATAAATTGAATTCCGATCCGGTAGGCACCCTTTCCCGTGCCTATGATATTGTGCTCAATGGCAGCGAGATCGGTGGTGGATCAATCCGTATTCATCAGCCCGAGATACAACAGAAGGTGTTCACAATTCTGGGTATTGATGCCGAAGAGGCACGGCAGAAGTTTGGTTTTTTGTTAGATGCCCTGAAATATGGCGCACCTCCTCACGGCGGTATTGCATTTGGTCTGGATCGAATTGCCGCGATGATGACCGGCGCGGATTCGATACGGGATGTGATTGCATTTCCCAAGACCCAGAAGGCCTCTTGCCTGATGACCGAGGCGCCGGGTGTGGTGGACGATGCCCCATTGCGCGAACTCAATATCAAACTACGTAAGCCCATAAGGGAAGTTTAACGTCCCCGATGCGGCTTGGGGGCACCGGATGACAATGGTACACTCTGAGTGCCATCAAAGAGTTGGGATGGGCAGAACTTAGCTATATAAATCAATAAGTAAACGGGACTCTCATGGCAGGACACAGCAAGTGGGCCAACATTCGTTTTCGCAAGGCGGCCAAAGACGCCAAACGGGGCAAGGTATTTACCAAGCTGATCCGTGAGATCACCGTAGCCGCCCGCATGGGGGGGGGTGATCCTGAGGGCAACCCGCGTCTGCGTGCCGCAGTGGACAAGGCCCTAGGTCAAAACATGAACAAGGATAATGTGGACCGCGCCATCAAGCGGGGCACCGGTGAGCTTGAAGGGGTCAGTTATGAAGATGCCCGCTACGAGGGTTATGGCCCGGGCGGTGCAGCGGTGCTGGTGGAGTGTGCCACCGATAATCGCAACCGCACCGTGAGCGAAGTACGACACGCCTTTACCAAACATGGTGGTAATCTTGGTACCGATGGATCGGTGGCCTATTTGTTTAATAAAATTGGACTACTCACCTTTCCCCAGGGGAGTGACGAGGAACAGATTATGGAGATCGCGGTCAATGTGGGCGCCGATGACGTGGTCAGTGACGAGGACAGTGGCATTGAAGTCACCACACCACCCGAACAATTCCAATCCGTTTACGATGCGTTAGCGCAACAGGGCCTAAAACCCGAACTTGCCGAAATCACCATGCGTGCCAGTACCGATGCGGCTTTAACGGGTGCTGACGCGGAACGTATGCTTAAAATGGTTGATGCTCTGGAGGAGCTGGATGACGTCCAGGAGGTCTATACCAATGCCGACATCCCCGATGAGGTAGTGGCCCAATTAGAGGCAGGTTGATGTGACTGTGGAACTACGAAGCGAATAATGCGGGTACTGGGTATAGATCCTGGTTCAAGATTGACTGGATTTGGTGTGGTCGATATATCAGCTGGGAATCTCGCCTATGTGGCCAGTGGTGTGGTCAAGGCCCCTACAGACGTATTACCCCAACGACTCAAAGTAATCTATGACGGTGTGTATGAGGTCATTGAAACCCACCAGCCGGATATCATTGTAGTGGAAAAGGTGTTTATTGCACGCAATGCACAATCTGCTTTGATTTTAGGCCATGCACGTGGCGCAGCGATCTGCGCCGGGGTGAATCAGGGTCTGCCGGTATCAGAGTACACAGCCTTGCAGATCAAGCAGGCGGTGGTAGGCAGGGGCCATGCCGCCAAGGAGCAGGTGCAACATATGGTGCAAATATTATTAAAACTCGCAGCCCCCCCCCAGGAAGATGCTGCCGATGCATTGGCCTGTGCCATATGCTATATCCATAGTACCCAGGGTGGCGCCCAGCGCCTTGACCAAGCGGCCAGGGCGCTCAAGGTGGTCCGATCATGATCGGTCAATTACGAGGTACATTGTTAGTCAAGCAACCACCATTATTGATGTTAGAAGTCAGTGGTGTGGGTTATGAGCTTGAGGCCCCGATGACGACTTTCTATGATCTGCCCGATAGCGGTAGTCAGGTCACTCTACACACGCACCTGGTAGTGCGCGATGATGCCCACTTGCTCTATGGTTTCAGTCGTCGTCCGCAACGGGAACTGTTCAGGAGTTTGTTGCGCGTCAATGGTATTGGGCCGCGAGTGGCCTTGGCTATCTTGTCCGGACTCAGCACGGAAGAATTTGCCGCCTGCGTGACCAACGAAGATGTGGCCCGTCTCACTCAGGTCCCTGGGATTGGGCGTAAGACCGCTGAACGTCTCATTGTTGAGATGCGTGACCGGGTATTGCCGCAATCTTCAGAAGGGGTGAGTGTGGCGGGGCAGTCCGCCGCTACACTCGATCCGGCGGCGGAGGCGGTGCGCGCCTTGATCGCATTGGGCTATAAACCTCAGGAAGCGTCCCGCGCGGTGCGTGCTGCGGACGCGAAAGAGGGCACCAGCGAAGAAATCATCCGGCAAGCCCTTAAAGGTATGGTGCGGGCATCATGATTGAGAATGATCGATTGGTCTCACCGGCGCCGACGCACGAGGGTGATGACCAAGTCGCCGATCCTGGGTTGCGACCCCAGCGACTAAAAGATTTTGTTGGCCAGGAATCACTGCACCGACAAATGGAGATCTTTATCAGCGCCGCCAGGAATCGTGGCGAGGCCCTCGACCATGTGCTGTTCTTTGGCCCCCCCGGATTGGGCAAGACCACCTTGGCGCATATCGTTGCCCACGAAATGGGTGTCGGCCTGCGCCAGACCTCTGGGCCGGTGCTGGAGCGTCCCGGAGATCTGGCAGCCCTGCTGACCAATCTGGAACCCCGTGACGTGCTTTTCGTGGATGAGATTCACCGTCTCAGCCCGGTGGTGGAGGAGATCCTCTATCCTGCCCTGGAGGACTTTCAGATCGACATCCTGATCGGGGAGGGACCGGCGGCCCGATCCATCAAGATCGACTTGCCCCCGTTTACCCTGGTGGGGGCAACCACACGGGCCGGTTTATTGACCTCACCGTTGCGTGATAGATTTGGTATCGTTCAGCGCCTGGAGTTTTACAGCCCCGAGCAGTTAACCCAAATTGTGTCCCGTTCGGCCCAAATTCTGGGTGTGGAGGCAGACGATACCAGCATAGAGGCTATTGCACGTCGCTCCAGAGGGACGCCGCGTATTGCCAATCGGTTGTTGCGCCGGGTCAGGGACTATGCCGAGGTGAAAGGCACAGGTCGGCTGACGGATGAGCTATCGATAGATGCACTGGCCATGCTGGAAGTGGATGAGGAGGGTTTTGATGTGCTTGACCGCAAGCTACTTTCTGCGGTGATCAAAAAGTTTGCCGGCGGCCCGGTGGGCCTGGACAATGTGGCCGCTGCCATCGGTGAGGAGCGGGGCACCATTGAGGATGTGATTGAGCCTTTTCTGATACAACAGGGCTTTCTTATGCGTAGCCCCCGGGGGCGCATCGCCACGGCGCGGGCCTGGATTCACCTCGGGCTACAGCCACCCGCCGACCTAAAACAACCACAACGATCCATTTTTGGTGAGACATGGAAAAATTGACCCTCACTGCCTCTGAGCATAGCCTGTCCTTGATCAGCATGGTCACCCAAGCCAGCTTAGTGGTCCAATTGGTCATGCTGTTGTTATTGGTTGCATCAATCCTGTCCTGGACCATGATTTTTCAAAAGTGGTTCAGTCTGCGTCTTGCCCGGTCTAACGCTACTCGGTTTGAGGACAGCTTCTGGTCAGGTGGGGATATGGCCCAGCTCTATTCAGATTGGTCAAAAAGACCTAAGGCGCCTACCGGCATGGCCAGCATCTTCGTATCAGGCTACCGTGAGTACACCCGTCTCAACCAGAAATCAGGGATCGATCGCGCCGACATTGTTGAAGGCGTGCAACGCGCCATGCGCGTGGCCCTGAGCCGCGAGTTGGATGAACTGGAGACCCATCTGCCGTTTTTGGCTTCTGTGGGCTCCACCAGCCCTTACGTGGGTTTATTTGGTACCGTATGGGGCATCATGAATTCATTTCGTTCCCTGGGTACCTTGCATCAGGCCACCATTTCGAGTGTGGCGCCGGGTATTGCCGAGGCCCTCATTGCTACCGCCATGGGATTATTTGCCGCCATACCTGCGGTGATCACATACAATCGTTTCTCCAGCCATGTGGAACGGCTGGAAAGCCGCTATGCCATATTTATGGAAGAGTTTCTCAGTATCGTCAACCGTCAAGTCATCGTAAAAAAAGAACAAGCCCATGTATCATCGGCGTAAAAAGCGTCTTATGAGTGAGATTAATGTAGTGCCCTATATTGATGTCATGCTGGTTCTGATGATTATTTTTATGGTTACCGCGCCACTACTGACCCAGGGCGTTAAGGTGAATATGGTACAGGCGGTGAGTGACCCAGTACCTACGCAGGATTCGGAACCCTTTGTGGTTACTGTTGACAAACAGGGTAACTATTTCGTTAATGACGACACCCAAGCCACCGTACCAGGTGATCTGGGCGTGAAGGTGGCCGCTGTAAAAAGACGTAGGCAGGAGACCGAATTCATGGTGCGAGGTGACAAGGCGGTCGTCTATGAGGCGGTGATCAAGGCCATGGTGATTCTGCAACAGGCAGGGGTAAAAAGTGTCGGCTTGGTAACCGAGCCCCCAGAAAAGTAGCACGACAGGTGAGCGAAGGTTACGGCAGGGCGTTTATATATGCCATATTGGTGCATGTCCTGGTGTTGTTAGTTTTGGGGATTAGCTTTGATTGGCAACTTATCCCCAGCAATAACCATCAGATAGATGATAAGAAGGTAGTGCAAGCCACCCTCGTAGACGAGGGAAAGGTCCAAAAAGAGCTTGATCGCATCAAGAAAAAGGAGGCTGCCAGGAAAAGTGCCGCGAAAAAAGAAAAGGCACGATTGAAGGAACTGGTTAGGCAAGCCGCCCTGGCAGAAAAAAAGGCAGAAAAAAAACGTAAGGCTAAAGCAAGGCGTCTTGTTGAGCTAAAGAAAAAACAAGCGCTAGATAAAAAGAAAAAGGCATTGGAGAAAAAGAGAAAGACTCTGGAGGCCAGAAAACCGGCTGAGAGAAAGAAGAAAAAACTAACAAAGAAGAAAAAAAGGGAACAGATAGAGAAAAAACGCAAGGCACATGCAAATAAGTTGACCGCGCAGCGTAAGCGCAGGCAAGCTGAGAAGGCCCTGCAGGCACTCTTACGAAAAGAGCAACTGCAGCGACAGGCTCAGGGTGAACTGAATAGATATGAACCGCTCATTAGACAGCGGGTGGAACGATTCTGGATACGGCCACCCGGTGCGAAGACAGGGCTCAAGGCCGTTTTGCGTGTGAGGCTTACCCCAAGTGGAGAGGTGCTAACAGTGCGGGTGGTGCAATCAAGCGGCAATGCCATATTTGACCGGTCTGTAGAGAACGCGGTAAAAAAGGCTACACCCTTGCCGTTGCCCAGTAACCCGGAACTGGCCGAGTTTTTTAGTGTAATCGATTTTGAATTTGATCCGCAAAAAGGGTAGGAAGTACAGACACATGAGAAAGTTAATCACAACAACGTTATTGGGGATAGGTTTGCAGTTGTGGGTCTGCCAGACAATGGCGATTCTGAAGATTGAGATCACCAAGGGTGTTGAGGCTGGCGTACCGATTGCCATTGTACCCTTTGCCTGGCAGGGTGAGGGCAAGCCATCACAGGACTTGGCCAAGATTATTGGCGACGATCTTGTGCGTAGCGGTCGATTCGAGAGTATCGATAAGGATGATTTTCTATCACGACCCCATGATCAGGCGGGGGTGAAGTTTAAGGATTGGCGCCTTATCAAGGCCGAGGCGCTTGCCGTGGGCAAAGTGCAACGTGTCGGCAGTAACCGCTATCAAGTGCAGTTTCAATTGTTTGATGTTTTTAAAGGCAAACAGTTGGCAGGCTATCGCTACGTGGTCAAGGCCAAGCAAATGCGCAAGGTGGCCCATCAGATAAGCGATATTATATACGAAAAACTGACCGGTGAACCCGGGGCCTTCGATACCCGCATCGCCTATGTGACGGTGGAGCAAAGTGACAGTGGCCAAAGACGGTTTTTATTGCAGGTCGCCGATGCCGACGGCCATGAACCGGTAACGGTGCTGGATTCCGGAGAGCCCATTATGTCACCGGCCTGGTCCCCGGACGGTAAGCGTCTGGCCTATGTCTCTTTTGAGAAACGGCGGTCGATGGTCTATGTGCAAACTTTGGCCGATGGTAGCCGCGAACGCCTGGCGGACTTTCGTGGCCTCAATAGCGCGCCGGCCTGGTCCCCGGACGGTAAGCGTCTGGCCCTGGTGCTATCTCGGGACGGCAATCCGGAAATCTATATCTTGTCGCCACGCAGCCGCCAACTACGCCGCCTGACTCACCACCATGCCATCGACACTGAACCGGCATGGTCGCCCAATGGCCGTCATATCGTGTTCACCTCTGATCGTAGCGGAAAGCCGCAGATTTACCGCATTGCGGTGAGTGGGGGCAAGCCTCAGCGTATCACCTTTGAGGGCGAATATAATGCCCGGGCCAGCTATGCGGCGGATGGCCAATCCATTACTCTGGTCAGCGCAAATAAAGGACGCTATCGCATCGCAGTGCTGTATTTGAGGCAAAATGCCATGCATGTCCTCACCGAGGCCACCCTGGACGAATCTCCTAGTTTTGCTCCCAATGGCCGGATGATACTCTATGCTACTGAGCAGGGGGGCCGTGGGGTGCTGGCGGCCGTATCGGCGGACGGACGGGTCAAACAAATATTGAGATTCCTGAAAGGGGATGTGAGAGAACCGGCCTGGTCTCCGTATAATCGTAAGTTCTGAAGGAGTGTAAACTATGAATAAGAAGATCTTATTGCTCGTACCCTTAATGTTGGTAGTAGGCTTGTCTGGTTGCGGTAATAAAAATAAAAAATCTAACGCCTCCGTCGACGAGCGTGGTGTGAGCACGGGTGCTGCGGTGAATGGTGAAGGCGTTGCGGGAGAACAGTTTGGTGGTGGGCCGGTGGATAGGACCTCCCAACGACGGGTCTATTTTGAATTCGATAGAGCGGCGGTGGACGATCAAAACCGTGCCATTGTCTCCGCCCACGCGGCCTATCTGGTTGATCATCCAGGGATTGCCTTGACCCTCGAAGGCCATGCCGACGAGCGTGGTACCCGTGAATATAACCTGGCATTGGGTGAGAGGCGGGCCAAGGCAGTGGCCAAGTTGATGCAGGCCTACGGGCTTGCCGCAGACCGTATTACTACCACCTCCTACGGTGAGGAACGGCCGGTTGCTCTGGGCCATAGTGAATCGGCATGGCAACTCAACAGACGCGTAGAGATACTCTATGAGGATCAGTAATTCGGTTTTATTGCGCATTGGCCTGGCATCTGGCGCAGCCCTGATACTTTCAAGTTGTGCCAGTACTGGGGGCGCCCCCAGTACTGGCAATCGGACAGTGGACCTGCTGGTGGAGACCGAGGATTTGCAAGCCGAGCTTAAGCAATTACGTAACCAGGTTGAGCTACAGCAAAACGCCATGGATGCGCTTAAGCGACGCCAACGTGAACTGTACGATGACCTGGATCGTCGCCTGAGACAGCGGGAACGTTTAGCGAGCACAGGCGTTGGCCAACAACAGGCCAGACTCGGGTCTCAGGGAGATGATCTGAGGCCGGTGACAGAAGATACAGGTGATGGTGACCAAGCGCAGCAGGCCTATGATGCTGCCTTTAATTTACTCAAACAGAGCCGTTACGGTGACTCAATAAAGTCGTTTAGTGAGTTTTTAGAACAACATCCACGTAGCCAGTTTGCGCCAAACGCCCAGTATTGGATAGCCGAGGCTAACTACGTTACACGGGAATTTGAGGCCGCATTGGTCGAGTTTCAGAAACTCATTAAGCAGTATCCAGATAGCCAAAAATATCCTGATGCCTTACTCAAGATTGGCTATAGTCAATTGGAATTGGGTAGGGTTGATGAGGGTCGTCAGACTCTGGAGGATTTAGTCAACCAATATCCTGGCACCCAAGTGGCGATATCAGCCAAAAGACGTTTGGAGAAAGATAACCCTTAGCTTAACCCAACAGTTGCAATAATGACTTAATTCTTGTGCATTTCTTGCCCTAAGTATCAATGGGTGATAGAAAAATTTAGCTCTTCTCTGAAATGCACTGTCAGTGCGACCAATAGCAGTGTCCCCCGGACAATATTTTTCACCACGGAGGTCACAGAGAGAAAGATGTGTTACCACCCTGTGTCCTCCGTGGCGAATAAGTGCAATACGAGAGAAGTGTTACTTAGGGAACCTCTGATTAATTTCTGCCCGTCATTCCCGCGAAAGCGGGAATCCAGTAACATATTGGTTTTACTACTCTGGATTCCGGCTCTTCGCTTCGCTACGGCCGGAATGACGAATTAATCAGAGCTTCCCTAGAATTTAGGCGCCATGGTCTCGCTACATTCAAAAAATAGCCTTGATACGCGAGTTGACACTGCTGCCGACCGCCTGCGCATTACAGAGATATTTTATTCCCTACAGGGGGAGTCCAGAACCGTTGGTGTACCCACGGTTTTTATTCGTTTGACCGGCTGTCCCTTGCGTTGTGTATATTGCGATACTCGTTATGCCTTTCGCGGTGGCGAATGGCTGGACATTCACGAAGTGTTGACCGAGGTTGCAGGCTACAATCCTCTCTATATCACCATTACCGGAGGTGAACCACTGGCGCAACGCCAATGCCGCCCATTACTCGCCGCCTTGTGTGATGAAGCTTATAAAGTCTCGCTGGAGACCAGTGGTGCAGTGACACTAGAAGATATCGACCCACGGGTGTCTATTGTTATGGATATAAAAACACCGGGGTCTGGGGAAGGAGACCGAAATCTCCGTGAGAATATCCAACTTCTCAGGGCGAAAGACCAAGTTAAATTTGTGCTGCTAGATCGTACCGACTACGAATGGGCGAGAGAAACACTGAGAGAATATGGTTTGTCATCAGTATGTGAAGTCTTGTTCTCCCCAGTGGACAAAAAATTGAACCCCACCGATCTGGCGGAATGGATATTGGAGGATCACTTGGCTGTGCGTATGCAGATACAGCTTCATAAGATATTGTGGAACGGTGCCCATGGCCGCTGATTGTCCTGAGGCAGTAGTCTTAATTTCCGGGGGATTGGACTCTGCAACCACCCTGGCACTGGCCCGAGAGCAAGGGTTTGACTGTTATGCCTTGAGCTTTGACTATGGTCAGCGCCACGCAGTGGAATTGGACGCGGCCCGGATAATTGCGGCACAGCTCGGGGCCCGGCAACACCGGGTACTCAGTCTCCCCATGGGTCAATTGGGAGGGTCTGCGTTGACCGATCGGGATATAGAGATACCCTGTACGCCTAGTCAAGGTATACCTGTCACCTACGTACCGGCGCGCAATACTGTATTTCTGGCCATGGCCCTGTCTTGGGCCGAGGTGTTACACGCAAACCACATTTTTATCGGCGCCAATGCGGTGGACTACTCGGGTTATCCAGATTGTAGGCCGCAGTTTATCCAGGCTTTTGAGGGTGTTGCCAATCTCGGTACCCGCGAAGGCATTGAGGGCAAGGGTTTTGAAATCCATGCGCCTTTAATCAACATGACTAAAGCCGAGATAATCAAGCTTGGACTACGACTTGGCGTGGATTATTCACAGACCATTTCTTGTTATGCGCCAGACGAGAGGGGCCGGGGATGCTCACAATGTGATTCTTGCCGACTGCGGGCCACCGGGTTTGCCGAGGCCGGTGTCTCCGACCCGACTTGTTATAATCCGGCCAGGTAGGGTTATAACTTATTGATATTAAAGGCATATATCACGGCTGGATCGTGTGCCCCTAAGTCAGTAAAATAGACAAAATTCTTCTGACGCCGCCACTTTTAGGCGGCGTTTTCCTGAGGTGACAAATCGTGGAATTTACTATCCATATTCAAGTTTTATTACTCGTATTCCTGCTCGCTGTATTTATGGGTGCGATAGTTTTCAAAACAAATTTTTGTACCATGGGTGCGGTCTCCGACTGGGTCAATATGGGCGACACTGGACGTTTACGGGCGTGGGTGTTTGCTATGACCGTGGCCTTGGCTGGTGTGCTGTTGCTTGAGTATTTGGGCAAAATTGAACTGGGTACAGCGACCTTCCCGCCTTATCGTACGGCCAATTTTGCCTGGTTGCGGTATGTCCTGGGGGGCACCTTGTTCGGCATCGGTATGACCTTAGGGAGTGGTTGCGCTCAGCGTACCCTGGTACGTATCGGTGGCGGCAATATCAAATCCATTGTTGTGCTCGTTATTATTGCTGCTTCTGCCTATATGATGCTGTGGGGAGAGGATCCCTTGGCGCCGGGTGAAGGTATTTTTACCAATTATTTCATGCCCTGGATTCAGCCCACGACCGTGGATTTGGCGGCAATGGGCATTGGGAGCCAGGAGCTTGGCGCTATTATCGGTGGCGCGATCGGCATGGAGGATACCTCTATGTTGCATTTTGTGTTTGGTGGCTTAATTGCCCTGTCCCTGGCGATATTTGTGTTTGTATCCACAGATTTTCGCAGCCGGTTTGATAATGTACTCGCTGGATTTGTCATTGGTTTGGTGATTATTGCGGGTTGGTACATTACTGCGGGCCCTATGGGTGAGGAATGGAAAGCCTATGCTGAATTTGCCGATGAGATCCCAAGCCGGGTGATGGCCCAGTCCTATACATTTGTCAGTCCCACGGGTGATACCTGGCGCTATTTGTCGAGCCCTACTAAAGTCAGCTTCATAAACTTTGGTGTAATGGCCCTGTTCGGTGTTATCGTGGGGTCGTTTTTATACGCCATTATCTCGAAACGATTCAGTATTGAGTGGTTTGCCTCATTTGGAGATTTCTTTAGGCACGCCATGGGTGCGGTACTGATGGGTGTGGGTGGGGTGTTGGCTATGGGCTGTACCGTCGGCCAGGCGATTACTGGCATATCCACGTTGGCCCTTGGATCAATATTGGTGTTCTTCTCTATCGTGTTTGGCAGTGCCTTAACCATGAAAATTCAATATTACCGAATGGTGTACGAAGACGAGGCCAACTTTTACGCTGCATTGGTCAGTTCGTTGGTGGATATGCGCATGCTACCCAAGGCCATGCGCAAGCTCGAAGCAGTATAATTTCTAGGGAGCCTCTGATTAATACGCTCAACCGCCAAGGCGCTAAGGTCGCCAAGCTAATAGATTGTTGATTTTTATAAAGAAAATTCTTGGCGTCTTGGCGGTTTAAGTTCAATTGATCAGAATTTCCCTAGCTATTCTCACGGGACAGGACAATCTCGTGAGGGTATAATCCTGCCGAAATATAATCTACAAGCCACGCGTGGCGCGTAGCGCACGACAGTTTTTTATGGGCCGTTAGCTCAGTAGGTAGAGCACCCGACTTTTAATCAGGTGGTCGCTGGTTCGATCCCAGCACGGCCCACCATATATATATTGCACGACCTTAAATTTCCTCGAGGTAAATCCCCGAAATTTAGACAACAAAAAAGAGCCCCCTAAGGGAGCCCTTTTCATTTTCATGTATGCAGGTTTTTATATACTTGCAATACCTGGGTTGCCGCTTGACCCTTTTAATTTTGGCACATTGGGTTTGTCTATTTTGACGACTTTAATGGATTTCAGGTATTCCTCGACGATGTCCCAGATGGGTCGACCCTTCGGTACCGGGTTAACCGCAGCCCAGCCAGCGACTAGATATTCCTTGCTGGCCTCTACTTTTGAACCGTTTATCTCCATATCGCTGATTCGGTGGTCCATCTTTGCGGTGGGGTCAATGGTGTATTTTAATCCGGCGGTTCGCACCATATCTCCACCCATCTGATAGTAGGGATCTTCGTGGAACAGGTTGTCGGCGATGCCTTCCATGATGGTCTTCAGGTTTTCGCCCGTTATTGTGTTGAGGGTGGCCTTGGGGTAGGTGATTGCGGTCTGAGACATCAAGGCCTCACGGGTGATGGCCTCTCCCGGTAGTAGACTCACGCCCCAACGAAATCCCGGTGAAAACGCCATATCAGCGCCCTGGACCTCTATTTGGGCATTCAGAATCAGTTGATCAAAGGTGCCATTAAAGTTGCCCCGCCGGTAGAGCAGGCTGTCGGTGATGGCCAGCTTTTCTTCAAGTTTGGCCTTGTAAGGTGCACGGACCTTATTGATATGGGCAGTCATCTGGGCATCGGCCTTGATGAGATTCGAGAATATCGGCAGCATCTTGAAGCGATAATCGCTAACTTTGCCCCCTTTGACTTCGAGGTCCAGCACCGACAAGAACTTTCCGTTTGAGCCCGAGTTGATAACCAGGGTTTTGCCATTGGAGTTGCTGATGACACTGGGCGCCGGAACCCCGTCGTGGGTGTGACCACCCATGATGGCATCGACACCGGTTACCCGGCTAGCCATCTTGAGGTCCACGTCCATGCCGTTGTGAGACAGGATAACTACCACTTGGGCCCCTTTGCCACGCACCTCGTCAACCAGTTCTTGCAGGGCCTCATCACGAATACCGAAGCTCCAATCCGGGATCATGTAACGTGGGTTGGCAATCGGTGTGTAAGGGAAGGCCTGGCCGATGACCGCGATTTTGATGCCATTTTGTTCTTTAATGGTATAGGGATTAAAAATGCGGTCTTCAAACGTGGTTTCCACCACATTTTGAGCTAGAAATTCTATATGGCCATCAAGATCATTCTTGATGATGTCCTGTACCCGTTTGGCTCCATAGGTGAACTCCCAGTGGCCGGTCATAACGTCCACGCCCAGAAGCTTACAGGCATCTATCATATCTTGACCCTTGGTCCACAGTGCGGTGGCCGAACCCTGCCAAGTGTCACCACCGTCGAGTAGTAGAGCGTTTGGACGCTGCGCCTTAATCTGTTTGACGAGGGTGGCAAGATGGGCAAAGCCACCGACCTTGCCGTATTTTTGCGCGGCTTCGACATAGTTCAGGTAGGTAAAGGCATGGGCCTCACGTGTGCCGGGTTTGATGCCGAAATGCTTCAGGAACTTGTCGCCTACCAGATGCGGGGCCTTGCCATAGGCGCTACCGAAACCCAGGTTAATGTTGGGTTCTCTAAAATGCACGGGTAGCAGTTGCGCGTGGCAGTCGGTAAAGTGCATAAAGGAAACATTACCAAACGGCTTTAGCTCATAGGGGTCGGCCGGGTTGGTAGATGAAGCTGTGGTATGCGCGGTCGTGGTGTTGCTGCTGTCGCAGCCTGGCAGGGCGAATCCTGCGGCACTGGCTGCAGTCAGCAGTTGGAGGAATTCACGTCGGGAAAGGCTCATCTTCTTAGCTCCATCATCAAACGGTCTGTTGTAATTATTTAGTAGCGTATGTTTAGTGGGTTACCCCGCACTAGAACTAGAACGCTACAGGGTTCAGGGCCATTCCAAACGTTTTAATTATGCGCTGAATCCCCATGCAACTTATTAAAAAAAAGCCCGGCCACTGGGGCCGGGCTTTGGTACCCCATTTTATTACGGTAGGTGCTAGAACCGGTTACTGGGTGCCGTCAAAGGCAGGCCTGTATTCATATATGTTTCATACAGTTGCAGTGCACGGTACGTCTTGTTGTTCTGCTTTAATGGCGCAGTCCGCACCTGCTTGTTGCAGCCTTTATAACGGCGGTGGATGGTACCCAGACCGCCCCACTTGGAGCGGTAGGCCGGAAAACCGGTACCGTGACCCAGAGCCGTACTCATGATGTTACCGCCAACCCGCTTGCCTGCCCCGCTGATGTGACAGTTGGCGCATGAGAAGTTCAACTGGCCGCGCTTGGCCCAGAAGAAATGCTTGCCCTTCTCATATTCGGCAATAGCGCCAGGAGCTGACACGTCAATCTTGATCCGTTTGCCCCGCGCCATGTTATAGAAATAGGCGGTTACGGTAGCCAATTTGCCTTTTTTGATAGGCTTTTTGCCTTGCCGTTTCAAGCAGGCATTGATGTCCAACTCTGCGGTGCGGACTTCCTTCTTTTTCTTGTCCCAGTAGGGGTAGTTTTGGGCAATACCGGCACCGCCATTCTTAAAGCAGGTACCCAGCTTGTTTTTCTCCCAAAACTTCTTACCCTTGGCGAGGTCAAGCTCATAAGGTGGGAATTCTTCGATGGCCTCCCATTCGGCGCGCCGGTCGGCGGCCTCAGGAAGGGCATAAAGACCATTTGAGAAATCGTCGAATTTGATTTTTGGGAAGTTTTTCTTAAAGTATCCCTGAAATGCTTTCAGGTCACTTTGAGGGCTAGCTTGGACCGATAGCGAACCAAACGCCAGCAATCCAAGAGCCGTTACTGCAATAATAAGCTTCTTCATTATTTTCCTCCTAAGGCTGGAATGCCGCCGAATCGTAGCGACCCGGCGATCCCCATAATAAGTTTGAAGTTATACGGCCCCTGTGGCGCCGCCGCTTTCACCCTTGTTATCGGTCCAGCTTACCTTTACTTTGTCGCCAGTTTTGGCGCCTTTGACGGTGACGGCAGTCAGAGGGTTCTTGGAGACCGCAGGTCCCAAGCTCGCTTCCGCAACTACCTTGCCGTTGAGTTCGAAGGTCATTTTCTGGATGTAGTGCGCCGGAACCTTTTGCTTGGTCTTTTTGTTCTTGCGCCTACCGGTTTCCATAGGATGGTTTACCAGTGCCAGGATTTCTGTGGTATCGCCACGCTTCCTGGTTTTGATCTTTGTTAATCTAGCCATTTCGTAGTCCTCGATATGTTAAGCGTAAGCCCGGCTTAACCGCCGCAGCCACCAACGGTCACTTTCACCGTTTTGGAAGCCGTATGCAGTTTACCGCCAGCTTTAACATAGGCGGTGACCTTAGAGGTCTTGCCCATTTTAATGCGGGTGCTGTAATAGCCGGTTGCACCACCGCTCAGATTGACGCTAGTGGCGAGGGGGCGTGGGTTCTTGGCGACGGCGACGGCAATGGATTCTACATTAGCCAGACTGGCCTGTACCTTAACCGGCACCACGCGCCCATTTTCCGCCTGGATCGGGGCCTTAATACGGATCTTTCCGCTAGCGCTGGCGCTGCTCGAGCCATACAGGCTGCTCAGCATATCGGCTTCGCTTTGAGCGTCAAACGCCCCTTTCGGCCACCCTGCTGCCAGGACATCGGTGGGCTTAAGCAGGCCACTACCGGCGGCAACCGCCAGTACGCTTCCCGCAAGACTGCCCTTCATAAACGTTCTACGTTTCATTGTTACCTTCTCCTACATAGCTGTGTAATTGTGCTACCACTAAAATCTGTTTTGCCACTACAGGCTAAGCACCCATGCGGTAATCAGATCAATGTCTTTTTCAGACAAGATTTTATGTCTACCAAATGGCGGCATCATGGACTGCGGGTTAGCCTTGGTGGCATCCCAGATTTGGGCACGCAGTTTTTTCTTGTCTTTGAAGCGTTGTTTCATGGCGACGAGAGGTGGTCCAACGTTGCCGGATTGGAGTCGGGTCTTCTCTAGACCAGCAAAGCTGTGGCAAGCCATGCAATTGCCTTTTTTACGGTCAGTGGCGATGCACCCACCCGCGACCACGGGGTCTTTGGGCTTTGATTTACAGACTTTCTTGCTCGGCATTTCGCCGACCGCGACTGCCTGCGGTGCAATTGCCATTCCACCCATCATCAGTGCAACTGCACCGAGGGTGGTAATGAAAGTGCTGGATTTCCGCATTACATCCTCCTCGTAGAATAGGGAATAAATAGTTGTGAATAATTAACCCAGAATTTACAGGGACCAAAATCGTTGTCTTCTTATATACGGCTGGATTTCCTGTTGGATTCGGGCCTGCAGCTGAAACTGCTTTGGTTAGTGCTAAAGAAGAAATACCACACCAGATTGATGAGCGCAACCCGATCGGGGAAGAAGAAAAAAGCCGGGGCCCCATATTGTAATATTAGCAATTACTAATATACTTGATTCTCGTTTGTTTGTGGTGGTGTCGTGAGTAGGGATCTGGACAAAATTTTGACGCCCCTTGGTGGCCAGGGAGGCTGAGTCAAACTGAAAAATGTGTCGTCAGTGGCTCTTGTGTTTCTTGTCATCTTTGTCGTCTTTATAGCGTGCTATTTCGCCTTTTATTTCTTGCATGCGCGCATCCACACCGGACTGATCGTAAAAATTTCCTTTGGTATAACGATTTGCAATCATGAGTTGCTCGATAGCGGCGCGGGCATTGCCGTTTAGATAATAAAATTCCGCAAGGGCGCGATGGGAGGTTAAAGGGTCGCCACTGTCTACGGCGGCAGCGGCAAGCATTTTCTGGAGCATCGGATTACCTGGATGTTTACGTAAGACCTTGCGCAGCAATTGTTTGGCCTTGTTCGCTTGTCCACCTCGCAACAGGGCTGCTGCATAACGCTGGCTGATGACGGGGTTGTCTGGATGGGACTGGTGAGCCCGGGCCAGCAGACCGATGGATGCATTCAGGCGTCCCATGGCCATTTCGATTTCGGCCTTAAGCATTTGGTAATCGACCTTGCCTGGATTGCGTGACAGTAAAAGCGCTGCTTGTTTGCTGGCTTCACTGAGGCGGTTAGCTTTGAGCAGGGCCAGACTATAGCCATAGCGGTGGGCGTTTTCGTCGGCGATTTTTCCAGTCCTAAAACCACCGGCAAAATAGTTGACTGCCTGTGCCGGGTCGTCACTTGAGAGCACCCGCACTCGGGCGCGGAAGTGATGGAATGCCGAACTATCCTGAGTAAACGTCTTGGGGTAGCGATCGGCTCGTGCACGGGCCTCGGCAATTCGATTGGAAGTAACGGGGTGGGTACGTAAAAACTCCGGGGCGCCCGTATCATAGGTTCGTGATGAGGTCTGCAGGCGTTGGAAAAAACTGGACATGGCGCGGGGTTCATACTGGGCCTTGGCCAGAATCTGCATACCAATACGGTCCGCCTCACGTTCAAACTCCCGGGTGTAATCGAGTTGGTTTTTGGCCGATTTTGCAGCAGTCATGACGATGGCCGCCTCGGCGGCCTGGCCACCGAGCATGGCTGCGGCAATGAGCGCGGCAATAGTGGGCAGGGAGCTTTTTTCCTTGGCCCGGGCGATCATTCGCGGTAGATGGCGTTGACTGATGTGGGCAGTTTCATGGGCAAGCACCGAGGCCAGTTCGGCCTCGGTCTGTGTCGCCAGGATCAACCCGGTATGCACCCCAATAAAGCCTCCGGGTACTGCAAAGGCATTGAGGCTATTGTCGTTGATGATAAAAAAATGAAATTCTTGCTGGGAGCCACTGAGTTTAGCGAACTTTTGGCCTAGTGCCTGGATGTACCCATTGAGTTCGGGGTCATCTATGAAGCGTAACTGCTGGTGGGCCGAACGCATAAAATTTTCACCCAACTCCCGTTCCTCGGCGATGGATATAATGGCAGCGGATTGCTCACCCAAGTCAGGCAGGTCGCTGACTTGGGCCCCTGCCGGGGCGATGGTGGCTATAAAAAGTGTGCCCAAAAAGCTCAGGTATCGTGCGCTTGTCATCATGGATTGCTGTACGCCTTAAAACAGTTGTGTGTACTTATCATTCGACCCTTGTGTGGTAAAGCCGTTCCCTTATCCAGGCCCTGATTGGGGTTTTGGGTTTGAACGCTGTCAATTTTACACCCCTCAGACTTACTGTAGCGAAAAATCCAGGAATACTGAACTTAGGCCGTATCCAGGGAAACTAACATAATATTATTAAAAAAGTATTTGCTGATTTGCTAATATATGTACTAGACTGGCCGCAGGGTGTCAGTCGAGATGACTCTGGTCGCAGGTTGAGACCCCGTTATACCCATGTAAATCGGTAGCCGCTGGCACAGTTTGGAGGAGCATAACCATGGTGGGTAGAAAATACAGCTTGGCGGGTGAGTAACAACATACACTTTATTGATTGGAGGTGAAGTTATGGCAGAAAAGAAAATGGCAATTATCGCGACCAAGGGCACACTGGATTGGGCCTACCCGCCCTTCATCCTGGCGTCCACGGCCGCCGCTCTGGGATTCGAGGTGCAGATCTTTTTTACTTTCTATGGTCTCCAGCTGTTGCGCAAAAATCTCAATCTCAAGATCAGTTCCCTTGGCAATCCTGGGATGCCCATGAAGATGGGGCCGGTGACGGTGCCCATGCCGGTGTTGTTACAAGCCTTGCCCGGTATGCAAAGCATGATGACGGTGATGATGAAAGCCCGGATGAAGTCCAAGGGTATAGCCAGCGTGGAAGAACTACGCAGCCTGTGTGTCGAGGCTGATGTCAAGTTGATCGGCTGTCAGATGACTGTGGATCTGTTTGATTTTGGTCCCAGCGAGTTTATTGATGGGGTGGAGTTTGCCGGTGCCTCCATGTTTCTCGGCTTTGCCGGGGAAGCGGATATTAGCCTCTATATATGATGTAAATCGAAGGCCTGGGTTTGCCAGGGATGAAAAAGGGCGCTGTGGAAACAGCGCCCTTTTTTGTGCTTAGCTAACTTTCGTTTTCTTTAAAGTAACTGTCTTTTTCCCTTATCCTGATCTACATTTTTGGGTGATAACAGGGGATGGTCTGGGGTGGCCATAAGCGAAGTGATCTTGGCAGTGATTCAGGCAGCCAATCCAGCCTGGGGACATCGACAATCCAGAACAAAAAATCCTTATGTTAGTATACAATTATATATTGACACGCCTATATTATGGGTCCATTATTTCTTTCGACCCTGCTGATCCGATCAGCCTATAGATTGGGCAGGAGGTGGTTTTAATGTTATTCGGTTGCAAATTTTAGGTATTTAGCTTGGGCCATCGTTTTTTGACTGACCCTTACCAATGGGTGGCGACACCCTTATGACCGTTTCTACCGAGGAGGAGTCTTGCAATGAACAAGAAAACAACACTCGCTTTCGCTGTGGCTGCCGCACTGGGTTTTACATCACCCGTCAGCAACGCGACACTGGGCTATTTTTCGCACGGCTATGGAGCCATCCAGAGCAGCATGGGCGGTGCTGGTGTGGCCTTGCCCCAGGATGCCATGACCGGCGCCATCAACCCTGCGGGTATGGTTATGGTGGGGAATAGTACCGTTGTTGGAATTACGTCGTTTCACCCCATTCGTGAATACACCATTACCGGCACCAATGGCAGCTTTCCACCCTTTGTCGGCGGACCGGTGCAGAGTGATAACGAGGTCTTTTTGATCCCGAACTTTGCCTATAACAAGATGCTGGACAAAAATAGCTCTATTGGTGTTACCGTGTTCGGTAATGGTGGTATGAACTCAGAATACACCGATGCCGATACCACATTTGGTGCTGGCACCTTCGGTGGTGCTGGGGCAGGCGACCCCAATGCCGGCATTGATTACAAGCAATTGTTTATCAATACCACCTATGCCCGTAAGGTGAGTGACACGGTGTCGATCGGTATTACCGGCATCATCAACCACTCCCGGTTTAAGGCGGATGGTCTGGCGGCCTTCGGTGGGTTTTCGGTAGCGCCTACCAAGCTATCCAACAACGGTGTAGACAGCACTTGGGGTTTTGGTGGCAAGATCGGTATCCTGGCTAAGGTGAACTCGCAGCTTAGTTTTGGCGCGTCCTATCAGACCAAGATTAGCAATAAGATGGACAAGTATGCGGGTCTGTTCCCTAAGGGTGGTGAATTCGATATTCCCGCTACCGCCACTATCGGTCTGGCTTTCAAACCCGATAGCAAATCTGCGGTAACCTTTGACATTCAGCAGATCTGGTACTCTGATGTAGACGCAGTGGGTAACCCCGGTGGCGTATTGACCTCCGGCTGCATGGCGGGTGTGATGGCCAATTGTCTTGGCGGCAGCGCCAGTGCCGGTTTTGGGTGGGATGATATGACCGCTTTCAAGATCGGTTACCAGAGGAAGACCAATGGTGGTTGGACCTGGCGTGCGGGTTTTGCTACCGGCAGTCAGCCTATCAGTCCGTCTGAAGTGACCCTCAATATCCTGGCCCCTGGGGTGGTGGAAAACCACTTTACCTTTGGTTTCGGCAAAGACTTGAGTCATGGTAAGCAGCTCAATGTGGCCGTTATGTATGCTCCCAGCAACTCGGTTTCCGGACCCAGTATGTTGAACCCGGCTGAGACCATTGAGATCAAGATGAAGCAGTATGCTTTTTCAGTGGGCCTTAATTTTTAGGGTGGGCACTGCTTAACAGCTAGCTTAAAATTCAGGGCCATGGGAAACCATGGCCCTTTTTTTCTCCGGCTATTTAAGTGTTGAAGAATATACTCATACAATAAACAGTCCTGGGCAACGCGTGCGGGGCTTAAATCAAGATGGAGGATTTCATAATGCGATTTAATTTAATGTTGCGTGCCACCCGGCAGTGGCCTGTCGGTCTGGGACTTGGGTTGCTGTTGGTGGGGGTCCCCGCCGCCCAGGCGGGTCCCCTGATGATGTCGGCAGAATGGGCCACTGCGGCCTGTGAGGCCTGGAATGGTGACCCGGTATTAACCGACGAGTTGGCCAAGTCCGGTTGGGCAGGTAATGACAAGGGACGGGGTTACAAGATTATCCATTTTTATCGTTCCGATTGCGAAAAAAGCCCACGGGTGGAAGTCAGCATTTCCCAGAAAGACGGCAAAGCCCTGTGCACCTACGGCGGAGCAGTACAACACAAGGAACTTGACACCGGTGTTGACTATGTAATGTATGCCAAGACCCAGCGCTGGGTTCAAATGGGTAACGGTGATTACGGCCCCATGAAGGCCATGATGTTCGGGCGTTTGGGTTTCGAGGGTCCAATGTGGGAGGCCATGAAGAACATGGGCCCGTTCGAGAACTTCTTGTTGCTGGTGGGTAAGGTGCCGAGCGAGACGACGGCCTGTCCGTAATTGAAAGTCTGCACACTACAATTCAAAGGGGCGCATGCGCCCCTTTTTATTTATAGGGAACCTCTGATTAATGCGCTCAAACCGCCAAGGTCGCCAAGCTAATAGATTGTTGGTTTTTATAAAGAAAATTCTTGGCATCTTGGCGGTTCAAGTTCAATTGATCAGAATTTCTTTAGTTTGATCGTGAGCTCGCTTCTGTAGGGGCCAGGGTATTTTTCCCCCTTGGAGGAGCGCCTTTCCAGACGCGAATATTTTGAACTGCGGTCTTTTATCTGAATTCAGCAATGCTATGGGGTAGTATCCAGGCTGAGCTCAGAGCAATAAAGGATAGGACATGGCTGAAGCAAGTAACCCGCAGGCCGCCGCCCAATTAGGCAACCCGCTGCGATTCCTCAGTGCGATTCTGGATCACGCCAACCGTGAGAAGGCGTCGGATATTCATCTGCGGACCAAGGCGCCTCCCATTCTCCGGGTCGATGGAGTATTGCGGCCGGTTAATGAGTATCCCATGTTGAGTTTGACCTTCATGGAAGAGTTGGCCCAGACCATTATGGCGCCTAGTCACTGGGATCAGTTTCAGGAAGACTACCAGGTGGACCTGTCTATTGGTTTGAAGGGCATTGGCCGGGTCCGGGTTAATGTGTATTACCAACGCGGTTCTATTGCTATGGCTTTGCGGGTCATCAACACCGAGGTTCCAAAACCCGATGAGCTGAAGTTACCCGATATTGTAAACCGTCTTGTGGATCTGGAGCGGGGTTTGGTCATTTTCACTGGCGCCACGGGGTCGGGTAAATCTACTTCTCTGGCGTCGTTGATTAATGAGATTAATGACAAATACGCCAAGCACATACTGACCATCGAAGATCCCGTTGAATTTTTGTTTACAGAACGACGCTCCATTATCTCGCAACGTGAAATTGGAGTGGACGCCAATAATTTTGCCGGCGCCATGCGCGCCACCTTGCGCGAGGACCCGGATGTCATATTGCTGGGTGAGATGCGCGATTATGAAACCATGGAGATTGCGCTCACCGCAGCCGAAACGGGCCACCTGGTTTTCACCACCCTGCACGCACCGGCAGCGGCAGAGACAATCACTCGTATGATCTCGGTGTTTCCAGCAGCGGCACAGCCCACCATACGCTCCAAAATTGCACAAAACTTGTATGCTGTCGTGGCCCAGCGTCTATTGCCCCGTCACAGCGGCGAAGGACGGGTTGTGGCCACGGAGGTGATGACCGTGTCTGCCTTGATTCGTGAACTCATCCTGGATCCCCTCAAAGGCAAGGAAATCAACGATATGATCAAAAAGGGCAGTTTGGGAGAGGGCATGTTGTCCTTCGATGAGAGCCTTTTTACGTTGTGCCGCCAGGGTGAAATCAGCGAAGAGGTGGCCCTCGACCATGCCAGTAGTCCAACGGATCTACGCTTGAAGCTGGACGGGTTTTAGTTTTAGTTGTAGAGAAAAGAGGCAAAGAATGTAAGGAACCTCTGACTTTGCGGGCTTGATGTCTTTGCGAGGTCCATTATTCTTTAATGAAGGATCCACAATATCCTGAAGAGCAAAAAAATAGGCCCGACCGCTTTTTTTTCTTGTATTTGGCATCCCGATAAGCAAAACTCATGACCTTTCCATCGGGGTGATATTTCATGGCTGATCGCCGCCTACAGGTTTTTTATACCGTCGCCCGCTTGCTGAGTTTTACTAAGGCGGCGGATTCTTTGCACATGACCCAGCCGGCGGTTACATTTCAGATCCGGCAGTTGGAAGAATACTTCAATACCCGCCTGTTTGATCGTACCCACAACAAGATTAACCTGACCGATGCCGGTGAGCAGGTCTACCAATATGCCGACCGTATTATCGCGTTGTACAACGAAATGGAAAATGAGGTACGGCGGCTGACTGGCGATATTATGGGTCTGTTGCTGATAGGGGCCAGCACCACGATCGCAGAATATGTGATACCCGCTCTGTTAGGAGAATTTCAGAAGCAATTTCCAGAGGTCAAGATCCGCGTCAGGGTATCCAATTCTATAGGCATTGTCCACATGGTGGAAAATAATGAGGTTGACATAGGGATCGTCGAATCACCGGTGAGCAACAAGAATCTGGTTGTGGAGGTCTGTTGGCACGACAATTTAGTGCTGATCTGTCCCAATGGTCACGAACTGGCGGGCCAGATCTCGATTGGCGCGGCAGACTTGACTGGTTATCCATTTATATGCCGGGAAGAGGGTTCAGGTACGCGCGATTTTATCGTAAATTACCTCGAGCAAAATGGTATCAGCCTAAGTCAGATAAATGTGGCCATGGAGTTTGGTAGCCCAGAGTCGGTAAAGAGTGCGGTGGAAGCGGGTCTCGGTATTTCGATTATTTCCGAGGCCACCTTGGGCAAGGAAATCAGTCTGGGGACATTGGCAACGGTCAAGCTCGATCCTCCGTTGGTCAGGCCCTTTGCCCTGGTCTATCAGCGCCAAAAATTTCGTCTGCGGGCCATGGAAGAGTTCATGGGTTTTGCCCACGACCACTGTGAAAAACAAAAGACCGGTGTTGATGAGGGATCAAGTTAGCGGTGATGTCGACATCAAGAAGAGTGATGAGCGGGAACCCAAGTCACCGATTGGCAGCAATCTTTCAGGGTTTGACGGACGCCAAACGGACTAGCCTGCTGGATTTTGCCGAGTTTTTGCACGCTCAAGAGGGTGGGGTGCATAGAGACTCTGGGGTGAAGGAGCCGCTATCGATTCCACGGCCGGGGGAAGAAACCGTGGTAAAGGCCATTCAACGCCTTACCATCACCTATCCAATGATAGACGCCACCGAGCTTATGAACGAATCAACCGCCCTGGTATCCCAGCATGTCATGGAAGGACGGGCGGCTATGGAGGTGATCAATGACTTGGAGATATTGTTTCAATCCCACTACGAGCGATTGACCGAAAACGAGTAAGTGCTTATTGCTCCTTGGACACCGTCGTCTTCAAGCCACCAAGGAATCAGGGTGCTCCGTGCACAATTTTTCACCACAGAGGACACGGGGATACAGAGTAGTAACACATCAATAAAGGTTTTGATCAGAGATCGACTTTGCTGTTGATGGTTCCACTCTCCCCCTTGTTATCCTTCCATTTAATTTGTAGTTTATCACCGGTTTTCGCCGAATTGAGACGGAAACCCAGTAATGGGTTGGTAGAGATGCCTATCCCCAGTTCGGCGTTGGCCACCGGTTCTCCATTCAGGATGACATCCAGGGTTTGAATGAAGTGGGCCGGGATCTTTTGTTTGGTTTTTTTATCAGAGCGAAGGCCGGTCTCCATGGGGTGGGTGATCAGAATCAATACTTCGACTTTGCCGTCTTGCATGCGGGTGCGTACTTTAGTCTTTCTTGCCATGATTATATTCCTCTTTAAATATCAATATCGAAATGGGTTAGCCGCCGCAACCACCTACAGTGACTTTAATCGCCAGCTTGGTTGAGTGGAGCTTGCCTTTTGATTTGATCACAGCGACCACATCGGAACTCTTACCCATCTTGATACGGGTACTAAAAAAACCACTGGCATTGCGCAGATTGGCGCGCCCTGCCAAGGGCATGGCGTTTTCCTTAACAAAGACGGCAATAGATTCTGCTGGTAGATCGGTGAGGATCTGAATTGGCACCTTGGCGCCATTTTCTGCCTGTAAAGGCGCACGAATCTTGATAGCTTTGCTGTCCGCAACGTCTGAACTGCCATATAGACTGTTGACCGCATCGGCGAGGTTGCGTGCTTTAAAGGCCTTATCCGGCCATTGGCTGGCCATGACTTGGGTAGGGCGCAGTAGCCCGGCGCCGACCGCTATGGCGAGCACACTCCCAGCCATGCTGCCCTTGAGAAATGCTCTGCGTTTCATCTTGGTCACGGGTTTATCTCCTAGAGGTTTCTGAAAGTGAGGTTTCTTCAAATCACTTTAGTAGACGTTATAGGGGGGTAGTTTTATTCCATGAGTAATAGACATATGGGCACTTTTGTTAATTGATGATTCTTTTTACCCCACTGAGCCTTCCCTTAAAGAAACACGTCCATAGTTCGTTTTCGTGCTCTGCTGCATAGAGCGGGAGTCGCATGGTGACCGGATCGTTCTCCCTAAAACGGTCCTCTGCAGGATTGATCACCCTACCGATGCAACGGGACAGGCTGAGGCACCGAATACCGGTCGCCTGCCGATCGGTATAATTCAGTAGGGGCAGGTAGCTGTGCACGGTACGCTGTAGGATATCCCGCACTACAGCAAATCCATCGCATATCCGGATATCCATAGACCTGTTGCACCATTCGCGTCCAGGCATAAACAAACTTTTGTGTATGGACGAGCGTGCGCAATTGCAACATTGTGTCGCCATTGCCCTGCATTGCAATCCCGACACTGGTGCGTAACCCGTTGTTGCGTGTAATACTTGCCGGACGGCTCTGTGTGTTAAACCCGCTATACCGACATCATGTCCTATTGCCCATGTCATCAATACCGCCGCGCAAAGTGGTGATAACGCGTACTACCATAATCGCACTCAGGATTACGACCAGAATGACAAAAGGATAGGAAGCGAACAAATAGCGCTGTGCGAATGTCGACATCATCGCGACCAGCGAGATAATCGTGATATGCGACACGAGGGCCGCTAACACGATCAATGCAGCCACTGTCACTTGCGACATTCTTCTTTTGATCGCCTCCACGAGGGCAACCAACAATATCACGACTACGCTGGGCCAAAACAACCATGGCAATAGATTCTGGTAGTAGTCGCGGCCGATGCGCAGGAGGCGATGAGTCTTCATGTCCTCAAATTCTCTGTGCGCCTCGGGCACTTTGCTGAGCACAGCCGGATCGGTGGTACGCAACCGCTCGCCGGTGATATAGGTAAACAACCAAGATGTGTCATAGGGATCACTGCTGACCCATTTCGCGAGCATGCGCGGATCGAAGCCATCAAATGTCAATAACTTTCTGGTGACATCGTAAAGGGTAGGAAAGATTTCACGGTTATACTCCTCGGTCCACGCGGGGACAAACGATGACAGCAACCGATCACAGGTCAATTGCCCCGTATCGCATGCCCGGTGAATCTCATCGCCCAACCTTTTATAAAAATCCAATGTCTTCGGTCCATTTTTTCGATCATCGTTTCCGGCATGGTCATAATACCCGGCTGCCTGCACCGCATCGCGCAGGGACCAGATAAAAACCGAGGCAGGAAGTTTACCAACATAAAGCTTGATCTCCCGGAACGCAGGGCTCACCTTGATTAGAGCGGTACTCACCGGAGCCTCCAACAGGTAGTACCGTTGGTGTTTATTGCTGCGCACACTGATCAAGGCGCTATAGGCTGACTTGAATTCGGTGCTCTTGATCTCGAGGTCGGTGAAGATGCCGTAGTGCTTCCAATTCATATACCCAAGCGCAAGGAATGAACCCGTCCAGATCAGCAGAGGCACCGCGAGCAAGCCTAAAATACAGGTCCAGCGGCGCTGCCCGCGGGTGCGGCCGTGTATGGCCACAAACAAGCCGGTAAGCACTAACGCCGGCACGATCCATATACCCTCCTCGCGTGTATACCAAAACGCCGCCAAGGCCACCCCGAGGCCCACGGCCCACGGCAACGGTTTGCCCCGGGGGACCGTGGCCCGCGTATATAGGCCAATGGCGCACCCGATTACCAGCAACGCAAGGGCCGGGTAAATCCCCAACCGGAAGGCGCCGGCAGACGATGAATAGTCATAGGTAAAGGGGTTAAATAAAAGATAGGCGAAGGCAAGCAGCAACCAACCCTTATGCCTCACCACCGGATACAGGGCCAGAACCGTCACCAGGGAAGCGCCGGCATAAAGCAGTTGCTGGCCCACGTGTAAGGGCACTGCGAGCAGGTAGCACAGGGCGATCCACATGGAGTAGACCGGTCCGGCCATCAGCGTGTATTGTGTATAGCGGCCCAGCCAGTTACCGGCCAGCAATTCTTGGGCGGAACGCACAAAAAACAGGTCATCCATGGGGCTGCCTATCATGAAGAGATCATGAACCTCGACCAGCCATAACTTGTAAAGCAATAGGGCAAGACCTACCGTGATCGCCGCTGCCTTACCAAAACTAATTTGAATATTTAACATGCAACACCTCCTCTTTTCTTGTCCCCTAATAAACTGGGTTTAATGGGTTTTAACCCAATGCTGTGAGCAAATATGAATACAGCCTTCTCTTTGCCGCGGAGGCACGGAGCTCACAGAGAAAGGCATGTCATAGATAGCGTGTCTGTAGTATCATTCATGTTATGTTTTATGGCTCTTCAGGAAAATTTATGGGGAAACCATAGCGAGTTTATTGAGATAGAGGAAGTTTTTATTACTCCGTCGCCAATAATTTTATCTGTCATATGGCTTTGATCTTGTGAGACAGGCATTGATTAAGTAGGCGTAGATTGTTTCAAAATGCACAAAAATAATCAGGAATTTATTATCTGAAGGGTGCGAGAATGATTAAAACCAAGGTTGCACTGTTCATGGTTGCTTTCGCAACCTTGATGCTGGAACTAACTTTAATTAAGATATTTGATTCGCTGTGGGCTCCGCACATGGCGTATATGGTGATAACACTCGCCTTGTTCTGCTTTGCCCTGGCAGGTATATATTTATCTTTAAAGCCGCTGGCTGCACACAAGGACCCGGCATTCAGATTATCTGTGATGGCCTTTGCATTCGGTGTTTTCAGCATAGTAATACTTCCTGTATTAAATTACCTGGACTTTGATTTTGATATTTTATTCTCTGATCCGAAAAAGGGTGTGTTTCTTATACTTATAGTATATTTTGTGCTGGCCTTACCGTTCTTCTTCTCGGGCAGTGTATTTGCGATTCTTTTTTCCAAGTACGCATCGAATATCCGAACGCTGTATTTCTGGGACCTGATCGGTGCGGGTCTCGGCAGCATTGCTATTATTCCATTTTTGCCATATGTGGGTCCAGGTGGCCTATTGTTTATGGTGGGTGGGATTTGCATTATCGCGTCGGGCTTATTTGCGAAGCACATTGTATGGCGAAACGTGGCGCTAGTTATTGGTACGGCATGTATAGTCGCACCCTTTGTGTCTTCGGCCGATTACTTCGTATTTAAGGCGCACGGCGATAAGCGGAACATCAGGACACTACGATTACTGGGAAAAATAGAATTGACCCATTGGGATCCGGTATCGAAGATAGACGTGGCGGGTTTTGAAGCAAGAAAAGATATTCTATATGACGGAGGGTCACAGACAAGTGTTGTCGTCAAGTTCGATGGTAATTTTAAGAAACTGCGCAAGGGGCTGCCGGCAAATTATCGGCAACAATTTACGCATCCGGCTGTCATTGCATCACATTATCTCAAGCGTGATAGCCAACAGGACGTTCTCGTCATCGGCAGTGCCGGTGGGCAGGAAGTCAAAGCGGCGCTTACCTATGGTGCAGCCACTATCGACGCCATCGAACTGGTCGGTTATGTCGTGGAACTGGGTAAGAAGAAATACGCGTCATACAATGGACAAATCTACAATCATCCTAATGTGAACTACCTCAAAGGGGAAGGTAGAAGCTTCCTGAGATCGGAAAATAAGAGATACGACATCATCCAGATATTCAGCAACCACACAAGCTCAAGCATCGCGGCGGGCAATGGAGCAATGGCGACAACCTATCTCCAGACCGTCGAAGCCTATATAGAGTATTTCAGGCACCTGAAGAAAGATGGCGTCCTGCAAATAAACCACCATGTATATCCACGCATGGTTACCACTGCCGCCGCAGCCTGGAGAAAACTGGGTTACACGAGCTTCAGGCAACACGTTTTGGTTTATCAAAACAAAACAAAAGGGTTTCAGGACAATCTACCCACATTTATGGTCAAAATGAGTCCCTGGACACAAAAAGAAGTCACGGAAATGAATAGCATCATTTCAAAGAGAGAGTTGGTTGAGGATCCTTTATCCGGTGAAAATAGATATCTCCCAGACGAGTATTTTAGCGGCAGGTTATCTCCCGAAACGATAGAAAAAAGTCCGTTCAATATTTTCGCCTCTACCGACAATAGACCGTTCTTCAACTTCCTCCGCAAGAGTACCGAGAAAATAATGCCTGGAAGCGGCGTTTACATGGATTACTCAACCGCGTCGCTGTTAAATTCACAACTTAGTAAACTGGGTATTCCACGAGAAATATTCCACCTGGTGATCACAAGCTACGCATCATTAATATTTATCGTGTTATTTATTGTTGCCCCTCTCTATTATTCAAGTGCGGGGCGGGCGCATTGGAATTCCAAAACCACGACTCTCATTTATTTCTCATGTCTTGGGGCTGGATTCATCATTATCGAATTAATGTTTATCCAGATGTTCATGAAGCTGATCGGGTATCCACTTTACACCTATTCGACGGTCGTGTTTGCATTACTCTTGGCGGCAGGACTAGGCAGTCTGGCAGCCCAGAAATTGGGTATCGATGTTAAAAATAAATGGTATTGGCCATTTATCGGAATAGCGACAATAGGGATTGTTTTTCTATTCTCGTACCATTGGATATTTAATACGTTCCTGCAAGAACCCATCTGGATAAGGATCGGGATATCATTAGCAATGATAATTCCCCTGGGTATATTCATGGGCATGCCTCTGCCTCTGGGTATATTGGCGATCCAGGATCAACCAAAAGGCGCCATACCATGGGCATGGGGCATGAACGGTCTGTTTACCGTAATTGGAGGAGTCCTGAGCGTTGTGTTGACGCTATATATCGGATTTAAATTATTATTTCTGATAGCGCTGGTCATCTATATGGCGGCTTTCATCGCTTTTGCACGACTCCGGGAAAAAGGCAGCAATAGTGCGGCTGTAATCTAGCGCTGGCTTAAATTGCATGCTTACTGTCGGACAACTCCCGTGCCCCGACCCAGCGCCATACCGACCCCGAGCAATAGGTAGACCAACACAAAATAGAGCACATGGCCTCGTTCGTGTCTTTTGATTAGCAGTAGAGCAAAGAGTTTTTCCATGAGGCGGTCGAATGACTCAGGGTTACGTGGTGTGGGTATCGGTTAAATCTATGGCTTCGGCATCGATTTCAAAAGGCCAGTTAGCGATGCCTCCAATCATGGACAGGGCCTTAATATTTCGCTCGCGCAGCAAGAATGCCCCTGCCTTGCTGCGCCGACCGCTACGGCAGTAGACGATGTAGGTGGAGTCGGAATCCAGCTTATGGGTGTTTTCTCGAATGCGGTCCAGGGGGATGAGGGGGGCATTGGGTATGCGAGATTCTTCGTATTCCATTTCGTACCGGCAGTCCAGCCATTTTGCCTTGCCCTGATCGACCATATCCCGGGCAACATCGGCCTCGACTTCCTGGAGAAACTTGGGTTGCACCAATTCATCAAAGTCGGATTTTTGGAGTACCAGCAAGCTCCCCGGCGATGTCATTTTAACGGTGGCATTGCGCAGGGCATTTTGCAGCAAGGCCTCTTCCCCAAAGGCGTCTCCAGGGCCAAATTCTGCAACCAGTTTGGTTTCGTCGGTGAAGGGATCGGTTCGCCATACTTCTGCGGTGCCGGTTTCGATCACATAGTAGCAGTCCCCGGAATCCCCCTCGTTGACCACGGTGTTTCCGGCACCCACTTCAATTGTTGACATGCGTTTGAAGGCCGCTTGGATGTTTTCCAGGGGCAATTGATGAAAGACGTTGACCTGTTTAACGAGCTTGGCGCGGTGAGTGAGTTCAGGGTCATTGACGATGGCGCGGGACACTTGCTGGTTCCAGCCGAGAAATACGTCGATCAGATCGCCTTCGATCAGCATGTAGCGTAGAGGAGTTAAGGCGCTCGCGGTGCAACCGCGACCCGCAGCGGTGAGTACAGCGATCTCACCCTCTGCCTCGCAGCCCTTCAGTACCCTGCGGCGGAATTCTTGTTGGCCGTCGGCGTTGGTGTATTGGCGTTCACAGCCAAGTTCGCCATCAACAATAACGAGATAGTGGGTGATGGGTTCGTCAGGAGGGAAAACCACGTCTCCGGCCTCGGCATTGCAGATTTTGCTGTGTTCCAGGACTGTGTGGAGCTGTTTTTCGGTCAGCATTGAAAACAGCTTTTCCGCTTTGAGTCGATTGAGTAGTTTTTTCATCTGGGTTGCCCCCTTTTTTTGTTAATGCCAGGCTGCTTCAGTATGGTGTCAAATAATCTCCGGCTTCAACTTACCCGGTTTTTCCATCTTCGAGATCGTAAGGCCAATGCATAATTCCGCCTTTCAGTACCTTGATGTTGAAGTTATGTTCCGTGAGCAAAAACGCAGCTGCACGGCTGCGGCGCTCATTGCGGCTATAAACGATGCATGGCTTGGTGCGATCAAGGCCTGCAAGCTGTTCCCTTAGTTGATCTAACGGTACATGCAAGGCATTGGGGATGTGGGCTTCGGAATATTCCAGATCGTACCGGCAGTCGAGCCACTGCACCTTGCTATCCTTGATAAATCTGATGGCCTCGCTGGGACTAATCATTTTAATGGACGAGGGTCGGATGTGGGCGTCAAAGTGCTGCTTGTCCATCACCAGTAACCGGCCCGGCGTGGTCATCATTACAGTAGCGCTTCGAAAGCCATTTTGTAACAAGGCCTCTTCACCAAAGCCTTCCCCCGGACCCAAGCGCGCCGCAGGCGCGATGGTATTGGCGTAGACCGTATCATCGCTAAAGGTGTCTTTTTTCCACACACCGGCTTCACCGCTCTCAATCAAGAAATAGCTAGTACCGGTTTCACCTTGGCGTACAATGGTTTCTCCTCCCTTTACGTCCCGGGGAGTCATGCTTTGTAGGGCCTGTTTGAGGTTTTCCAGGGGAAGCTGGCGGAATAGAGCGGCATGTTTTATAAGGGACATGCGGCGTGATATTTCCGGGTCAGTTTCGGCCATATCGGCAAGTTGTTGGTTCCAGCCCAAAAGTGAGTCAAACTTTTCGCAGTCAATAAAAAGGTAGGTGATCACACCATTAGCGGTGATGCGCACACCATGACCCGAAGCCTGTAGAATAGCGATACCCGAATTTTCCTGATTGGGGTCCATGATACTGCTAGTACGTTTGGCGCCACCTTTAGGGAGTGACCACAGGCGCTCGATATCAACGCGACCCTCCAACAACACAAAGTGTCCGGACATGGGAGTTTCGGGATCGGTGATGATGGTGCCGGTGTTGCCATGTTGTATAGGTGAGTCTTTAAGCAAAGTTTCGATTTGTTCTGTATTGAGCAAGGAAAAGAGTTTTGTGTTTTGTAAGCTTGAGGCCAATGTCGCAGTTTCATTTAAATCTTTAGAGTGAGATTGTGATAGGGAATTGGTTTTTTTTTCAGAGCCATTAGTCTGTGTGCTACTGGCGGGTTTTTTTATTCTTGAGGGGTATAACACATCTTTCATAGGGTGGTCTTGATTGCGTTCTATAATGTGATCCTTACCAAATTCATCAAAGAAGGTGGATTGACCAAGTGCATCCGATATTTTTTGTTGGGTAACAAAGATATACAAGTGACCATTGTGCTGTCGGCGCCGTTTAGCCTCAGCAGCGATCAGTGCCGCGCCAGGAACATCCATGTAGGTCATATGGTCTGTTCTGATGATCAGATTGCCATCATAGCCGTCTCTTTCGCCTAGATTTGCGAGCACCCGTTCAACGTGGCGTACCGAACCAAAAAACAGGCCGCCATCGACGGTGATGATGTTCACCCGTCGCCCGTCCCGAGCGGTCTGTTCTTCGAGTACAATATTGGGTGTAGAGGCGTACCAAAGATAGATTACCAGTGATAGCAGTACGCCAATAAAGACACCGGCATTCAGTCCCAGGACCAGGGAGCTGATGAAGGTCATAAAGAAGATGACCGCTTCTTGGCGTGAGCGCAACACCTGTTTGATTTCTTTAACATCAATGAGGCCGATGCCGACTAAAATCAGGGCGCCGGCCACAGCGGCCAGGGGGATGTAGGCAATCAGTTTGGTGGCGATGAGCACCACTAACAGCAAAAAGAGCGACGCATAAACTGCGGCCATGGGTGTCTTGGCGCCGGCATCGTAGTGTGCGGCGCTACGATTGAAGGAACCGGAGCCCGCGAAGCTGGAAACAAAGGGCGCCACCAGATTGGCCAGGCCCTGGCCAATAATCTCTTGGTTGGTCTCGATAAGTTGACCAGATTTGGCGGCAATGGAACGCGAGATTACGATGGTCTGCATCAGGCCCAGAAAGGCGATAGAGAGGGCGCTGGCTACCAGTTCCTTGAGCACCGCCATGGAACCCAGGTCGAAGGAGGGGGCGGAAAAGGGTAACGCAGATATGCTGAGGGTACCGAGCAGTTCCAGTTCGCTGGAGGCCGAGCCCATAAGCAGGTTGATGACCCCCGCCGACAACATGCCCACGGCCACGGCAATGACCAGGGAGTAACGTCGCCAGTAATGCCGTGCTACCAAGCCGGAGATAATGGTGAGCCCTCCCACCAACAGGGCATAGCCATTGGCCCGGGGGATATCGTGGATGATCTGGTGAAGCCGAATATAAAAGGGTTCGTCCAGATTGCTTAACACCCCCAGCAGGGCGTTGGCCGCAAATACAATGATGATCAGGCCCACCGCCAGCACAATGGCGGAGATTACTGTGTGGGACACGAAATCGAGTATGGCCCCTAAGCGCAGGCTTCCTACCGCTAACTGTATTGCACCGGCCATGAATGTCAGTGCGAGCACAAAGCCAATATATTGTTCGCTGCCGATGGCGGCGAAGGGGGCCACCGATGATGCAATCAGCACACAGACTGCCGTATTGGGCCCGGACAGGGTATGCCATGATGACCCCCAAAACATGGCAATGATGACCGGGAAGATGCTGGTATAGATACCGTACTCCGGAGGCATACCGGCGAGGGTGGCCAGGGCGATGGCCTGGGGCAGGATCAAAATCGCACCGACGAACCCCGCCTCCATGTCCGGGCGCAGGGTGGTCTGCCCAAGAGAGGGTAGCCACTGCATAAAGGGGAAGAATTTTTGCATCATAGTTTGCGTCATGGCGTTCATCAGTCAAACAGGCTCTGGATGAGGCCCTTACGGGGGTCCCCGGGCCGCAGTTGGGTGTTGATATAGGCGGCGGCGTCCAGGGCTTGCTGGTCGCTCAGAGACCCTTCCTGATCTTTAGGCATGTTGGTCTTGATGAACCCAGCCAGATGTTTAATCTGATACATGTCGGCGGCTTTGTTGTATGAATCACCGCCCCAGAGGGGAGGGTAGATATAGCCTCCGCCGGGCCTATTTTTGCCTTTACCGTTCGAGCCATGACAGGATGTGCATCTGGTTTTATAAACCGTTTCGCCTCGAGCGGGGTTGGGGTCAAATCCGGTCTTTTTGATTTGCGGGTAACCGCGTCCTGGCATGTTTACCCCTACGGGTACACCTTTGGAAATAAAATGCATATAGCTCGTGAGTGCGCGTAGTTCCGGTGCGTCCAGGGCCGGTGAAATACCGTTTAAGCTAAACCGGAAACATTGTTGGATGCGTTCTTGCAGGGTGTTGGTGCGATCATTTTTGCGTCGATAGGCGGGATACATACCATAGGCCGCCCACATCGGGGCGGCATTGGGCTTGCGGCCCGCATCCAGGTGACAGTTGGCACAACTCATTTCATTGCCGACATAGCGACGCGCATATTTGTAGGTTTGGGTGAAAATCTTCTTGCCCAGGCGGACCTCATCCCCGTAGCTGTCTTTGGGCGTTTCCCGGTTTTGCGGTGGTTTGTGATACTTGCCATTGTTTGGCGTTGCTTTATTTTTGTTGCGGCGAGATGTCTTTTTTGGGTTTTCGGCTTCTTTTTGTGGCCCCGCTTCTATACGCGCGATCATGTAGGTCACCGCATCCTTGACGTCTTGGTCTGACAGGGCATTATTGCCGCCACGGGGGGGCATGGTGCCATAGCCATTAATCACGCGCCGGTTGGTGACCCAGCGGGGCCAACTGAGACGGTTATCCCAATTGCCTGCATCACTAAGAGGGGGTGCACCGGCATTACCCGTGTCATGGCAGGCGGCACAGTTTTTTTTATATATTTGTGCGCTGTATTTGGCATCACTTTGACTCCATGCCGGATGTCCCCAGGCTATTAGACTAAGTGCAAGTATGATGGCGTGGCAGTGATTAATATTTTTCGCTTTGTCGCGGTTGGACGCCATAGTAAGATCTCCTCCCAGATTTTTGTTTTATTTTAACTTCATAAGCCAGTAATTTCGATAATAATGTTGGTCTCAATTAGATGGAGTAGATTTAAGGCCATTAGATTTAGACACGGCCCAAGCTTAGGTTGAAACCTTCCAGGTCGACCGAACATGGTCATTCCGTCTACCGGGTAACCTATCTGATGGTATAGCTTTCGTTGGGCTTGAGGGTTCTTCGCTGGCCATCGGTGAGTGCCAGTACCGCAAGCCCATTGCGACCGACCGCTATGGTATTACCCCTTTCAAGTTGATCGCCGGCCTTGATTGCAGTGGGGGGGTGATCTTTCCGCGTAATTGTGACTTTGCCTTTACAAAAGGCCACATGCCCGGCTGAGGTGTCAGGGCCCTTGGGTCGACCGGCGTCGTAGTCGCATCCCTCGGCACAGGCCAGACCCTTGGCATAGGGGTCGGGCAGGGCAAGATCACCGTAGGGCGTACTAACGCGAAACTTTGATGGATTGTTTTCTGCGATCTTGCCCGTGGAAACTCTTATGCCGCCTTTGTTCAGGCTGAACAGGGCCTCACCCTGGCCATAGCCATAGCGGTATGAGGTGATGACCAACTCGGTGTGAGCGCGCAGGGTCATCTTGGTGCCGTCATTAAAGCCGATCACCGCGTGTTTATCTTGGGTGGTGAGGGTCTCGCCACTCACAAATGCCTCACCGCCGACAACTTTTCGGGTCTGTATTGGCCGATCTTTGCCAGTGGCTGTAATGTCTCCGGTCAAGACGCGCCCTATAGAGGTCGATTCTGCTATGGCCGAAGAACTGCCAAGGCTGAGCAGCGTCACGATTAGTGCCGACACGGCGTGGCGCCAGGCCAACGATCTCTTGGGATCGATAGTGCCATTTGTTAGATGCATCTTAGTGCCCTCATCGTTGCCATCCCACGTGGGGTTTTGACGCTGTTTATGTTCCCCGCGTTTGTCAAGACTTTCAATGTCTTCCCATCTTCTGTTAGCCGCTACCATACCGTTTTTGATGTGGTGATTCTGTGACCCAGTTCACACCCAGAAGAAATTATATTTGCCCCTTTCCCCACAGGTGGGCCCATTTTAGCACCCCTTTGAGAGGGTATATCGGGATCCAGAAAGAGGGGGTGCGCTAAGGGGATAGCAGTTTATTGTTTCGGTGCTGTCCTATTATTCTACGGGTTTTGGCGCCTGTAGTGCTTTGGTCATGGTTTCGCTGGACCAATAGGTGTGGGTGGTGCTGAGTCGCGGGAGTTGATTATGCCGGATAACTTTCGTACCCATTAGTTTAAGAAGGGGCAGGCGGGAGGGAGAAAAGGTTTACTTCACTTCACACTCAACATTTTTGTTGCTAAGTTCGCCTTTGAGGGTGCCGAGTAATTTCAGGGTTCTGGGGTCAAGTTGGCCGGGTCGCGGAAACAGGTCCTGGAGCATGAAGGCTGGAATCACCTCCACGCGAACCACTTTATGGCCATCGGCAAAAGCGCCTTCACCGGCCCCCAGGTCCACGCTGTCCACTTGTACATGGCCATCGTGCACAAATACCCATAGGCCGGGTTTGATCTCTTGTTGGCCGGTCGCCCCAAACATTTTGTCCAGATCAATCTTGATTTTATCGGGTCTGGGACCGGGTTGTTTTTTGATAAAAACCGGTACTTCGCCCAGGATTACGGGTTTACCACCGAGCTTGGGTAGAAAAACGGTTTGACCTTCCGTTAAGACTAAGGTGCCTGAAGGTAGCTCAAAGGTGATCTCACCTAACCATACCCAGGCGTAGGTGGGGTTGCTGTGATAAAAATCAAAGCCGGTACCGCGTATGCCGATAGTGGCGGTAGGGGAACGGACTTTGAATCCGCTGGGGTTGAGTTTGCCGATGGCCCCGGTAACGGCGCGTAGCCCACCTTTAATAAGATTAAACAACGCGTTACTGACACCAGCCTGACCGGCCTGGTAACGGTAGTCTTGGACTACAAATTCGGTGCCCGGCTGAAGGGTAATGCGGGTGTCATCTCGAAACGCAATCACCGCAAACGAATCCTTGGCGGTTATCAAGGTGTCGCCCTTGTAAATTGGACCACCGGTAGCTATGTCCCGGGTCTTGCCGGTGATGCTGCGGGCCTTGAGTCCACCCTTGCGTAAGGCAACACGGGCGACGACTTTGGATCCTACTGCGGTCTTAACCGGCTTGGCTGCCTTTTCTTCGGCGGCACAGTCTTGGGTGCAGAGCCGGACATCAAATTCCGTGCCCCTGATGCCCAGGGTGGCGACGGGGGTTTGCACGTTGTACCCACCTGGGTTGAGCTTACTGATCAGGCCGGTAATGGCCCGAAGCCCGCCTTTGATCAATTTAAAAACCGC
>DRJZ01000050.1 GCA_011052015.1 Acidiferrobacteraceae bacterium | reverse complement strand
TGATTGACGTCTTGGCGGTTTAAGCTCAATAGATCAGAATTTCCTTAGAAATACCCTTCCTTTAGACTCATTTCATATTGGACAAGATTGCGGCTTTCCAGCGCGATCATTTTCCTTTAGAATCCCGCGCTCTCTTGGCCACAGCACAGTAGGTGGCCAATACTCCTTGTCTTACTGTCCAGTGTGGCAGAAGGCTACAACCCGTAAGGAGCCACAATGCGCCATTACGAAATTGTCTTTCTGGTCCATCCTGACCAGAGTGAGCAGGTATCGGCGATGATCGAACGATACCGTAATATGATTGAAGGTGCCCAGGGCCAGATTCATCGTCTGGAAGATTGGGGCCGCCGTCAACTTGCCTATCCTATTAATAAAATTCACAAGGCCCACTATGTGTTGATGAACATAGAGTGTGGTCAGGAGTCCCTTGATGAACTGGAAAATGCGTTTCGGTTTAACGATGCGGTGATTCGGTCGTTGGTGTTAAAGCGGGATGAGGCCATCACTGCGGCGTCACCATTGGCCAGAGACGCCCGTGAAGACGAGGAATCTGAGTCAACTAACGAAAAAAATAGTCAGAACGAGAAGCCTGTACCCGCTGAGAAGGTAGAGGCCACAGACGGCGTAGGCGAAGGCACGGTTAAGACCGAGCCCCCGATGGAAGAGGGAAAGCCATCAGATCAACCTGTTCCTGAGGAGGCCTGAAGATGTCACATTATTTCCGACGTAAAAAGTTTTGCCGTTTTACTGCCGCCGGGGTGGATGAAATTGATTATAAAGACATCGCGACGCTGAAAGGGTACATCAGCGAAAGCGGTAAGATTATCCCCAGCCGCAATACCGGCACCAAGGCGCGTTATCAGCGGCAATTGGGGCGGGCCATTAAACTGGCACGTTACATCGCCTTGCTGCCCTATAGTGATCAGCACGGCTAATTGTGCCAGTGAACCGATGATGAGGACTATTTAATGGATGTCATTCTGCTCGAAAAAGTACGCAACTTGGGTGACCTCGGTACCAAGGTTTCTGTAAAGGCCGGTTATGCTCGCAATTATCTTGTGCCCAAGGGAAAGGCCGTACCGGCTACTGCGGATAATCTCAAAAATTTCGAGGTCCGGCGCACGGAACTTGAAGCGGCAGGCGCCGAGTCTCTGGCGACGGCAAGCGCACGGGCCGAGAAGCTCAACGGCGCCACGGTGCAGATTCTCATGAAAGTGGGTGAAGAGGGTAAATTGTTTGGTTCTGTCGGCGCCCCCGACATTGTCACCGCTACCGCTGAAGCAGGATTTGACTTGGTCAAGGCCGAGATACTGCTGCCTGACGGGGCGTTAAAAGTGGTGGGGGATCATGAGATTAAGCTCGCCCTTCATCCTGAGGTGGCGGCGCATATCATTGTCTCTATCGTGGGCGAAAGCTAGGGAAGCTCTGAATGACGCTCAACCGTTGAGGTTGGTGCCTTGGCGGTTCAAGTTCAATTGACCATAATTTCCCTAGACGGTAGCGCGCTCCGGAAATCCGGTCTTGTCAAGACTGCTCAGGACCGCCGGACTCAAGTACAATAACGCCTATCCAAGCCGGGGTCGAATCCCCGCTATTTAGGCGTCGCTTATTCGTACCTGCGGAGGAAAGTTGGAGGAGCCTGTCTACCTGTCCCAGCGTAACGATCCGGACACGGATGCGCTAAAGTTACCACCCCACTCCCTGGAGGCCGAGCAATCGGTATTGGGGGGCCTGCTACTCGATTTTTACCGTTGGGACCAGGTCTCCGACTTGGTAGCGGAGAGTGATTTTTATCGGCGCGATCACCGCCTCATCTTTGCCGCCATACGCAGTTTGTGCGAGGCCGATTCCCCGGCCGATGTGGTGACGGTATCCGAGTGGCTGGAGAAAAATGACCAACTCGAAGCCGCAGGCGGTTTGGCCTATATTGGCAGTTTGGCCAAAAACACCCCCAGCGCGGCCAATATTGATGCCTATGGCCGTATCGTGCGTGAGCGGGCGGTACTGCGAGGCCTGATCGAGGTGGCCAATGGCATCGCCCAAAGTGCCTACAGCCCCCAAGGGCGGCGTCCGGACGAAATTTTGGATGCTGCAGAAAAGGAAATCTTTGACCTGGCCCGGCATGGGACTCAGACTCAAAAGGGGTTCCGGTCCATGAAGGCCGCCCTGCCCGGGGTTATGGACCGAATCGATTTGTTGTCGCAATCCGATAACCCCATTACCGGTGTGCCCACCGGCTATAAAGATTTGGACGAGTTGACCTCGGGTTTCCAAAAAGCGGACCTCATTATTATTGCCGGTCGACCCTCCATGGGTAAGACTGCATTGGCTATGAATATTGCCGAGAACGCCGCCCTGGGTCATCAACTACCGGTGGCCATCTTCAGCATGGAAATGCCGGAGAGCCAACTGGCCATGCGTATGTTGGCCTCGACCGGACGTATTAACGCCCAGAAGTTCAGGACCGGCAAACTCAGTGATGATGATTGGCCCCGGTTGAGTTCTGCTGCGCACCTTTTAGGGTCGGCCCCCATCTACATTGACGACACACCGGCATTGACCCCTTTGGAGATACGCGCCCGGTCGCGGCGTTTGGCCCGGGAGCACGAGCATGGGCTGGGTCTGATTGTGGTGGACTACTTGCAGCTTATGCAATCCGGGGGTAACAATGAAAACCGCGCCACCGAAGTCTCTGCCATTACCCGTTCTCTCAAGGCCCTGGCCAAGGAACTTGATGTCCCGCTGGTTGCATTGTCGCAGCTCAATCGCGCCCTGGAACAACGTCCGGGTAAAAAGAAGATTCCGGTCATGTCTGACTTGCGCGAGTCCGGCTCCATCGAACAAGATGCCGACGTGATTATCTTCATTTACCGTGATGAGGTGTACAACGACGATACCGACGAAAAGGGCATTGCCGAGATTATTGTCGGCAAGCAACGTAATGGTCCCATTGGCACGGTAAGATTGACCTTTCTCGGTGAGTACACGCGGTTTGAAAACTATACCAGTCCTGATTTCGACAATTACTATAGTCACTAATAACCAGGGCAATTCTGATCAATTGAACTTGAACCGCCAAGAACGCCAAGCTTTTTCTTTTGAAAATCAACAGCTTATTGGATTGGCGACCTCGGTAACTGCTCCATGCGTTACTCTACCTCCTCCGTCCATGGAGTCGTTGGCGGTTGAGCGTCATTCAGAGGTCCCATAGAGTGACCCTACACTCCAGAACCAAGCACACGACAGTATGACCCGGCCATTGCGGGCGGTGATCCATCCTGCGGCCCTTGCTCACAATCTCAATGTTGCCCGCAAATTCGCACCGCAAAGCAAGGTGATGGCAGTGGTGAAGGCCGATGCCTATGGGCATGGTTTGGCGGGTGCAGTGCAAGGGCTTCAGGCCGCAGACGGGTTCGGCTTATTGACCACGGATCAAGCCATCCATCTGCGTGAAATGGGGGTTGATAAGCCCCTATGTCTGCTCGAAGGTTTTTTTGAGCCCTATGAATTGACGGTATTGGCAGGCTATGGGGTCGCCGTTACCCTTCACAGCGAGGCGCAACTCCGAGTCCTTGAAACCACCCGCTTCAAGGGGCCTCTGGATGTGTGGGTTAAACTCGATACCGGTATGCACCGCATTGGATTTTCACCAGGTGCGGTCGCCGATGTGATGCAACGCCTTTTGGTCTTGGACAATGTGCGCCCGATAGGTTTTATGTCACATTTGGCCAATGCAGATCAGGTAGACGATCCTGCTACAGAGAAGCAATTGAAGCAATTTGTGAGCACTTGTTCGGCCTATACGAAACCTAAAAGTCTGGCCAATTCAGCTGCAGTGGTCGCGTGGCCAGCTACCTACCTTGACTGGGTGCGGCCCGGCATCATGCTTTATGGGTCATCGCCTGTGGCCGCCCAGTCTGCCCAGGAGTTGGGCTTGCAACCCGCTATGGATCTGGATTCGGCGCTCATTTCCATCAAGGACCTGAGTCGGGGAGATAGGGTGGGCTATGGTGGGACCTGGGTCTGCCCACATGATATGCGCATCGGCGTGGTGGCCGCTGGTTACGGTGATGGGTATCCTCGCCATGCCCCCCAAGGGACACCCATACTCGTCAAAGGCCGGGTTGCGCCCTTAGTAGGGCGCGTATCCATGGATATGATCACGCTAGACCTGAGCCAGCATGATGATGTCCAGGTGGGCGATCCGGTACGCCTGTGGGGACAAGACTTGGATATTGATGCTATTGCCAAACGGGTTGGCACCATTGCCTATGAATTGATGTGTGGGGTTACCGCCCGCGTCCCGCGGGTATATAACGACCATGGCGGTTAGGACCCGTAGTGAATTTAGCTGCACCGATTGCGGCGCCCAACACAACAAATGGGTGGGGCAATGCCCGGCCTGTGGCAGTTGGAATACCCTGGTGGAGGTGATGGCCACAGCGTCCCACAAGGCCGACCCGCGGCGGCCACGATTTGTCGACCATATCGACAACCGGGGTCCTCAGCCGCTGGCGGATGTGGCTGTAGAAAAACTGCGCCGCAGTCATACCGGGGTCGAGGAATTTGACCGGGTGCTGGGTGGGGGACTGGTTACAGGATCGGTTATCCTCATCGGTGGTGACCCGGGAATCGGTAAATCGACTCTGGTATTACAGTGTTTGGCCCATATGAGCCGACAGGCCCGCACCCTGTACATCACCGGTGAGGAGTCGGCTCAGCAGGTGGCGCTACGGGCGCAACGCATCGGCGTTAATGCCGATGGGGTGCAATTATTTGCCCACAATCAGGTTGAGCAAGTCCTGGTCTCGGCCAACCAATTAAAGCCCAGCATCATGGTGGTGGATTCCATACAAACCCTCTATACACAGTTTCTTCAATCTGCGCCGGGCAGTGTCGCCCAGGTGCGTGAGTGCGCCGCACAACTTGTGCGCTATGCCAAACAGACTGGGACTATAGTGTTGCTCATTGGGCACGTGACCAAGGACGGGCACCTCGCCGGACCACGGGTGTTGGAACATATGGTGGACACGGTGTTGTATTTTGAAGGTGATGCCGATAGTCGATTTCGAATCATCCGTGCGATCAAGAACCGCTTTGGTGCGGTCAATGAAATTGGTGTGTTTGCCATGACCGAGACCGGGTTGCGGGAGGTGGGCAATCCATCGGCGCTATTTTTGACTCACCATCAAAAAGCGGTATCCGGCAGCACCATTCTCGCCACCCAGGAAGGTACTCGGCCCTTATTGGTTGAGATCCAGGCCCTGGTAGATTCGACTTCTCTGGGTAACCCAAGACGGCTCACGGTCGGCTTGGAAGGTAGTCGTCTGGCCATGCTGCTGGCGGTGTTACATCGTCATGGCGGTGTGGCCTTGAACGACCAGGATGTTTTTGTGAATGCAGTCGGAGGGGTGCGGGTATCGGAGCCTGCCGCTGATTTGGCCATCCTCGCTGCGGTGGTATCGAGCCTGCGTGATCAGCCTATTGCCGAAGGCTTGGTGATCTTCGGCGAGGTGGGGTTGGCCGGGGAAGTACGTCCGGTGCAGAGGGGCCAGGACCGGCTGCGGGAAGCGGCCAAGCTGGGTTTCAAACGGGCAGTGATACCTGCCGCCAATGCGCCCAAACGGGTGATTGGTGGTATCGAAGTGGTAGCGGTAGAACGTTTGGAACAGGCATTGGAGCGGGTGTTTCCTTAGTTGGGATAGTCCCCAAGGAGTGTCGGGCTAAAGCCCGGCCTACAGGCCTGCACAGAATTTTTACCACAGAGATTGGGTTTGGTTTATTGATCTACTCCAGGGTGCGTACCAGGATAACGGAGATGTTATCGGGTCCACCGGCTTCGTTGGCCATGTTCACCAACGTCGAAGCGCTCTCTTCAAGTTCGCCATTGGCGTTATGCAGGGTCTGGCGTATTTGCTCATCGTTGACCACATCGGTGAGTCCGTCAGAACACAACAGGTAAAGATCACCTTCTTCGATTTTGCCTTGGTTAATGTCGGGGGTGACATGATCTTCGATGCCCAGGGCACGGGTAATGAGATTTTTATTCAGAGACCCTTGGGCCTCTTCCGGGGTCAACATACCTTGGCGCACCAATTCCTGGACCAGTGAGTGGTCATCTGTGATCTGCTTAAGTGAGTCGCCCCGTAGCCGGTACATGCGTGAGTCTCCCAGGTGTGCGACGCTGAACCGGTCATCCTTGAAAAAGGCGGCGACAATCGTTGCGCCCATGCCTCTGCACTCTGGGCGCTCTTCGGCGATGCGCAGGATCTGGGTATTGGCGTCTTCGACCGCTTGGACCAGTTTTTCGATATGACTATCACTATTTTCGTCTTCTTTTGAGTCAGCCTCTCTTGCATCTATATAGCGATTAATTTTCTCTGTTACTGCCTCTACAGCAATTTGGCTGGCTACTTCACCGGCCTGATGGCCGCCCATGCCATCGGCCAACACCGCAAGCCCTATAGAGGGTTCGGTGGCGATGCTGTCTTCATTGTGTTCGCGTACCTGACCGGTATCAGTGATACCTGTTATCTCGATTTTCATGCAGTCTATTCGCCCCTGGTGCTTGATCTTGACTCCACTACAACAGAAGCCGTTCCAGACAACGGTTATAAATTCGGCTCAGCACCTCCAAATCATCGACTCGGACACATTCGTCGACTTGATGGATGGTGGCATTGGATGGGCCTAACTCTACCACTTGAGTTCCGGTGGGGGCTATAAAGCGCCCATCCGAGGTGCCCCCGGATGTCGATAAAACTGTACTTCGCCCAGTAACGTCTTGTATGGCGTCTTGAGTAGCGGTGATGAGAGCGCCCTTTTCAGTGATAAACGGTTGTCCCGAGAGACTCCAGTCAATGTCAAAGTTTAGACCATGTTTGAGGAACAGGCCTTCAAGTCTTTGGTGCAGTTCCAGCTCGGTGACTGCCGGGGAGAATCTGAAATTGAATTCGATATCCAGTTGGCCTGGAATAACATTGTTGGCGCCGGTTCCTGCCTGGATAGCGGAGATCTGAAAGCTGGTGGCAGGGAAATATTCAGAGCCTTGGTCCCATTCAACAAGGATCAGTTCTGAAAGGGCGGGGGCCACAAGGTGGATGGGGTTGCTAGCAAACTGTGGGTAGGCTACGTGGCCCTGGCGGCCCTTTATTCGTAGCCGACCGTTAAGAGAACCCCGGCGACCATTTTTGATCGTATCCCCCAGTTCTTGCTGGGAAGACGGCTCACCCACTATGCAGTAATCGATGCGCTCATTACGAGCCTGTAGGGTATTGACGATTTGTACGGTCCCGTTTGTTGCCGGGCCTTCCTCATCGGAGGTGATAAGAAACCCAATGGAGCCGTTGTGATCTGGATGCCGTGAGACAAAATCTTCGCTTGCAGTAATAAAGGCGGCCAGAGAGGATTTCATGTCGGCGGCGCCACGACCATAGAGATAACCGTCTCGAATCTCGGGCAAGAAAGGATCGCTTGTCCAGGCCTCGGCAGGGCCGGCAGGGACCACATCGGTGTGGCCCGCGAACACGATTAAGGGGCCAGATTGGCCATGCCGCGCCCAGAAATTCTGGACGTCACCATGGGGCATGGATTCGATGGCAAACCCGATGGCCCCAAGACGTTCACACAGCAGTGCCTGACAACCCCGGTCCTCCGGGGTCACCGAGGGCCGGGTAATAAGCGCCATGGCCAACTCCAGGGTGGGGGTCATCATTTCAGACAAGACGCTGGATTGATGAGATCAAATGTCCCTGAGCAGTTCATTGATGCCCACTTTGGACCGGGTCTTTTCGTCTACCCGTTTAACTATGACTGCACAGTACAGGCTATGGCTACCGTCTTTGGCGGGTAAGGAGCCGGAGACCACCACGGACCCGGCGGGGATTCGGCCGTAGCTGATCTCACCGTTCGCGCGGTCCAGAATTTTAGTGCTCTGGCCAATGAACACGCCCATGGAGATGACCGAGCCGGCCTCGACGATAACACCTTCCACGACCTCGGAACGGGCGCCGATAAAACAGTTGTCTTCAATGATGGTAGGTGCGGCTTGAACAGGTTCCAACACACCGCCGATGCCCACACCACCGGATAGGTGTACATTTTTCCCGATTTGGGCGCAGGAGCCGACGGTGGCCCAGGTGTCGACCATGGTCCCTTCGTCCACATAGCCACCGATATTGACATAGCTGGGCATGAGCACCACGCTGGGTGCAATATAGGCACCATGGCGCACCGAGGCGGGTGGGACGATCCTGCTGCCACCTTGGCGAAAATCTCGTGAACTATAATCAGCGTATTTTGAGGGCACCTTATCAAAGTAGTTGGTAAAGCCACCCTTGATAAAGCGGTTGTCTTCGATTCGGAAATAGAGCAACACGGCCTTTTTAAGCCACTCATTGACGATCCAGTGACCGTCATGTTTTTGAGCGACACGTATATCACCCCGGTCCAATTGTTCAATGGCGCTCACAACTGCATCTTTGACCTGCGTTTCCACATTTCTAGGGGTAATGTCGGCGCGGCGCTCAAATGCGTCTTCTATGATTTGCTGTGTGTCGTTCATGTGACTCTCTTCCTCAGGGTGCGTATTGTGCCAGCGAGGCTGATCGCTTGGTGTGCATTATAAGTGTAACAGCTTCAAAGGGATTCTTTGATACCGGGTGTCAATACCTAATATTGGACTTTGCTAAAACACCCAATCCTGTTGGGGGCCGGTTGTCTGGCCCAAGCGTTGAGCGATCTCCTTCTCCATACATGCCCGTAATTGCGGATCACTGATGGGCCGATTGTCACGGTCAGTGATATAGAAGATATCTTCGGCGCGTTCACCGTAAGTGGACACCTTGGCGGTCTGAACACGCAGTTTACAGGCTAGAAGGGCAAGCGCCACCTGATGCAAAAGCCCAGGGCGATCTTGCGCCACGACTTCGAGTACAGTGGTGAGGCCGCTGGCAGATTCGGAGAATTGGGTGCGTGTGGGGATGGGAAATTGTTTGAGCGCTCTGGGAAGATTGATTTGTAGAGGGTGCTTGCCTGCTTTTGGCGCCAGGATTTGTTGGTGGAGTTGCTCTTCGATGTGGCCTAGAAACCCGTTTCGGCTCTGATCGGCGCCGCTGTTGTCCAACACCACAAAGGTGTCCAGGGCAAAGCCCGCAGTAGAAATATGCAGGCGAGCGTCGACGATATTGAGATTCATACGATCAAAGCCACCGGTGAGGGTGGTGAAGAGATCAGTTTTGGCCGGAGCGTAGATTAAAACTTCAATGACTTCATGTTCAGGATGGTAGCGCGCAGCAACCAAGGGCAAGCGGGTTGCTTCGGTCTGGGCGATGGATTGTGCGTGCCAAGCGATGCTTTCCGCATCGTAGCGCGCAAAATACGTATCGCCCAAGGTCTCCCACAACTCCAGTATGTGGTCAGACGTGGTGCTGGAACCGTTTACAATAGCCAGGGCTTGTTGCTTCTGATCGGCGACGCGTTCCTCAATGCGTACTGGGTTGCTAAAACCGCGCCTGAAAATTCGGGTGGTGGCGGTATAGAGTTGGGATAATAGCCGGCCCTTCCATGAATTCCATACCTTCGGGCTGGTTCCTCGGATATCGGCAACAGTTAATAGATAGAGGTTATCCAGGCGTTCCTGCTCCCCGACCTTTTCGGCGAATCGCATTACCACCTCCGGGTCAGAGATGTCTTCGCGCTGTGCGGTCCATGACATTATGAGGTGGTTGCGTACCAGCCAAGCAATAAATTGAGTGTCATATGCACTCATATCGTGCTGGTGGCAGAAGACGATGACATCTTTTTCGCCCAGTTTGGCATGGTCACCGCCCCGGCCTTTGGCAATGTCGTGGAACAACCCGGCGATGTAGAGGCGTTCAGTTTTAAACAGGCCGCTGATCACCGTACTTTCGAGAGGAAATTCATGCTTAAATTCGGGCACTGCGAGCCGACGTAGATTACGCACCACAAACAGGCTGTGTTCATCAACGGTATAAACATGAAAAAGATCGTGTTGCATTTGGCCAACGATGCGGCCGAAATTGGGAAGATAGGCGCCCAGGACCCGGTAGGCATTCATGCGCCGTAAACTATGGGTGATGCCTTGGGGTTGGCGCATAATCTCCATGAACAGGCTACGGCAGGCGATGTCCTTTCTGAATTCATTGTCGATACGATGCAGGTTGCTTTGTATCAACCGAATGGTGCTGGCCCGCACCCCTTTTAGGCCGGGATTGATTGCCATTAACAGGAACAGTTCAAGCATGGCGAAAGGGGAGTGCTCAAAGACCTTTGGGTTGGTGAGCTCCAGAAAACCATTGTGACTCCGAAACCTCCTGTTGATTTTCTTCTTCTTAGTCTTACCTTGACTTAATATTTCTTCCTGAAAATGTTGTAGCAGAATTTCGTTTAACAGGGCCAATTCCTTGACTGTCCTGTAATAACGCTTCATAAGCTGTTCGACTGCCAACTTTCCTGGGCGATCTTGGTAGCCAAATTCCTTGGCCAGGCTACGCTGATGATCAAACAACAAACGATCTTCACGTCGGCCAGCGATGAAATGCAGCCCGTTACGCACTCGCCATAAGAAGTTTCTACCGCGTATAAGACCCCGATGTTCCTCTTCAGTCAAAAACCCGTGGCCTACTAAGTCGTGAATGGATTCTGCTGCGAAATGACGTTTTGCCACCCAACCCACCATCTGTATATCGCGCAGCCCACCCGGGCCTTCCTTGAGATTGGGCTCGAGGTTATAGGCGGTATCGTGATAGCGGTGGTGGCGATCAAGTTGTTCCTGCCATTTGGCCTCGAAGAAGGCTTTGGATGACCATATTTTGGGTGGCGCAGTGGCCTTCAACATTTTCTGGAATAGCTTTGGGTTGCCATGCAGTAAACGAGATTCCAGAATATTGGTGGCGACGGTAATGTCTTTTTTTGATTCGTTGACGCAATCTTGTATTGTTCGCACGCTGTGACCGACTTCCAGGCCCATATCCCATAAAAATCGCAAAAAGGCTTCGCAGAAAGACTGGACTTTTTTGTGGTGATTGCCTCCAAGCAAGAACATAAGATCCACATCAGACCCAGGGTGCAGTTCACTGCGGCCGTATCCGCCTACGGCTATGAGTGCGGCCTCGTGGGTGGGTTGCAGTTTCTCCAGGTGCAGGGTCCAGGCCTGGATCAGGAGTTGATCCACTAACCAGGCATGGTGGTGGACGATATCCTGACCTGGGGCCGACTTGAGGTGCGCGGCATGCAGAGTCTTTCGTCCTTTTCTAAGGTAGGCGCGGAAAACATCTAAAGGTGAACGATCACCATTGAGATCAGTGACAAACTCCTTAGGATTAAAAAGCTTTGCTTTGGATAATGGCATGACCAGACTCTATTTTGGGCAGAACTTCAGAATGATTCTTCTGGTCTGACGGTAAGTACGTCATAGCCGTCTTCGGTCACCAGTATAGTATGTTCCCACTGTGCCGACAGACTGTGATCCCGTGTCACCACGGTCCAGTTGTCCGCTAATAATTTGACCGCTCTATGCCCGGTATTGATCATGGGTTCGATGGTGAAGGTCATGCCCGCCTCCAGCCGCAGGCCCGTACCCAGTTCACCGTAGTGCAGGACCTGAGGGTCCTCGTGAAATTTACGGCCAATCCCGTGGCCGCAGTACTCGCGCACCACTGAGCAGTGGTGGTCTTCGGCATGACGCTGAATACGGTGCCCTATATCTCCCAAGTGGGCCCCGGGCTTGACCACACCCATGCCAAGACGAAGACAATCGTAGCTGATCTCGGCGAGACGTTTGGCCTTCACCGAAGGTGTGCCGATGAAGAACATTTTGCTGGTGTCGCCGTGGTAGTCCTCTTTAATGACAGTGATATCAATATTGATGATGTCGCCTTTCTTCATTTTCCGGTCGCTCGGGATACCGTGGCAGACCTGATGGTTGACCGATGTGCAGATAGACCGGGGAAAGCCATGATAGTTGAGCGGCGCAGGAATGGCATCTTGTTCGTTTACGATGTAGTCGTGGCAGATTCTATCCAATTCATCCGTGGTGATACCGGCGACGACATAGGGTTCAATCATTATCAGCACATCTGCCGCCAGACGTCCGGCAGTGCGCATTTTCTCAATTTCTTCTGCGGTCTTGGTTTTTACGGTCATTTTTCTGGATTACACTTATAATGTGAGCCCAAGTTTGGGTCTTGGCCATTGTTTCGTGGCGTGGCTGTCCTGTGGGGGTTCCCCGGATGATGCCGGTAAATGGTCCCTGGGACCAGCGTTGTGGGTGGGGGGTGATTGTGGTATAAGACAGCGCCTTTTTTGCACCTTACTTGATTAATTTAGGGCGCGAAGGGGCTTACACACGTTACTACCCAGTCTTCACTGGATCAGGCCTACCCGGCCGCCAGGAAGACCCCTAAAACTCACGTGGACCCCATTTGGACGTCCGGGTGCCCTGCTTAAGACGGTAGGGTTGGCGTCTGAATCCACGGTGGATGAACCCGAAACGGAGAGTTGAGAATATGAGTAATGTCAGCATGCGTCAAATGCTGGAGGCCGGTGTGCATTTCGGCCACCAGACCCGTTATTGGTCTCCCAAGATGCGCCCGTATATTTTTGGCGAACGCAACAAAATCCATATCATTAATCTGGAAAAGACCGTACCCATGCTCAAGGAGGCCATGACCTTCTTGAATAAGCTGGCCGCCAATGGCGGCACGATCCTGTTTGTCGGCACCAAGCGCCAGGCCGGCGAGATTATTGGCGAGCAGGCCAACCGTTGTGCCTCCCCCTATGTAAATCATCGTTGGCTGGGTGGGATGTTGACCAATTTTCAGACCGTTAAAAACTCCATTCGTCGCCTCAAGGAGCTTGAGGTCATGGGTGAAGACGGTAGTTTGCTCAAACTGGCCAAGAAGGAGGTTTTGAAACTGGATCGGGAGCGCAGTAAACTGCACCGCAGTCTCGCCGGTATCAAGGATATGGCGAAGTTGCCCGATGCCCTATTCATTGTCGATATCGGCCATGAAGATATAGCGGTTGCCGAAGCCAAAAAACTCAAGATTCCAGTTATCGCGGTGGTGGATACCAACTGCGCTCCTGACGACGTGGACTATACGATTCCTGGGAACGACGATGCTATCCGGGCCATTAGCTTGTATGTTTCGGCGGCTGCAGACGCAGTGCTTGCCGGGCAAGAGGCTGCGGCGACCCAGTTACCTGGGCGCAAGGAAGAAGAATATGTAGAGATGGACAGTGATGACGCCGAAGAAGTCCTGGCCGAGGTTGAAAAAGACAAAAAGGTGCCTAAAGCGAAAGACACTATAGACGACAATACGGAGAAAAAGACTGTCAAGAAAAAGGCCGTCAAGAAAAAGGTTGCCACCAAAACTGTTAAAAAGGCCGTTAAAAAAGTGGTCAAGAAAAAGACGGTGACCAAGAAGGCGTCTGCCGGGAAAGAAAACTAAAAGCTGTTAATGATAGGGTGTATCCAAATGGCGCTTAATCTTAAAGCCCAATACCACTGTCATCCCGGAATGACGAATAGATTATTTCAGCTTAAGCGTTAATGCCATTCGGGTAGATCCCTATGGTCATGCACATTATCTACAAAGACGAGTTCATGTGCATAATAATAGATACGAGGTGGTTCTAATGAGTATTACGGCTTCCATGGTAAAGGCCCTGCGCGAGCGTAGTGGCGCAGGCATGATGGAATGTAAAAAAGCGCTTGCCGAGACCCAAGGTGATGAAGACGCCGCACTGGTGCTTTTGCGCACCAAGGGTGAGGTGCAGGCGGAAAAGAAGGCTGGACGCATTGCTGCTGAGGGCGTCATAGGTAGCTATGCCAGTGAAGATGGAAAAGTTGCCGCGCTGGTAGAGCTCAATTGCGAAACCGATTTTGTTGCCAAAGAGCCCGCATTTAAAGATTTTGCAAACGCCCTAGCGCAACTTGCAATGGATCAAAATCCAGCCGACCTCGATGCCCTGTTGGCCATGACTTTACCGGGTGAGAGCCAGGACGTTGAAGCCGCCCGTTCTGCGTTGATAAATAAGATCGGTGAAAACATCAATATTCGCCGTTTTGTGCGTTTTGCCGCTGAGGCCGATACTCAGATCAGCATTTATTTGCACGGCGTCCGGATTGGTGTTTTAGTCGAGTCCAGTGGCGGGGTAGCCAGTCTTGGACGCGATATTGCCATGCACATTGCCGCCAGCAGGCCGTTGTGTGTCAGCGCGGATCAGGTTCCCCAGGAATCGATCGAAAAAGAAAAGGCGATCTTTATTGCCCAGGCCGAGGAAAGTGGCAAGCCCCCTGAAATCATTGAAAAAATGGTGAGCGGAAAGTTGCGTAAGCATGTCAACGAAGTTTGTCTTGAGGGTCAATCCTACGTCAAAGCCCCCGAGTTATCGGTCGCTAAGTTGCTCGCAGGTGAAAACGCCAAAGTGAGCCAGTTTGTCCGCTTTGAAGTGGGTGAGGGAATCGAAAAAAAGGTCGAGGATTTCGCCGCCGAAGTGATGGCCCAGGCCAAGGGAGGCTAAGCCTTGGCGAGAAAGTGTCGGCGCGTCCTGCTAAAACTCAGTGGCGAGGCCCTGATGGGGGACCATGCCTATGGTATTGATCCCAAGACATTGGACTATTATTGCGAACAAGTTGCTGAGGTCGTTACCACCGGGTGCCAAGTTGCTGTGGTCATCGGTGGGGGTAATATCTTCAGGGGCGTGAGTTCGGCCGCTTCAGGCATGAACCGTGTCAACGCAGACCACATGGGGATGTTGGCCACGGTGATCAATGGTCTGGCCTTGCAAGATAATTTGGAGCGCCGGGGTATTGCGGTACGGCTCCAGTCAGGCCTCAAAATTGGTTACGCCATTGAGCCCTTTAGTCACAAACACGCACTGCACCATCTTGAGTGCAATCGGGTGATGATTTTTGTGGCGGGTACCGGTAGCCCTTTTTTTTCCACGGATACCGCTGCGAGTTTGCGTGCCGCTGAAATCGAAGCCGATTTGCTGGTCAAGGCGACCAAGGTTGATGGTGTCTATAGTGCCGATCCCCTGTCCAACCCGAAAGCGACACGTTATGATGTATTAAGTTATAACGCTGTTTTGGAACAACAACTCGGCGTCATGGATGCCGCCGCAGTTGCCTTGTGCCGCGAGAACGATATCCCGCTGCGGGTATGCGATGTCCAGAGTCCAGGGAATCTGTTGGCAGCGGTGAGCGGTGAACATGTCGGGACGTTGATTAATCGAGAAGGTAAACTATGACTGCTGAGATACGTAAAGATGCCGAAGGCAGGATGATCAAGAGTGTGCAGGCATTGCAGAATGAACTTTCCCGCCTGCGTACCGGGCGTGCCAGTGTCGGGTTGCTGGAGCCGATTCGCGTGGATTACTATGGTGCTGTGACACCTTTGAGTCAAGTCGCTGCGGTGGCTGTTGCAGACGCCCGCACCTTGACGGTGACACCGTGGGAAAAATCACTGGTCCCCATTATCGAAAAGGCCATCATGGAGGCCAACCTGGGCCTCAATCCAGTGACCGCCGGTGAGGTTATTCGCGTACCGTTACCCCCTCTGACGGAGGAACGGCGTAAAGAAATGACCAAATTGGTTCGCAGTGAAGGAGAAAACGGGCGTGTAGCGGTGCGTAATATACGTCGTGATGCCAACCACCGGCTGAAGGAGTTATTGAAAAATAAGGAATTGCCGGAAGATGAAGAAAAGCGTGGTCAGGAAGAGATTCAAAAGATCACCGACCGATTTGTCTCGCAGATCGATGCAATGATCGAGACCAAGGAGAAAGACATCTTAAAGGTTTAGGTTAAGGTGATCGACACAAGTTTAACCCTCTGACAGGAGCGGGATGTCTCATCCCCTGTTAAGACACTTGGTTGCTAAATTAAAAGAATTGCTGTCGTTTCGACGCCTGAAAAAGACCTCTAACGGTGGCCGTACTGTGCCATTGCATGTTGCGATAATCATGGATGGCAATGGTCGTTGGGCCCGCAAACGAGGGTTGCCGCGGATCGCCGGTCATCGACGGGGGATGGAAGTGGTGCGTAATCTGGTACGCCTATGCGGTGAAAACGGCGTTAAATACCTTACCTTATTTGCCTTTAGTAGCGAGAATTGGCGGCGACCTGCCCGTGAAGTGCAATTACTCATGGACTTGTTTGCCAGTGCGCTCGAAAACGAGGTTAAGAAACTTCATGACAATGACGTGAAGTTATATGTCATCGGTGATCTGGGCCGTTTTGGCGAGCGCATCACATCTCTAATCAAGGATGCCGAGAGTCTTACACGTAACAATCAAACCCTCACCCTGACCATTGCTGCCAACTATGGTGGGCGATGGGATATTGCCCAGGCCTGTCGAAAAATAGTCAATCAGGTGCAGTCGGGAGCACTGAATGATCGTGCCATCACCGAGGAGACGGTGGAAAACTTTTTATGCGCCAGTTTTTTGCCGGAACCCGATTTGTTTATTCGTACGGGTGGTGAACAACGCCTGAGTAATTACCTGTTGTGGCAATTGGCCTATGCGGAACTCTATTTTACCGATGTGCTGTGGCCAGATTTCAATGAGGATAAATTTTTGAGTGCCTTGCAGGAGTTCTCAAAACGTCAGCGGCGGTTTGGGCAGACCGGAGAGCAAATCGACCAGGCGACGAATGCTTAAGGCGCGTATTATTACGGCCATTGTCATGGCCGTGGTGCTGTTTGGAGTGCTATTCGGGTTGTCAGGGGGGGCGTTCGCAGCTGTGCTCGGACTTGTGGTATTGGGTGGGGCCTGGGAATGGTCTCGGCTTGCGGGCCTGATCCGCATCGAATTTCGGCTTCTCTATAGCACGATTATCGCTGCAATCGGCGTAGTGTGTTATCGCTATGCCTTTCCTGAGGTTTGGCCACTGCTGGTGGGTGTTGGGTGGTGGTTTGCCATTGTCGTTTTGTTGTTTCGCCTGCAAACCCGTGGCATACAGCTACAGTCTCGAGCTTTCGTGCTTATAGCTGGGGTCGTAGTCCTGGTGCCTGCCTGGTACGCTGCGGTGATGCTTCATGCCATCGACCTTAAGCGGCCATGGTTGCTGTTGTCTTTGTTTCTGGTTATTTGGGGCGCCGATATCGCAGCCTATTTTGCAGGTAAGGCCAGGGGGCGGATTCGCCTGGCGTCCCGTTTAAGCCCTGGCAAGACCGTAGAGGGTTTGAGTGGAGGATTGGCCGGTGTTTTGCTCGTAGCCGTCTTTCTGGGCGCCACAGTGTGGCAGCTTGGGGCTACGACGTTGTTGATGTGGGTGAGCCTATGCTTGGCCAGTGGTCTTTTTTCTGTGGTGGGCGATCTTTTTGAAAGCGTGATCAAACGCCAGGCAGGGGCCAAAGATAGTGGTAATTTGCTTCCGGGTCATGGTGGTATACTTGACCGGATTGATAGTTTCACCGCTGCTGCCCCGATTTTTGCATTGGGTTGGTTGTTGCTAAAAGGTCTCTAACTTTTTCTTCACCGGCATAGGCAATGAAAGGCGTAAGTATCCTCGGTTCAACCGGATCCATTGGCGTCAGCACCTTAGATGTCATTGCCCGCCATCCTGGCCGATACCGTATAGTGGCACTCACCGCAAACCGTCAGGTTGACCGGTTGCTGGAGCAATGCCGCCGCTACCACCCCAAGCTGGTGGTACTCAAAGATGAGAAGTCGGCACGGCTTTTACGTCAGCGGGTGCAAGCAGAAGGCCTTGATGTGATGGTGCAAACTGGCCAGCAAGGACTAGAAAAGGCGGCCACACATCCCGAGGCCCAGATTGTGATGGCTGCTATTGTCGGCGCCGCTGGATTGTTGCCTACCCTGGCAGCGGTGAAAAGTGCTAAGCAGGTCCTTCTGGCCAATAAGGAACCCCTGGTGATGGCGGGGGATATCATTATGCAAAATGCCAGACAGGCCGGTGCGGCCCTGCTGCCCATCGACAGCGAACACAATGCCATCTACCAATGCCTGCCAGATCGCTTCGAGGTGGCCGGGGAGGTATCGGCGAGCCAGGGTTTGGCAGCAATGGGGGTCAGGCGAATTCTCCTCACCGGTTCGGGGGGGCCGTTTCGCAGCAGTGACCCACAGACGCTGGCCAATGTGACTCCTGCCCAGGCTTGTAAACACCCGAATTGGTCTATGGGCCCCAAGATCTCGGTGGACTCTGCCACCATGATGAACAAGGGCCTGGAACTGATCGAGGCCTGTCGGCTGTTTGCTTGTGGCCCAGACGAAATTGATATTGTGGTACATCCCCAAAGTGTCATTCACTCCATGGTGGAATATGTGGATGGATCGGTATTGGCGCAGTTGGGCAACCCGGATATGCGTACCCCCATAGCTCATGCTCTGGCTTGGCCCGGACGGATGACGTCGGGGGTCTCACCTTTGGATATATTCAAGGTTGCCAGGCTTGATTTCGAGCCACCGGATAGCAAACGGTTTCCATGTTTGTTATTGGCGCGACAGTCAGCTTTAGTGGGGGGTACAAGCCCCACCATACTCAATGCCGCCAATGAAGAGGCGGTGACAGCCTTCCTGGACGGGGTATTGGCATTCGGCAGGATACCGGCAATTATCGAGCAGACCCTGGGGAGCATGGAGAGTGTCGCCGCCGATAGCCTCGATATAGTGCTTCAGGCAGATCAGGAGGCCCGAGCGTGCGCCCGTGGTATTATCGGAGTCCTGGAGACGAAGCCCAACAAAGTAATTTGATTTTGCCGGGTTTCGCTGTGCGTAGCTTATTTACATAGGTTGCAAAGGAGTACGAGGGTAACCCAAATTAGCACATAGTCATAAATTTAAGGATATGCGGTGATTGAGTTTCTATACAGTTTAGTCGGTTTTTTTGTAGCCCTGGGTATTTTGGTTACCGTGCATGAGTACGGACACTTTTGGGTGGCCCGTAAGCTGGGCGTTAAGGTATTGCGTTTCTCCATAGGTTTCGGCAAACCCTTGTGGACGAGGCGTGGCAAGGTGGACGGCACCGAGTACGTGATCGGTGCCTTGCCCCTCGGTGGCTACGTCAAGATGCTCGATGAAAATGAAGGTGAGGTCCCGAAGGAAGATTTACACCGCGCCTTTAATCGGCAATCCCTGGTCAAACGTTCCTTGGTGGTACTCGCTGGTCCTATGGCCAATTTTCTATTTGCCATTTTGGCGTACTGGGTGGTATTTATGCTCGGTATCGATGGTGTAAAGCCCGTTGTCGGGCAGGTCACAGAAGGTTCGATTGCGTACCGCGGTGGCTTTCAAGTCGGCGATGAATTGATAACGGTAGCCGGTCGCAAGGTGCGTAGCTGGAGTGAACACCGCATGTATCTTTTTAATCAAGCCATCAGTCAATCCCGGGTCAGTATCGAGGTACGTGATCGAGATGGCCGGGTGACCGAGAGGGTGCTTGATTTTGGTAAATTGGAGGCCGCCAAGCTTGATGGGGCATTTTTAGAGCGGGGCGTGGGGTTATACGGCTATAGACCGGTAATCGAACCGATTGTGGGTTCCATTCAAGCGGGGTCACCAGCAGATCAAGCCGGGCTTGAGGTCAATGACCGGATGGTAGAATTGGATGGAAAGGCGGTAGAGCAGTGGAAGGACGTGGTCAAGTATATCCAAGAGCGCCCTGAGAAACTTTTGTCCCTGGAGTTGGATCGCGGTGGCCAGCGAATTAGCGTTGAGTTACGGCCGGCTGCTGTCGAGGTGGGTGGTAAAAGGATCGGGCGGATTGGTGTAGGGGTCATGTCACCCCCCTTGCCTGATGACTTGCGCGTTCGTGTCAGGTATGGACCCTTGGAGGCCCTGTGGCGGGGTACAGGGAACACCTGGTTAATGGGTGTGTTGACCTTGCGTATGCTCGCAAAAATGGTCACTTTGGAGGTATCGCCTAAAAACATCAGCGGACCACTGACGATTGCGCAATATGCGGGTCATTCCGTGCGTGTCGGTATAGACCAGTTTCTACTGTTTTTGGCATTGGTGAGTATCAGCTTGGGGGTGCTGAATCTGTTGCCCATACCGGTATTAGATGGCGGACATTTGTTTTATTATCTGCTTGAGGCTATACGCAGAGGGCCGCTCCCGGAAGGGGTGATGCTATGGGGGCAACAAATTGGTATCCTCTTGCTGGTCGGCCTGATGGGGCTGGCTTTTTACAACGACCTCGCACGATTACTACAATAATGGATCCCAGTGGGGATGGCGGACTAACAATGAAAAAAATTGTCTTTTGTATCTTGCTTTTCACTCAAATGGTCATGCCGGCCGTTGCTACCGAAACCTTCATTATCAAGGATATTCGTGTAGAGGGTTTACAGCGCATATCTCCCGGAACGGTGTTCAACTATTTGCCCGTTAAAGTAGGTGATCGTCTTGATGAGGCCAGTTCTAAAGAGTCAATACGCGCTCTTTTCAAAACTGGCTTTTTTAAAAGCGTCAGTCTCAAGCGTGACGAGGCGGTATTAGTCGTGATCGTCGAGGAACGGCCTTCGATCTCTGTTATTGAGGTGGTGGGTAACAAGGAATTCAAAGACGAAATTCTAAAAGATGCCATGAAGCGGTTGGGTTTTACTGAGGGCCGTGTATACAACCCGTCGCTGCTGGATAAGGTAGAGCAGGAACTAAAATCTCAGTATTTCTCACTTGGAAAATATGGAGCAGTCATTAAAACTACGGTGACACCCCTGGAGCGAAATCGGGTCGGCATCGTCATTGAGGTCACTGAGGGTGAGAAAGCACGAATCAAACAGATCAATATTGTCGGTAACAAGAACTTCAAAGACGAAAAGCTTTTAAAAAAGTTTAGCCTCAAAACCAAGAAACGCTTCAGATTTTTTAGCAAAAAAGATCAATATTCCAAACAAAAGCTGAGTGCAGACCTGGAGACGCTTCGCAGCTTTTATCAGGATCTGGGTTATTTGGATTTCAATATTGATTCAACCCAGGTCTCCATTACGCCGGATAAACAACACATCTATTTGACAGTCAATATCCATGAAGGCGATCGCTATGTGGTGTCTGAGTTTAAGCTGGGTGGTAAGCCGCTGTTGCCGCAGAAGGAGTTACTGGCGCTGGTCACCTTTAAGCCCGGTGAAGTATTTTCGCGCAAGGAAGTATCCAGGACCAGCAAGCTGATGGGTGACCGCTTGGCCGACGAGGGCTATGCCTTTGCGAATGTTAATGCCATTCCAGAGTTGGACAAGGAAAAACAGACCGTCGCGTTTACATTTTTTATAGACCCCGGGCAAAGGGTCTATGTGCGGAGAATCAATATTAGCGGTAATCGCACGACCCGGGATGAAGTCGTGCGCCGTGAAATGCGGCAACTAGAGGCTAGCTGGTTTTCGGCAGCGGCAGTAAGACGTTCCAGGGTGCGGTTGCAACGACTGGGTTTTTTTGACGATATCAATATTGAAACCCCAGCCGTGCCCGGCACTAGCGACCAAGTCGATGTCAACGTAAGCGTTAAAGAACGAGCGACGGGTAGTCTGTTATTTGGTTTGGGTTACTCCGATGCGGATGGATTTTTGTTACAACTGGCAGTGTCTCAACGTAATCTGTTTGGTACGGGTAAAGAGCTACAGGTTAATATTGACAACTCGCAGGTCTCTGACACCATCAGCATTCGGTACGTTGATCCCTATAGCACCGATGATGGTATTAGCAGGGGCCTTACGTTATTTAGCCAGCGCATTGATGCAAGCGCAAGACAGGCGAATATCGCTGAATACATTACTGAAACCTTGGGTGGTGGAATATCATATAAAATCCCCATCAGCGAGTTTAACTCTGTCAATCTTGGTGTGGGGTTTGAGAGGATAAACCTCGAGACCACTGCGTCATCGCCACCGGAAATCGCAACGTTTATCGCTGCCAATCCCCGCAATAATATCTTCAAGATTAATGCGAACATCTCGCACGATACCCGAGATAGTTATATCTACCCAACTGACGGCTGGTTGCATCGCTTGGCCCTAGACGCTTCGATCCCAGGTAGCGATCTTGAGTATTATAAGCTGAGTTATATCACTACCGGATATATACCACTTACAAAAAATTTGATCTTCAAGGTGGGCAGTGAGATGGGTTATGGTAACGGCTATGGAGGCACTTCCGTGCTGCCATTTTTTAAGAATTTCTATGCCGGTGGTGCATCAACGGTGCGTGGCTACAGGTCTCGAACGCTCGGGCCATTTGACTCAGGGACAACACCGCGAGCCCTCGGTGGTAGCAAGCTGATATTGGGTAATGTGGAATTGTTGTTTCCATTTCCGGGAGGGGCTGACAATCGTGACAAACGCCTGAGTCTCTTTATTGATGCCGGACAAGTGTTTGGTGCGAGCGAACGAATTGAGTTAGGTGAAATTCGACTTTCGACCGGGATTGCATTTAACTGGTTTTCACCCCTGGGCCCCTTGTCGGTCAGCTGGGCGATACCCCTTAATAGCCAAACTGGTGATGAAACTGAAACCTTCCAGTTTACCCTTGGACGTCGTTTCTTCTGAGTTTCCGGAGCGTGATGAAGATATCTTTGTCAATATTCATGGGTCTGGTGCTTGCGCATTTTGTGCTAGCCCCCCCGGTTGTTGCGCAAACACTAAAGATTGGTTACGTTGATATTGGCAAGCTTGTTGAGCAGGCGCCACAAGGTGAAAAGGCCAGAAAGAAGTTGGAGCAGGAGTTCGGACCAAGGGATAAAGAGATATTAAAGAATAGGAGTGGTCTCCGGGCACTGGAGAAGCAATTGGAAAACTTGGCCAACAGTGCTGGAGATACGGTCAGGCGTAAAAAAGAGCGCGAGCTTGTGAGTATGCGGCGAAATCTTAAAAGGGCCTCTCAAGAGTTTCGTGAAGATTACAATCTACGTCGCAACGAAGAGCTCGGTGCATTACAGAAAATTGTCTATAAGGCCATAGTGGATATTGCCAAGACAGAGAATTTTGATTTGGTGCTTCACGAGGGTGCGGTCTATGCCAGTGACAGAATCGATATAACCGATAAGGTGCTACAAAAGCTGCGTGGTAAATAGGTGTGGCGCTGGTATGCCTATGACGCTTGGTGAGTTGGCGAAGCATCTCAATGCTGAACTTGAGGGAGACGCCAACTATGGGGTCTCCGGCGTAGGGTCGCTACAGGATGCTGGACCGGAGGAAATAAGTTTCCTGGGTTCGTCCGTGTATCGCAGATATTTAAGCGCGACGCAGGCCGGTGCAGTCATCCTGTGCCGGCAGGATGCGGAGTTTTATTCTGGACGTTGCCTGATCGTAACAGACCCTCACCTCGGGTTTGCACGGGTGGCGTCAATTTTGTGCCCCCAGATACCCACACCCCCCGTGGTGGCCCCCTCGGCAGACATCCATGCAAGTGCCACGGTTCCCCAGAGTTGCTCGATCGGCGCCAATGCGGTCATTGAAGAGGGCGTTCGACTGGGTGAGGGGTGTGTTGTAGGTGCCGGTGCCTGGATTGGCCAGAATGTTACGATGGGTGACCACAATGAGGTGCATGCCAATGTATCAATTTATGAGGGCACACAGATTGGCAGCAATTGTAGAATTTATGCCGGCGCGGTTATTGGTGCCAATGGTTTTGGGTTCGCAAAGGATAGTGAGGCGTGGGTGCCCATTCCCCAGCTTGGGGCTGTGGTGATAGGTGACAAAGTGAGCGTAGGGGCCAACACTACTATCGACAGGGGGGCGCTGAGCGATACGGTGATTGAAAACGGTGTTATTTTGGACAACCAGATTCATATCGCACACAATGTCATTATTGGTGAAAATACCGCAATGGCAGGTTGTGTGGCTGTTGCCGGAAGCACCCGCATTGGCAAGCGTTGTACCTTTGGAGGCCGTGCCGGGGTGCTTGATCATTTGGTGATTGCTGACGACGTTCATATTACCGCAACATCCCTGGTTACACATTCTATACATCGGCAAGGTGTCTACTCCTCAGTGTTGCCGCTGGCAGAAAATCGTGTGTGGAAAAAAAATGCGGCTCGAATGAGGTCGCTGGATGACAATGTCAGGCGTATAAAAATCTTGGAGAAGAAAATTGATATATTGTTTAGCGGGAGTAAAAAGTGACCAATCTTGATATTCACAAGATACTCGAATATCTGCCTCATCGGTATCCTTTTCTGTTGGTTGATCGAGTGCTTGATTACACCGTAGGCGAGAAACTGACGGCGATTAAAAATGTAACTTTCAATGAACCTTTCTTTCAGGGGCACTTTCCTTATCGGCCGGTGATGCCCGGGGTGCTGATGTTGGAATCAATGGTTCAGGCAGCGGCCATTCTGGCGTCATTAGGTATTGACGCCAAGGCAAACGACAAGCGCATATACTATTTTGTAGGTATAGACAAAGCCAGATTTAAACGACCTGTAGAACCGGGTGACCAGTTTGTTATTCAGGTAGAACTCGAGCGTGAAATTCGCAGCATGTGGAAATGTGCAGTAACAGGGTCGGTAGAGGATAATTTGTGTTGCACCGCGAGTGTCATGTTTACCTATAAGGATAATGAGTGATCCACCCTAGTGCGGTGGTTGATCCCGATGCAACGATTGCAGAGGGCGTTGATGTGGGTCCGTTTGCAATCATTGGTGCGGGTGTTGTTATCGGCGAGGGAAGTTGGATTGGTCCCCATGTCGTGCTAAATGGCCCCACTCATATTGGTAAAGACAACAAGATTTATCAATTCAGTTCTATTGGCGATGCCCCGCAGCATTTGGGCTACCGAGGCGAAGAGACGATCCTGGAGATCGGTGATCGCAATACCATTCGAGAATATTGCACGCTCAATCGCGGCACCACTCAAGGTAAAGGTGTAACCCGGATTGGTCATGACAATTTGATTATGGCCTATTGTCATATCGCCCATGACTGCCAGGTGGGTGACCATACCATATTCGTGAATTCCGCCAGTCTTGCCGGGCACGTGGAAATTGGCGACTACAGTATCTTGGGGGGTTACACCCTGGTGCACCAGTTTTGCCGCCTGGGCGCCCATAGCATCACGGCCATTGGAACCGCAACTTTCAAGGATATACCGCCTTTTTTTATTGCCGCAGGAAATGTCGCCCAACCCCGTGGCGTCAATGTGAAAGGTTTACGCCGCCGTGGGTTTTCAGAGCAGGCGATGGCGCAAATTAAAAAGGCGTATAAATTGCTATACCGTTCCGGTTTGCGCCTGGAGCAGGCCATTGAGGCCATGAAGTCATTGTCACTTGAGGCCCCGGAAGTGGGACGATTGGTAGAATTTATACAAACTTCGGATCGAGGCATCATCCGGTAGCATGAAAAGTTCTTAACTGCCACGACGCCAAGGTCGCCGAGATTTTTTCCTCTGTTTCTTTTTCTCGTCCCCACGCTCTTGCGTGGGGACGCATATGTAGCACTTTGACTTAGCAGGGCAAACAGTGCGACCAATGACAGCGCAGATATGGAGTTGAGAAAATTGGAAATCGAAACCATCCCTCCTGCCCCTGGGAGGAGGCCAGGATGAGAGGGTATAAAAAACAACGGGTTCCCAATCATTGCCCCCTCACCCCAACCCTCTCCCGGAGGGAGAGGGAGTTCACGGGACAGTAGTGACCCTTGGATACGGTACCAACAGCTTATAAGCCCCAGCTTTCGACCTCCGTGGTGCGCATCGGCATTGTCGCGGGTGAACATTCAGGCGACTTATTGGGTTCAGGTTTATTGCAGGAGCTTAAGAAAAATCTCCCCAAACTTGAGATGAGAGGAATTTGTGGACCGCTCATGCAAGCCCAGGGTTGTCAACAAATGTATGCTATGGAGCGCATCTCGGTCATGGGTCTGGACGGTCTGGCAGAGAAGTTGTTCGATATCGTAAAGATACGGAAATCCTTGGTTGACCACTTTAGCGCCGATCCACCGGACTTGTTTATTGGAATCGATGTCCCGGATTTCAATGTCTCCCTTGAGTACAAGCTTCGCCGGCGGGGTATACCGGTTATGCACTATGTCAGTCCGACTGTCTGGGCATGGCGTGGGTATCGTATCCATAAAATCAGTCGTGCCGTGGACCACATGTTGACCTTGTTCCCGTTTGAGGCCAACTATTACCGCAAACACAATGTACCCGTTAGTTTTGTAGGCCACCCCATGGCCGATGAGATTGGCCCGCCTGTAACGTTGGATGTTGCCCGTACCAGGGTGGGTCTGGACCCCCATAAACCCCTCATTGCCATACTGCCTGGGAGTAGAATGAGCGAGATCAGACGCCTGGGATCACTTTTTATTCGTACCGCCAACTGGCTGCTGAAACGAAATCCTGAGCTCCATTTTATCGCGCCGTTTGTGGATGAACGTAGTGAAACCTATTTCAAGGTACTGTTGGCAGCAGAGGGGCAAGATCTGCCAATCACCACCCAGGTAGGTCAATCACATCAAGCCATGGCGGCTGCCGATGTGGTGATGTTGGCTTCGGGTACTGCGGCCTTGGAGGCCGCGCTGTTGCGGCGGCCCATGGTGGTGGCCTACCGAATATCGTGGTTGTCCTATTTGCTTGTGCGATGGTTTGCCCACGTGGATTTTTACGCTATGCCCAATCACCTCGCCGGTCGGCAGGTTGTACCGGAGTTGATGCAAGCCAACGCGGAACCTGAGAAGATTGGGCACGCGGTCGAACGCTACTTCAAGGATGATGTTGTGGTCGCAGAGGCCCAGCAGGCGTTTGCGCATATGCACAGTGAATTGAAGCGCGGGGCCCATGGTCGGGCGGCGGCGGTGGTGTGTGAACTGTTACGGGTGCGGGTTGGTAATGGAATTTGAGGTCTTACGGCGGCAATTTGGTATCACCGTGGGGGTGGACGAGGCCGGGCGGGGTCCGCTGGCGGGACCGGTGGTGGCGGCGGCGGTCATATTGGATAGTGCCAGATTTATCGCCGGTCTGGCAGATTCCAAAAAATTGAGCCCTCGGCGGCGCACTGAGTTGGCCACAGTTATTAAGCGTGATGCCCATTGTTGGGCCACTGGGCGAGCCGAGGTGGAAGAGATCGACGAGATCAACATTCTGCAGGCGAGCCTGTTGGCCATGCAGCGGGCGGTAACGGCCCTGTCTGTGACCCCGCAACTGGCTTTGGTCGATGGACCCCACGCACCAAAATTGAGCTGCCAGGTTCGCGCCATCGTCAGAGGAGACAGCCGTGTGGCAGAAATTTCCGCAGCCTCGATTTTGGCCAAGGTGGAGCGAGATGCTGAAATGGTCCGCCTGGACCGGGATTATCCTGGATATGGCTTTGCCCGTCACAAGGGCTACCCTACTGCGGTTCATATTCAGGCCCTGGATGACCTGGGGATTACACCGATACACAGGCTGAGTTTTGGGCCGGTCAAGCGGCGTTGTCGCGGTGATGCCCTTGGCTAAGTTGCCCATTTTGCTCACTATATTCACGGCACTTTCCTGGCGACGCGAATTAGGGTGAAATCGGCCTATGACCGTTCCATTTGTTCACCTCCGGGTTCACAGCGAATACTCCCTTGCCGATGGCACGGTCCGTGTGGGCGACTTGGTGGATGCTGCTCGCCGATTCAACATGCCAGCGGTGGCGGTCACCGATCTGGCGAATTTGTTCGCGGCGGTCAAACTCTATCGGGTTGCAGTCAGAGCGGGTGTCAAACCCCTTTTTGGTTGTGATGTATGGGTTCACAACCCCGAGCAGGGCAAACAGCCCTTTCGTATGCTCCTGCTGTGCCAGAATCAGGTGGGTTTCCATGAGCTCAACCGCCTGCTGACCCGGGCCTATACCGAGGGCCAGATATCCACTCGGCCATGCATGCACATGCAGTGGTTTGAAGGTCAGTGTAGCGGTCTGATCGCCCTGTCCGGGGCCGTTGAGGGCGAGATCGGCCAGTTGCTGCTGGCAGGTAACGCTGAACGCGCACGCCAGCTTGCAGATCACTGTGGCAAACTATTCAAGGATCGGTTCTATATTGAGTTGCAACGCAGTGGTCACCCCCATCAGGAAGCCTATATACACTATGCAGTGGACCTGGCCCAAGGGCTTGATTTACCCGTGGTGGCGACCCATCCGGTACAGTTTCTGACCGCAGAGGATTTTGAGGCCCATGAGGTGCGTGTGTGTATACAAGAGGGGCGCACCTTGAATGACAGTCGGCGTCCACGCCTGTTTACTGATCAACAGTTTTTCCGCAGTACCGGCGAGATGGCCAGGTTGTTTGCAGATATCCCTGCCGCCCTGACCAATAGTGTTGCCATCGCACAACGCTGCAATCTTAGCTTTGATCTGGGTAAGCACTATCTGCCCGACTTTCCTGTGCCTGAGGGGCAAACGGTAGACGAACTCTTACGGGAAAAGGCCCATGCGGGACTCAAGGCCCTGGAACTGAAACTTGGCCTGGGGCCGGCGGGGAGTGGGACGGATGCGGAGAGCCGTTTAGACACTTATCGCCAGCGTCTGGAAATGGAGATCAAGACCATCAATGCCATGGGTTTTGCAGGATACTTTTTGATCGTTGCCGATTTTATTCATTGGGCCAAAGAAAATGATATACCGGTTGGGCCGGGTCGTGGTTCCGGTGCCGGATCGCTGGTGGCCTATGCCCTATCCATCACCGAGATCGACCCCATTGAACATGGATTGTTGTTTGAGCGTTTCCTCAATCCAGAGCGCGTTTCCTTGCCTGATTTTGATATTGATTTTTGTATTGAGGGTCGCGACCGCGTTATTGAATATGTGTCCAAGCGATTTGGTCAGGATCAAGTGGCGCAAATCATAACCCATGGCAGCATGGCGGCACGGGCGGTGGTAAGGGATGTGGGCAGGGTACTCGATCACCCTTATGGCTTTGTCGATAAACTGGCGAAGACGATTCCGTTCGAGATCGGTATGACCCTGGAAAAGGCTTTGCAGCAGGAGGAATTGCTCAAACAGCGATATGACCAGGAGACCGAGGTCAAGGAGTTGCTTGATGTGGCTATGTCCCTGGAAGGCACGCCTCGCAATGCGGGTAAGCATGCAGGCGGTGTGGTCATCGCGCCCACGGCGTTGACGGACTACACCCCCCTCTACGGTGAGCAGGGCGCAACCCAGTTGGTGACCCAACTGGACATGAAAGATCTTGAGGACGTGGGACTGGTGAAATTTGATTTTCTTGGATTGCGCACCCTCACCATTATCAATAAGGCGGTCAAGATCATTAACGCCAAGTGCACCCAGGAGGGTGAGACAAGCATACGCATTGACCAGATCCCCACCGACGATGAAGCGACCTATGCGCTATTAAAGTCCTGTCGTACCGTTGCCCTGTTTCAATTGGAATCGCAGGGGATGCGTGATGTATTGCGACGCTTGGCGCCGGATGGTTTTGATGACATTGTTGCCTCGGTCGCGTTGTTCCGCCCCGGTCCGCTACAGTCGGGTATGGTGGATGATTTTATCAATCGCAAACATGGCCGGGCCCAAGTGGCCTATCCGCATCCTGACCTGGAACCCATTTTGAAACCGACCTACGGGGTCATTCTCTATCAAGAACAAGTCATGCAGATTGCCCAGGTGTTGGCAAATTATTCTTTGGGCGCCGCCGATTTACTACGCCGTGCCATGGGCAAGAAAAAACCCGAGGAGATGGCCAAACAACGTTCGGTGTTTGTGGAAGGGGCGACTGCGCGTGGTGTGAACCAAAGTCAGGCTTCGCACATTTTTGACCTGATGGAGAAGTTTGCCGGTTATGGTTTCAATAAGTCTCACTCCGTGGCCTATGCCTTGATTGCCTATCAAACGGCCTGGCTAAAAACTCACTATCCCGCTTCATTTATGGCCGCTGCCCTGTCTGCTGACATGGACCACACCGATAAGGTGGTGCGACTGACTGCCGAGTGTCGCGACCTCGATATAGAAATCCTGCCCCCTGACATCAATTGTTGTGAATATGCCTTTATGCCCCTGGGTGAGGATAAAATTCTCTATGGCCTGGGGGCGATCAAGGGTATCGGCCTGTCCGCCATTGAGGCTTGCCTTGAGGCCCGCAATCGGGATGGCGCATTTAAAGATATTTTTGATTTGGCCCAGCGAATCGAACCCGGTCGAGTCAACCGTCGTGTGTTTGACGCCATGATCCAGGCCGGTGCCCTGGATAGCCTGGGGGCCCATCGGGCAAGTCTCAGCGCAACCTTGCCGGATGCCTTAAATCTTGCCGGTCAGACCAGTCGTGACCGAGATTCTGGCCAGGAGGATTTTTTTGGATTACACCATGCAGACACCGCAGATCGGCGATATATCGATGTTCCACAATGGCCTGAGCAAAGGCGCCTGGAAGGTGAACGGGCCACCCTGGGCCTGTTTTTGACCGGGCATCCCATAGCCCAATACGAAGTGGAACTGGGGCGCATCGTCGACAGTAAAATTTCAGAGGTCAACCCTACAGAAGACCGAAGCCTGACGGTTGCAGGCTTGGTGGTGGCCCTGCGCACCATGAACACTCGACGTGGTGACAAGATGGCGTTTATGACTCTGGATGACCGAAGTGGCCGATTGGAGATTGCGGTATTTGCAGATACCTATAAATCCTGCCGCGAGCTTTTACGCAAAGACGTTTTGCTCATCGTTGAGGGCCAGGTGACCGTGGATGAATATACCGATGGATTCAAAATGAGTGCGTCCAAGATTCATGACCTGGATCAGGCAAGGAAATCCTTGGCCAAGCGACTAGTGATCAAGATTGATCGGAGTCATGCCAGTAATGGCTTTCTATCCCGCTTGGAAGACATCCTCAAGCCTCACCTTCATCTAGAGAGTTGCCCGGTCTATCTTCATTATGAGAACGTAGAGGCCACCGCCGTGGTGGCCTTGGGTCCAGAATGGCAGGTACTGCCGTGTACGGATGTATTAGAGGGCTTAAGTCACTTGGCCGGAAAAGACCAAGTCGAAGTGTTTTACCGCTGAGGTGTATACTAAAGGCGTTGATAGGCGAAGGTTGAATCTGCGTCCTATAGCGTACTGTAAACTAGGGAACCTCTGATTAATGTGCTCAACCGCCAAGGTGCCAAGCTAATAAATTGTTGATTTTTATAAAGAAAATTCTTGGCGTTTTGGCATCTTGACGGTTCAAGTTCAATTGATCGGAATTTCCCTAGGGCATTGATGCGCGAATGTAGGCCGCGCCTGCATATATTTGTGGCTCTTTCCCATGTTGAGCGAATACTCAGCTATATTTGCCACAGAGTTTCTTATGCCGCTGCGCGGCCGCAGATCTACAAGTGACAAGATTCTAAGCTAGCATATAAATCAATGACTTAGAAATTTGT